>NZ_VLNU01000001.1:2035000-2335000 GCF_009765165.1 Lysobacter panacisoli
GTGGATGCCTTGGCGGTCAGAGGCGATGAAGGACGTGGCAGCCTGCGAAAAGCGCGGGGGAGCTGGCAACAAGCATTGATCCCGCGATGTCCGAATGGGGAAACCCACTGCGCAAGCAGTATCCTGCAGTGAATACATAGCTGCTGGAAGCAAACCCGGAGAACTGAAATATCTAAGTACCCGGAGGAAAAGAAATCAACCGAGATTCCCTAAGTAGTGACGAGCGAACGGGGACTAGCCCTTAAGTCGAATGAGTTTCAGCAAAACGACCTGGAAAGGTCGGCCATAGACGGTGACAGCCCAGTATGCGAAGGGGCTCATTCGATGAAATCGAGTAAGGCGGGGCACGAGAAACCCTGTCTGAACATGGGGGGACCATCCTCCAAGGCTAAATACTCCTGACCGACCGATAGTGAACCAGTACCGTGAGGGAAAGGCGAAAAGAACCCTGGTGAAGGGAGTGAAATAGACCCTGAAACCGTGTGCGTACAAGCAGTCGGAGCCCGCAAGGGTGACGGCGTACCTTTTGTATAATGGGTCAGCGACTTACTGTTCGTGGCGAGCTTAACCGTATAGGGGAGGCGAAGGGAAACCGAGTCTGATAAGGGCGCATAGTCGCGGGCAGTAGACCCGAAACCGGGTGATCTAGTCATGCCCAGGGTGAAGGTTGAGTAACATCAACTGGAGGCCCGAACCCACTCCCGTTGCAAAGGTAGGGGATGAGGTGTGATTAGGAGTGAAAAGCTAATCGAACCCGGAGATAGCTGGTTCTCCTCGAAAGCTATTTAGGTAGCGCCTCATGTGAATCTTCCTGGGGGTAGAGCACTGTTATGGCTAGGGGGTCATTGCGACTTACCAAACCATGGCAAACTCCGAATACCAGGACAGAATGCATGGGAGACACACGGCGGGTGCTAACGTCCGTCGTGAAAAGGGAAACAACCCAGACCCACAGCTAAGGTCCCAAATTTCGTGCTAAGTGGAAAACGATGTGGAAAGGCACAGACAGCCAGGAGGTTGGCTTAGAAGCAGCCACCCTTTAAAGAAAGCGTAATAGCTCACTGGTCGAGTCGGTCTGCGCGGAAGATTTAACGGGGCTAAGCACGGAACCGAAGCTTGGGGTGCACACTTTGTGTGCGCGGTAGAGGAGCGTTCCGTAAGCCGATGAAGGTGGATTGAGAAGTCCGCTGGAGGTATCGGAAGTGCGAATGCTGACATGAGTAACGATAATGCGGGTGAAAAGCCCGCACGCCGAAAGCCCAAGGTTTCCTTGCGCAACGTTAATCGACGCAGGGTGAGTCGGCCCCTAAGGCGAGGCAGAAATGCGTAGTCGATGGGAAGCTGGTTAATATTCCAGCACCTCGCGTAAGTGCGATGGAGGGACGGAGAAGGTTAGGTTGGCCGGGCGTTGGTTGTCCCGGTGAGAGAGTTGAGGCGGTCCCCTTAGGCAAATCCGGGGGGGCAACGTTGAGACTAAGGACCAGCCCATTAGGGCGAAGCAACCGATATCACGCTTCCAGGAAAAGCTCCTAAGCTTCAGCTTACGCAGACCGTACCGTAAACCGACACAGGTGGGCAGGATGAGAATTCTCAGGCGCTTGAGAGAACTCGGGTGAAGGAACTAGGCAAAATAGCACCGTAACTTCGGGAGAAGGTGCGCCCTTTTTGGTTAATAGCTGAGAAGGGCCGCAGTGACCAGGCCGCTGCGACTGTTTATCAAAAACACAGCACTCTGCAAACACGAAAGTGGACGTATAGGGTGTGACGCCTGCCCGGTGCCGGAAGGTTAATTGATGGGGTCAGCCGCAAGGCGAAGCTCTTGATCGAAGCCCCGGTAAACGGCGGCCGTAACTATAACGGTCCTAAGGTAGCGAAATTCCTTGTCGGGTAAGTTCCGACCTGCACGAATGGCGTAACGACAGCGGCGCTGTCTCCACCCGAGACTCAGTGAAATTGAAATCGCTGTGAAGATGCAGCGTTCCCGCGGCAAGACGGAAAGACCCCGTGAACCTTTACTATAGCTTTACACTGAACGTTGAGTTCTTCTGTGTAGGATAGGTGGGAGGCTATGAAACGCAGGCGCTAGCTTGCGTGGAGCCATCCTTGAAATACCACCCTGAAGTGCTTGACGTTCTAACCTGGGTCCGTAATCCGGATCGGGGACCGTGTATGGTGGGTAGTTTGACTGGGGCGGTCTCCTCCCAAAGTGTAACGGAGGAGCACGAAGGTACGCTCAGCGCGGTCGGACATCGCGCACTGTGTGCAAAGGCATAAGCGTGCTTGACTGCAAGATCGACGGATCAAGCAGGTACGAAAGTAGGTCTTAGTGATCCGGTGGTTCTGTATGGAAGGGCCATCGCTCAACGGATAAAAGGTACTCCGGGGATAACAGGCTGATACCGCCCAAGAGTTCATATCGACGGCGGTGTTTGGCACCTCGATGTCGGCTCATCACATCCTGGGGCTGTAGTCGGTCCCAAGGGTATGGCTGTTCGCCATTTAAAGTGGTACGCGAGCTGGGTTCAGAACGTCGTGAGACAGTTCGGTCCCTATCTGTCGTGGGCGTTGGAGATTTGAGAGGGGCTGCTCCTAGTACGAGAGGACCGGAGTGGACGAACCTCTGGTGTTCCGGTTGTCACGCCAGTGGCACTGCCGGGTAGCTATGTTCGGAAGCGATAACCGCTGAAAGCATCTAAGCGGGAAGCGCGCCTCAAGATGAGATCTCCCGGGAGCTTGACTCCCCTAAAGGAACCATCAAGACCAGGTGGTTGATAGGCAGGGTGTGTAAGTGCAGCAATGCATTGAGCTAACCTGTACTAATGATCCGTGTGGCTTGACCATATAACCTCAAGTGGCCTTGGACTCGACGATACGTCGACGACATTCGCCTGACTCGCTACTTTTCCACCCCATGCAAGCTGGCGCTCATGCGCCGCTTCACCCCCTTGTCCAGTGACCATAGCGGTGTGGTCCCACCCGATCCCTTTCCGAACTCGGAAGTGAAACGCACCCGCGCCGATGGTAGTGTGGCTTAAGCCATGCAAGAGTAGGTCATCGCTGGACATTTATCCCGAACGCCCCGTCCCAAAAGGACGGGGCGTTCTTCTTTGCGCCAAACATAATCCGAAACATTATCGCCGCAGCGACCTGCGGGCCGCGGACCTGAGGTTTGCGTTGGGGGTTCCCGGTGCGCTAGTGCCGGTTAGATGAGCCGAGAATCAAGGCAGCCGCCGAGTGCATCCGGTTGCGATCAAAACAACGACGGCGCTGTTTCATCCGAGTCCGAATCGGTTTGCGTGCGCACCCATCCGCCCGCGCCATACGCGGCGGGCAAGGTCGGTTTGATCGGCCGCGTGCGCGCTTGGCGATGAGCCAGTTCCGCCATGACCTTGAACTGCCGTTCGCGCTGGAGCCAGAGCTCCTCTCCTGAATCCCGTACCTGCTTGCGCGTGGTCACCGCATCCTCTTCCAGGCTCGCTTCCGGGATGTTCGAGAAGGGAATGCGCATCGGTGCGGCGTCCTGCGTGACGGCATCCTGCATTGCACCGAAGTACAGCGTGTTGTTGCCGTAGCGCCGGTTGATGGAGTCCAGCGTCGCGCTCAGCGCTTTCGCGCGGCCACGCGGCTGGAGGAGTTCGTGGGTCACGGCGTCACGAGCTTGAAGGTGCGTCAGGGTCACGGCCACGGACAGCGGCGGATGACGACGCGACCGGACACGCCCTAATCGATCCGTTCCGCGAAGCGCCTCGAGTTGTTCCCCCAGCAACCCGAGCAGCGTCGGCGTATCGTCCAGCGCCGCGAAAGTCATATCGCGTTCGAAGCGTTCTTCCACGCCGACGAAGCGAATCCGGATCGACAGGCCGCCGGCCACGAATCCCTCGTGCCGCAAGCGCATCGCGGCCTTGGCGAGCAGCTTGAACAGCACCGCTCGCGCACCATCGAAGCTGCGCAACTCCGGGCCGAGCACATGCGAATGGCCGAGCGAACTGCGCTGCTCGGCGGGTCGTGGCAGTTCGTGCCCACGGAGCTGCAGCCAATAGCGTTCGCCTTCCACGCTGCCCCAGGCCAGACGCAACTGTTGTCGCGATGCCGCGCACAGCTGCTCGACGGTGCGGATGCCGGCACGAAGCAGGCGTTGCTCCATCGAAGGCCCGATGCCACAGAACTCGCGCAGGGCAAGACCATGCAGCGCATGCGGAAGATCGGCGTCCTCGAGTACGGTCAATCCGTCCGGCTTCTGCATGTCGGACGCCGTCTTGGCGAGGAAGCGATTGGGCGCGATGCCGATCGAGCAGCGGATGGCGGGGCTCAATCCCTCGTCGACGAACCGTTGCTTGATCCGTCGCGCGATGGCCTCGGCGTTCTCACGCCGGCGCTCGCGTCCGATCAGCCAGCATGGAACTTCGTCGATCGACTCCGCCTTTCCGTGCGGGATGCAGTCCTCGATCGCCGCCATCAGCCGATGGTGCATGGCCACGTAGCGCGCGGGGCGCGCTTCGCGCAGCGTCAGGTCGGGGCATAGCTCCAGCGCTTCCCACACCGGCGTACCGGTTTTCACGCCGAACGCCTTCGCTTCGTAGCTGGCGGCGATGCAGCACGTGGTCGCCGACATCACGGGTACGACCGCGACGGGACGTCCGAGCAGGGACGGATCGTCGTACTGCTCGACCGACGCGAAGTACGAATTGAAGTCGACGAAAAGGCAGCGCAGGGTCATCGGCAATACCCGCCGGGTCGGACGGGGAAGTCAGTCTCGCAGCGCGCGGGCGCAGCCGCGCGCGCGATTCCATTGTCGCGAGACCGGGTCTCAGCGTGCGAGACGGCGGCGAGCCCTCAGAGGACGGTCGGCGGTTCGCCGCCGACGATCACCACATCGGCCGGACGACGCGCGAACAGGCCCACGCTGACCACGCCCGGGATCTGGTTGATCGCCTGCTCCAGGCCGACGGGATCGACGATGGACAGGCCGTGGATGTCCAGGATCACGTTACCGTTGTCGGTGACCACGCCCGCACCATCGGCGGATTGACGCCACACCGGCTGGCCGCGCGTCATCGCCTGGATCTCGCGCGCCACCAGGCTGCGTGCCATCGGAATGACTTCCACCGGCAACGGAAAGCGTCCCAGCACATCGACGCGCTTGCTCGGATCGACGATGCAGACGAAGGTCTGGCTCGCCTCGGCGATGATCTTCTCGCGCGTCAGCGCCGCGCCACCGCCCTTGATCAGCCGCTTGTGCGGATCGCATTCGTCCGCGCCGTCCACGTACAGCGACAGCGTGCCGGTGGAATTGAGATCGAGCACCTCGATGCCGTGCGCGCGCAGGCGCTGCGTGCTCTGGTCCGAACTCGATACCGCACCCTTGATGCGATCCTTGATCCGCGCGAGCGCATCGATGAAGAAGGCGACGGTGGAGCCGGTGCCGACGCCGACGATCATGCCGTCCTCGACGTACTCGATGGCTTTCTCGCCGGCCAGGCGCTTGGCTTCGCTCATTTCATGCAACCGTGTTTGGGAATTCGGGGGAGCTGGCGCGCGTCATTCCAGCGACAGCAGGTACTTCCACTGCGCCGCGGAGACCGGCAGCACCGACAGGCGATTGCCGCGGCGGATCAGTGCGAAGTCCTCGCCCAGTCGCGCGGCATGCTGCTTCATCTCGTCCAGCGTGATCGTGCGCGAGAACTTGCGCTCGAACGCGACGTCGACGAGGAACCAGCGCGGCTCCTCGCGCGTGCTCTTGGAATCGAAATAGACCGACTTCGAGTCGAACTGGGTTTCGTCCGGATACGCCTTGCTGGCGACGGTCGCGGTGCCGACGATGCCGGGCACTTCGGTATTGGAGTGGTAGAAGAGCACGCCGTCGCCGACCTGCATCCCGTCGCGCATGAAGTTGCGCGCCTGGTAGTTGCGCACGCCGTTCCAGGGTTCGGTCCGCACGCGCTCCAGATCGTCGATCGAGAACGTGTCGGGTTCGCTCTTCATCAGCCAGTAGCGGCGTCGGGCGCTCATGCGGGTGTCCTGCTGCAGTCGAGCGTGGTCGATTCGGTGCACACCGCGTCGAGGGCGACGTCCCAGTCCTCGCGGTCGAGGCGGTCGACGCGTTGGACGTCGAATGCCGCTCCGACCAGCCACGGCGGCGCAGGGCGCGTGTGCCGGGTCGCGAAGCTGCGATCGTACCAGCCGCCGCCCATGCCGAGCCGGTGGCCGCGCTCGTCGAAACCCACGAGCGGCGCGACGACCAGGCATATCTGCTCTGCATCCAGCAGCGATGTCGGCGCGATATCGGGCTCGGGAATGCCGTGCTGGTTGCTGACCAGCGCATCGCCGGGACGCCAGGGCGCGAAACGCAGGCGACCGTCTTCGTGCAGCACGGGCAGGCAGTAGACGCATTCAGCGGGAAGCTGCAGTTGCCACACATGCAGCGCGATCTCGCCGTCCGTGGCCCAGTAGCCGGCGACATAGCCCGACTGCGGCGCGAACGGCAGGGTCAGCAGCTTCGAGGCCAGCGATTCGGCAGCGGCGATCCGCTGCGAAGCGGGCAGCGCGCGGCGGCGTTCGCGGAGTTCACGGCGCAGCGCCGAGCGGTCAGCCGTCATGCGGCGCGGGATCCTCTGGTGCGGTCGGCGCGATCGCCGGCGGGTGAACGGGGCATCGTGCAGTGAACCGGACGCTGGAAAAGATGCGGGCGCGATTCCGCGCCCGAACCGGGACCCGGCCCGCGGGCCGTGATCGTGAAAGGAAGTCCTCCGCCAATGGCGATGCTTGCGAAACGACCTTGAACCCGGGGTTCAAGTGGGGACGCTTGGATGCCGTCGGGCTTCCCGCTACGAGGCGGACTTGCACTCCGGGCCTCCGCCGCGCCCCCGTGGTCGTCAATAAGGGACAAGGCGAATGTTTGCGCACGCTGTCGCGCACAGCAGAGGACGTGGACGAAGTATAGCGCGACGACCCCAATGGGTGTGCCCGCTCGTCGGCACGGTATGCGGAACGATTCAGCGCGATATGCGCAACGTCGAATGCATCAGCGCGCGGGCGCGTCGAACAGGTCGTCGAGGCGTCGGTGCAGATCGCTCAGCGTGCGCGTGAGATCGCGATCGCGCGTGGCGTTCTCGTCGCGGATCTGCTGCAGATCGTGCGCGAGGTTCAATGCAGCAAGCACGGCGACGCGATCGAGCGCGGCCATGCGGTTGTTGCCGCGCACCTCGCGCATCTTGCTGTCGAGCAGCTTCGCCGCGGACAGCAGGCTGTCGCGTTCGCCCGGTTCGCAACCCACTGTGTATTCGCGGTCGAGCAGGCGGATGCTCACCACTTCGCTGGTGCTGCTCATTGCATGCTCACGTGTGCTGTTCCAGCGATTTGAGTCGCGCGATCATCGCCTCGACCCGCGTGCGTGCCTGCTCGTTCTTCGCCAGCAGCGTGGAGCGTTCGCCCATCAGCTGTTCCTGCTGCTGGCGCAGGCTGCGGTTCTCTTCGCTGAGCCGGCGCGAACGCTCGGCCAACTGCTCGACACGGTCGACCAGCGACTGCAGTTGGGCGAGGAGTTGGGCCTGTTCCATGCCGGGCACGATAGCAGGGCCCGGGACCGGGTCAAGGCCACGCCGCGGGGCGTCCGGCCAGCGGCCGGACCGGTTCAGGAAACCGTGCCGACGGTCCCACCGCTGGTGGGCACCGAATGGGGCGTCCACGCACGGATGAAGGACAGGCAGCTGGCCGCTTCCAGCGGACGCGCGAGCCAGTAGCCCTGGATCTCGTCGCAGCCGCGTCCGCGCAGGAACTGCATCTGCGCTTCCGTTTCCACGCCTTCGGCGATCACGGTCAGGCCGAGCGAATGCGCCATCGCGATGACCGTCGTGGTGATCGCCTCATCGTCGGCGTCGCGGGTGAGGTCGCCGATGAATTCCTTGTCGATCTTCAGCGTGTTGATCGGCAGGCGCTTGAGGTAGGCCAGCGAGGAATAGCCGGTGCCGAAGTCGTCGATCGCCAGGCCTACGCCGAGCGCGCGCAGCGCATCGAGCGTCGCCGAGGTCTGCCCGGCGTTGGCCATGATCACGCTCTCGGTGAGTTCCAGCTGCAGCATCTCCGGCGGCACGCCGCTTTCGACCAGTGCGCGCGCGACCTGCTTGGGCAGGTTGCCGCGCAGCAGCTGCAGCGAGGAGACGTTGACCGCCATCGTGAGCTGGTCCAGTCCCTTCATGCGCCAGCCCTTGAGCACCGAGCACGCTTCGCGCAGCGCCCATTCGCCGATGTCGAGGATCAGGCCGCTCTCTTCCGCCAGCGGGATGAACTGCGCCGGCGAGATATCGCCCAGCTCCGGGCTGGTCCAGCGCAGCAGCGCTTCCACGCCGGTGATGCGCGACTGGTCCAGCGACAGCTTGGGCTGGAACACCAGGCGCAGTTCGTTGCGATCGAGCACGCCGCGCAATGCGGCGGAGATCGTGGCGCGGCCGCGGATCTCCACGTCCATCGCCTCGGTGTAACGCATGAAAGTGCGACGTCCCGCGGCCTTGGCCTGGTACATCGCGGTGTCGGCGTGCTTGAGCAGATCGGTCGGCACCAGCGCGTGGTCGGGATACAGGCTGATGCCGATCGACGGTGAGATCACCACGTCGTGGCGCTGGTCGATGTCGAGCGGCGTTTCGAACGCGAGCAGCACATCGCGCGCGACCTGTTCGGCCTGCTCGACCTGTTCGAGGTTCTCCAGCAGAACGGTGAACTCGTCTCCACCCAGGCGCGCGACCGTGTGCTGCGCGCCGACCGCCTGCTGCAGGCGGATCGCGGCCGCGCGCAGGATGCGGTCGCCGGCGGCATGGCCGAGCGAATCGTTGATGTCCTTGAAGCGGTCCAGGTCGAGGAACAGCATCGCGATGCGGCTGTTCTGCCGGCGCGCGCGCACGATCGCACGCGACAGCCGTTCCGACAGCAGCGCGCGGTTGGGCAGGCTGGTGAGCGTGTCGTAGTTGGCGAGGTAGCGCAGTTCCTGCTCGGCGCGCTTCTGGTCGGTGATGTCGCCCAGCACCGCGACGTAATGACCGTGCTGGCCGCCGGCATCGAGCACTTCGCTGCCCTGGAACCAGCACAGGAACTCGTCGCCGTTCTTGCGCTGCTGCCAGATCTCGCCCGACCAGCGCCCGTTGCGGCGCAGTTCGCCGCGCACGTGCTGGTAGAACGCGGGATCGTGCTGTTCGCTGTCGAGCAGGCGCGTCGGACGGCCGATCACTTCCGCGTCGCTGTAACCGGTCATGCGGGTGAACGCAGGATTGACCGAGACGAAGCGGAACTCCTGGTCGAACACCGCCACCGCTTCGATCATGCTGTTGAGCACCTGCCCGGCGATGCGGCGATCGCGCTCGGCGCTGCGGCTGGCGGTGATGTCGCGCGCGGTGCCGGCCACGCGCATCGCACGACCGTCAGCGTGGCGCTCGACCACACGGCCGCGTGCGCGCATCCACACCCACTTGCCGTCGGGCTCGCGCACGCGATGTTCGGACAGGTACAGCGCCGCTTCACCACGCAGATGGCGCTTGAGCTTGGCGATCGCGTGCGGCATGTCGTCGGGATGGATCTGCAGATTCGCATCGACCAGCGTCTGCACGCCGAGGTCCGGCGTCAGGCCGGCCTGGTCGTCTGCGCGCGTGCGGCGCAGCACGCGGTTCTCCAGATCGTAGTCCCAGAACTGTTCGCCCGAGGCCCACAGCGCGAGCTTCAGGCGCTCGTCGCGTTCGCGGATCTGCGCGAAGTAGCCGCGCTCGCGTCGGCGATCCTGGTGGCGTCGCCACGCCAGCGCGCCGATCAGCGCGAGCAGCACGACCACGCCGGCCGCGATCACCAGAGGATGCCGCCACAGCGGCGGCGCCACGGTGATCGGGATCTCCAGCGTCTGCGGATTCCACGAACCGTCGCGGGCAGTCACCTGCGCCTGGAAGGTGTAATGGCCGTACGGCAGGCGTGTGTAGGTGATGTCGGACTGCGCACCATTGTCGATCCAGTCCTTGTCGAAGCCATCCATCCGGTAGCGGTAGCGCAGTCCGGCGGTCGGCGCGAAATCCAGTGCGCCCACGCGCAGGCGCAACAGGCCCGCGCCTTCGTCGAGGTTGAGTTCCTTCGGCTGCCACAACGCACGCGGATCGGCGGTGGCCTGGTTGCCGACCCACGCACCGAGCAAGCGCAGCGGCGCGGTGTAACCCGAGTCGCGCATCTGCCGCGGATCGAACAGGTTGAGTCCGCGCACGCCACCGAACACGATGCGTCCGTCGCTGAGGTGCGCGACCGAGCCGCCGTGGAATTCCAGGTCCTGCAGGCCGTCGGCGAGGCCGTAGCTGCGCGTGCGCTCGCTGCGCATGTCGTAGCGCAGGATGCCCGCCGCGGTACTCAGCCACAGGCGACCCGCCGGGCCTTCGGCGATGGAGAACACCACCGGCACCTGCGTGCTGCTGAGCGTGCCGGTCAGCGGATGGGTGAAACGGATGCGATCGTCGCCGCCTTCGACGACGCGGCTCAGGCCGGCATGCGTGCCGACCCACAGCGAACCATCGTGCGCGAGGTGCAGCGCGCGCACGCGGTTGCCGGACAGGCTTTCCGGATCGTTGTTGTCGTGGCGGAAATGACGGATCCGCCCCGTCTTCGGATCGAGCATGTCGAGGCCGTCGCCGGTGCCGAACCAGACATGGCCGTGACGATCCTCGGCGATGGCGTGCACGACCGGATAGCTCAATCCGCTGGGGTCGTTCTCGCGATACGGGTAGTGCTGTAGTTCGCCGGTGTCGGGACGGTAGCGGTACACGCCGAAACCGTGGCTGCCGATCCACAGCGTGCCGTCGCGTCCGGCCGCGAGTGTGCGCAGCGGCGTGCGTCCGAGTTCCGGCACCGGTTGGTGTCGCGCGGTGCGGCGCTGCGGATCGAGCCGGTACAGGCCCGCGTCGGTCGCGACCCACAGATCGCCCGGGTCGGCCGGCGCGAAGCCGGTCACGTACGGTGCGCGGCCGTCCTCGCTGAGCAGACCGCTGAGGTCGTCGAAATGATCCTGCTTCTGGTCGTAACGCAGCAGCCGTGCGTTGTCGGTGCCCAGCCACAGCGCGCCGTCCTGAGCCTGTACGACCGCGCGGATGCTGTCGGCCGAGGCCGGACTGTCGGAGCGGCGCGGGCGTTCCAGGTTGAACACGTAGCGGAAGCGCGTGCCGCGCGGATCGGCCACCGCGACGCCGCGGAACTGCCCGCCGACCCAGAGCATGCCGCCGCGGTCGACCATCAGCGCATTGACCGAATCGTCCGGCAGGCTGGCGTCGATGCCCGGTTCCTCGCGCACCTCCTCCGCCTGGCCCGTCACGGGATCGAAGCGGCGCAGTCCGTAGCCATACACCGAGAACCACAGCTTGCGGTCCGGCGCCTGCGCGATGGCGCGCACCATCGGCACGAATCCGGCGTCGACGGGATCCTGCGGCCACATCCGCACCAGCTCGCGGCCGTTGCTGTGCAGGCGGAACAGACCATCGCGCCGGCCCAGCCACAGCTGGCCGCCGTGATCCTGGAACAGGCTGGTCACGGCGATGTCGGGACCGACGCGTTCCAGTGCGCTACCGCCGTCGAGCCGGTACAGGCCGAGCGGGCCGGCGTACCAGCCCACGCCGTCGCGCGTGGCGAGCAGGGTCTGCCGGCTCGCCGCGCCCTGGACCTGGCTTTCCAGCGGCAGGACCTTCTCGCGCTTGCCGGTTTCGGGATCGAGTCGCTCCAGCCCCGCCACCGTGCCGACCCAGATCTGGCCGCGGTACGGCAGGACCGCCATCACCTGTCGGTGCGGATGGCTGGGCGCGGATGCGGCGTAGCGGCGGATCTGGCCGTTGCCCAGATCGAGGCGGCTCAGGTATTCGGAGTAAGTGCCCACCCACAGGGCGCGGTCGCCGTCCAGCGCGAGCGCGGTGACATTGCTGTCGGGCAGGCTGGCCGGATCGCGGGGATTGTGGCGGTAGGGCAGGTAGCGCTGGCCGTCGTAGCGGTGCAGGCCGCCCTGCGTGGCCACCCAGACATAGCCCTGTCCGTCCTGGGCCAGGGCGGTGACGGTGTTCTGGGTCAGGCCGCGTTCGCTGCCCAGACGCGAAAAGTAGAAATCGCGGGTCGCCGCCACGGCCGAGGGCGCCAGGGCCACCATGAGGGCGAGGACCGGGCCGGCGAAGCGGGCGATGCGGAGTGCGGAAGAAGAATGCGGACGCACGGACATCCATGGCTGGGGCGCGGCAGTGACCAGTGTGTAGGCAGGCGTTCGCGCCGGCAACAACCCTTCGGTTGTTACACTGCCCGCAATCCCCCGTTCCGACGACCGTGTCCGAAATCGAACTGCCCGACCTGACCGCGATCGAGGCCGAGAGCCGCCAACTGGCGCTCGCCGCTTCGCCCTTCGAACTGCATGGCGCCCTGTGCGGCTGGCTCGCCGGTGGCGGCGGTTCCGTCCGCGAGTGGCCCGCCAAGGTGCTGGCCGACGACGCGCTGCCGGCGCCCGTCGAAGGCGGTGCGCTGGACGAACTGCGCAAGGCCAGCGCCGCGCAACTGGCCGATCGCAGTTTCGACTTCGCCCTGCTCCTGCCCGAATCCGACGCCAGCCTGGCCGAACGCAGCGGCGCGCTGTTCGAGTGGTGCCGCGGATTCCTCGGCGGTTTCGGCCTCGCCGCCGGCGCGCGCCCGCGCCTGTCGGAGGAAGGCACCGAGGCACTGGGCGACCTCGCCAAGCTCGCCGGCGCGCAGGCGCAGGCCGATGGCGACGAAGAGGACGAAGAAGCGCTGGTGGAGATCGAGGAATTCGTGCGCGTCGCGGTGCTGCTGTTGCACGGCGACTGCGTGCTCGCCGCGCAGCATCGACAGAAGTTGAACTGATTAGCGGGAAGGGATCCGGGTCGGCGGATTCGATCCGGGGCATCCCGTGAATCCCGGGCCCGAACCATCAATCACGTCCGCATGCGCAAACCCATCACCATTCCCGCCCGCGCCTATGCGCGCCGCCGCAAGCAGCTCATGCGCATGGCCGGCGACGACGCGATCCTGGTCCTGCCGTCAGCGCCCGAACGCATCCGCAGCCGCGACACGCACTATCCGTATCGCCAGGATTCGGACCTGCTCTACCTCACCGGCTTTCCGGAACCCGAAGCGGTGCTGGTGCTGGTGCCCGGGCGCAAGCATGGCGAAGTGATCCTGTTCTGCCGCGAACGCGATCCCGAACGCGAAGGCTGGGACGGACCGCGCTTCGGTCCCGAAGGCGCGGTGGAAGCCTTCGGTCTCGACGACGCGTATCCGATCACCGACCTCGACGACATCCTGCCGGGCCTGCTCGAAGGCCGTTCGCGCGTGTACTACCACTTCGGTCGCGACCAGGAATTCGACCTCAAGCTGATCGGTTGGCTCAATCGCGTGCGCGCGATGGCGCGCCTGGGTGCGCAGTCGCCGCATGAATTCCTCGAGCTGGGCCACCTGCTCGACGAACTGCGCCTGTTCAAGGATCGCGACGAACTGCGCCTGATGCAGCGTGCCGCCGACATCAGCGTGCTCGCGCATGAAGCCGCGATGCGCGCCGCGCGCGCCGGCATCCATGAGTACGAACTGCAGGCCGAGGTGGAACGCGTGTTCCGCGCGAACGACGCCGAGCCCGCCTACAGCAGCATCGTCGGCGCTGGCACGAACGCATGCGTGCTGCATTACCGCGCCAATGCCGCGCAATCGCGCGACGGCGAACTGGTGCTGATCGACGCGGGCGCGGAATACCGAGGGTATGCCGCCGACATCACGCGCACGTTCCCGGTCAACGGACGCTTCAGTCGTGAACAACGTGCGCTGCACGACCTCGTCGGCGAGGCACAGGCCGCCGCGCTGGCGGTGGCACGCGCCGGCATTCCCTACGAAGCCGGGCACGTCGCCGCGGTCGAAACGTTGACCGAAGGCCTGCTGCGCCTCGGGCTGCTGAAAGGACGACTGGAGAAGAACCTCGCCGACGGCAGCTACAAGCGCTTCTATCGGCACAAGACCGGGCACTGGCTCGGCCTGGACGTGCACGACGTCGGCGAATACCGCCTAGACGGCGATTCGCGCCTGCTCGAACCGGGCATGGTGTTCACCATCGAACCCGGTCTCTACGTTTCGCCCGACGACACGTCGGTCGATGCGAAATGGCGCGGCATCGGCATCCGCACCGAAGACGACGTGCTGGTGACGTCCGACGAGCCGCAGGTGCTCACGCACGCGCTGGCGCGCAGCGCGGACGAGATCGAGGCGTGGATGGCCGCGCGCTGACGCGCGGCGCTGCGTTCAACGCAGGTGCGGCGCGATCGCGATGCGTCCGCGATCGCGCTGCGGAGCCGTCAGGCTTCGGCGAAGCCCTCGCGGGTGAGATTGGCCGGCGCGCCGTCCGTGCAGGCCACGTCGTCTTCGATCCGGATGCCGCCGAACGGCTTGAACGCCTCCACGCGCGCCCAGTCGACGCTGTCGCCGTGGCCGTTGCGCTTCACTTCGTCCAGCAGCATGTCGATGAAGTACAGACCCGGCTCGATGGTCACCACCATGCCCGGCTCCAGCACGCGGGTCAGGCGCAGGTAGGGGTGGCCGTCGGGCTTGGCGATGGTGCCGCCTTCGTCGGATGCGGCGAAACCGGCGACGTCATGCACCTGCAGGCCGATGCCGTGGCCGATGCCGTGCGGGAAGAACGCGCTGCTCACGCCGGTCGCGACCGCCGCTTCGGGCGACACGTTGATGACGCCGAAATCCTTGAGGATGCCGGCCAGCGACAGGTGCGCATCGAGGTGGATCTGCTTGTAGTCGATCCCGGCGCGGACCTGGTCGCACATCTTCAGCTGCGCGGCGTCGACCGCGTCGATCATCGCCTGGAACTCGCTGCCGAGGTTGTGCGCGTAGGTGCGGGTGATGTCGCAGGCGTAGCCGTGATGGGCGGCGCCGGCATCGATCAGGAAGCTGCGCGCAGGCTGCGGCGCGACGAGGTCGCGGTCGGTGTAGTGCAGCACCGCGCTGTGTTCGTTGAGGGCGATGATGTTGTTGTACGGCAGGTCGTTGGCGTCCTGTCCGGCCGCCTGGCAATACACCAGGTGGATGCCGAACTCGCTGGCGCCGGCACGGAACGCGCGCTCGGCGGCGCGGTGCGCGCGCACGCCACGGCGCGTGGCCTCGCGCATCATCTCGATCTCGTACGGCGTCTTGAACGCGCGGTGGTACTCGAGGTAGTTCACCACCGGCGCGGGATTGTTCGGCGCGTAGTCGCCGATCGCGCTCTGCGGCTCGCCGAGGATCGCGCTGCGTGCCGCGTCGGGCAGATGCTGCAACGCTTCTTCGGGCTTGCGGATCACCACGATGTCGAAATGCTCGACCCAATGGCCGCTCGGCGCCGACGGCACCACGTGCCAGTAGTCGAAAGGCTGCAGGAACAGCAGCGTCGGCTTGTTGCCCGGCGTGAACACCAGCCAGCTGCCCGGCGCGCGCGTGAGTGGCAGCCAGGCCTTGAACTGCGGGTTCACCGCATACGGATAGTCGCGGTCGTCGAAGACCTGATAGTGCGAGGTGCCGCTGGGCACGACGAGATGGTCGAAGCCGCCACGGGCCAGGGCCAGTTCGGTGCGGCGTTGCAGTTCGGCGAGGTGTTGCGGGTAGAGCGCTGCGGCAGTGGTCATGCGGGGGGCGATCTCGGGGCGGATAGTGCGGAATGCCGCCTATTTTGCCGTAAAGCCCCTCTGCGTCCTGTGCACGACCGGTCGGCGCTCAGGCCGGCCGGCCGTGGCTGGAGTCCAGCCAGTGGCGCAGCTGCTGCAGTTCGCTCTCGAGCATGCTGATGAAGCGGAAGCCGGTCCAGGTCTGGCCCGGCGTGCTCGTCTTGTCCTGCCACAGCAGGTGCGCGCCCACTTCGATCGGCGAGCTCTGGTGCGGCGTGCCGCGCAGGTTGAAGCGCAACTGGTACAGCGCGTCCTCCACCAGCGGTGCGGTGGCGATCAGCAGCATGCCGCTCTCGGACAGGTTGCTGAGCTGGCCGATCACGGTGTCGGTCATGGTATCGACCACCTGGACCGGTTCCTGGACGGCGCGGCGGCGGGCGCGGCGGAACTCTTCCATCATGCGTGGGCCTCGGAAGGAGCGGAGTTGCCGACGAGATGGCCGAGCGCGCCCATCACCGCGCTCCACGCGCGATCGACCAGGCGGCTCTTCTCGACGGTGACGATGCGGACGCGGCCGGCGGCCATCTGCCGGGCGAGGCTGTCGAGCGACTGCTCCGCCACGCGCTGGCCGCGCTGGTTCACGAACAAGGCGTTGTCGGTGACGGGGCTGAACCACGACAGGCGGCGGCGGACGATCTCGCCCGTGTCGCCGAGGTCGAACTCGAACCAGGTACCGAACGGCAGCGTGCGCAGGTGGCGCCAGCAGTCCTGTTCCTGCAGGGTGCGTTGCGGAAGCTCGGGGCGCGGCGCGTCTTCGGTGCCCAGGCGCGTGCGCGACTTGAGCTTGAGCGCCAGCTCCGTACGCGATGCGGCGTCGTCGTTGGCGGCGGTGCCGGTGACGAGCTGGCGGGTGATCGCGCCGGCGTCTTCGGTGTGATAGCCGACCTGGGTCAGCGCCGCCTCGATGTCCTCGCCCATCGCGTTGGACACCTGGCCGCGCTGGCCGGCGGCGTTCGCGTCGACGATCGCGCGCGTCGCCTCGAGCTGGCGTTGCCACTCTTCCGAATCCTCGCCGTTGCGCAGCAGGGTCAGGGTGAGCACGTCGGTCCACGCCTGCGTCAGCAGGGTGTGGACGAACTTCGGCAGCTTCTGTTCCTGGACGATGCTTTCGATCGCCTCGCCGGCCTGGCGCTTGGCCATGACCAGTTTTTCCTTGCCGCGCGCGGCTTCGACGTGGCGGCGTTCGGCGACTTCGGCCTTGCGCGCCATCGTGCGCAGGTGTTCCTGCAACTGCACGTTCGCGGACTCGAACACGCCCGCATCGCCGTCGTAGTTGTCGACGACGTGGTCGACCGCGCGGCGCAGTTCCTCGTTGAGCTGCGGATCGTTTTCTTCCTTGGGCAGCCAGTGCGCGCCGGCCTCGGCGACCGCGTTGAGCAGCTGCCGCGCCGGGTGTTCGTTGCGCACGAAGAACCCACGGTCCTCCAGCGCCAGTCGCACCAGCGGTACCTGAAGTCGGTTCAGCAGGTTGCCGATCGCCGCGTCCGAACGCAGTTCGCGGCCGATCTCGGTGTAGAACAGGTCGAGCAGTTCGAACGCGTCGCTGTCCTCGCGCGAGAGGAACGTCGCCTCGCCACGCTGCTGGCGCGCCTGCGCGAGCAGGGTCTGGCGAACGTCGGTGAGGTTGCGCGGCGGCGTCTGGTGCAGCGGCAGCGATTGCAGCGAGGCCAGTGCGCCGAGCAGCTCGTCGCGCGACATCGTCGGGCGTGGGCCGCCGGCATCCGCGCCGCCCGGGCGCAGCTTGCCCATCAGGTCGCGTCGTGCCGCCAGCATCTCCTGCAGCATGCTGAAGGCTTCTTCGTCGATCGCACCGCTGGCCGCGCCTGCATCGGACTGGCCGGGCCAGGCGGTGGTCGGCCGTTCGCGCGCGGCGGCCGGATCGACCGGTTCCGTGCGGCGCGGCGGCGCTTCGTCGCGATGGCTGGAAGAACGGTTGCGGATCGGCACGAACGACAGGCTCGGCAGCACGTTCTCGCGCGCGAGCAGGGCGTTCATCGTCTCGACCAGCTGGGCATAGCCCTGCATGACGTGCTGGTCGTACACGCGATACAGATGCATGCGTGCTTCGGGAGTGATCTGCAGCGCGTGCGCGGCCTCGGACAGGATCCGCCCGAACGCGTACGGGCCGACCGGCAGGCGTTCGGCATCGAAGGCCGGTGCGCCGGCGAGCACGCCGAAGCGCTGGCCGAGCAGCAGCAGCGGCAGGCTCGCGCGCGATTCGTGGCGCGCGGCGATGGTGTGCAGCAGGTTGGCTTCATCGGCCTCGCCGTGCTCGACCAGGCGCATGTCGCGGAAGGTCGGGGCGATACCGGTTTCCTCGACGGCCGAAGCCGGGTCGCGGACGGTGGTCAGTTCGGTCTCGATCAGAGCCAGGAAGCGCGGCACCAGGTCGGCACGATTGAGCCGGGTGGTGCGCAGCGTTTCCAGGTGGCTGGCCTGCTGCGCCGAGCTGCGCGCCTGGTCGGCATGCTTGAACAACTGCTGCTCGAACTCGCCGAGCATGTGTTCCAGCTGCCGCGACATCTCGTCGGAGACGAGGGCGTAGAGGTGTTCCAGCACGCGCCGCACCCGTCGGGGCAGGGCCGCCGACGCCAGGGTAGGACGAGGGATCGAACTGCCAAGGGGTTCGAAGGTTGCGGACATTTCTGGGATCACCGTCTCGATCGGGACGATCATTGCATCGACCCATCCGTGCCCGCCAGTCATTCCTGCACCAGCGGTCCCCAGGGGGCGGCCACTCCATCTAACGGCGCGGCACCTCCTCAGCGGCCAGTACGCCGGATGTCCTGCGGACATTCGAGAAGCGACGCGGGTCCTAGACGACGGTGTAGCCGGCGACTTCGTGCGCGCCCGCAGCATCGGCTGCGTCGTCGCCGAGGAAGAGTTCGATCACGTCGTTGGTGAAGCGGCGGCCCAGTTCGGTCGGCCGCACGCGGTCGCCGTCGATGGTCAGCCATCCCTCGGCCACGGCCGCTTCCAGTTGCGGGGCGATGGCTGCGCGCGCGAGCCCGGTGCGTGCTTCGAAGGCATCCAGCGCGAAGCCGTCGACCAGGCGCAGGGCATTGAGCATGTATTCGAACGGACGCCGCGCCGGTTCGATACGGTCGTCGCCGCCGATCGCTTCGACATGGCCGGCGCGCGCGAGGTACTGGGTCGGATGCTTGACCTTCCAGCGACGCAGGATGGTCTGATCGGCGCCGAGGGTGATCTTGCCGTGCGCGCCGGCGCCGATGCCGAGGTAGTCGCCGAACTGCCAGTAGTTGAGGTTGTGGTGGCATTGCCGGCCGGGTCGCGCGTAGGCGCTGACCTCGTACTGCGCATAACCGGCGTCGGCCAGCAGCGCCTGGCAGTGCTCCTGCATGTCCCAGCTGATGTCGTCGTCGGGGATGTCCTGCGGTGGGCGCGCGGCGAAGACCGTGTTGGGTTCCAGGGTCAGCTGGTAATGGCTGACGTGCGTGGGCTGCAGGGCGAACGCGCGGGCGAGGTCGTGTTCGGCCATCGCCAGGGACTGGCCGGGCAGGGCGTACATCAGGTCGAGGTTGAGGTTGTCCAGGCCCGCGTCCTGCGCCAGCTTCACCGCGGCCTCGGCCTCGCCGCTGTCGTGGATGCGGCCCAGCCGCTTGAGGCTCCCGTCGTCGAAGCTCTGCACGCCGAAACTCAGGCGGTTCACACCGGCTGCGCGGTAGAGCTCGAAGCGGCCGTGCTCGGCGGTGCCGGGGTTGGTCTCAAGGGTGATCTCGCATCCCGGCGCGAAACGCAGGCGGCTGCTCGCGCCCTGCAGGAAGCGGTCGATGTACTCCGGCGGGAACAGGCTCGGCGTGCCGCCGCCGAAGAACACCGAATGCACCGTGCGTCCCCACACCAGCGGCAGGTCGAAGTCCAGATCGGCCAGCAGCGCATCCACGTAGGCATCGAACGGCAGCGCGCCGCGGCCTTCGTGCGAGTTGAAGTCGCAGTAGGGACACTTGCGCACGCACCAGGGAAGGTGGACGTAGAGCGACAGGGGCGGCGTGGTGAGGGACACGTGGGTGGGCAGGTGAGCGTGGACGTCAGTCGTCCGCGGTGGAGAACGCGCCAAGATGGCGTTCGGCGAGCGTCAGGGCGTCGCCCTGTGCGTCGAGTTCGGCGTAGCGCGCGGGCAGTCGCGCGCGGAAGTCAGTGTAGTCCTGCGCGGTGCGCCAGCGGTCGAGCGTGAGGTAACGGCCGTTGTCGCCGCGCAGCAGTTCGGTGCGCAGGTAGCCCGGATGTTCCCGGAACAACGCCACCCAGGCGCCGTCGGCGCCGTACAGCACCTCGAACGCGGCCTCCGCTCCGGCGCGCACTTCGTACTCCCAGACGGTGACGAACACGTCGCCTACCGCGCCGCGTCCAGCAGCTTTTGTTGCAACGCCGCCAGCGCACGACCGCGATGGCTGATGCGGTTCTTCAGCTCCGTGTCGAGTTCCGCCGCCGACAGACCCTGTTCCGGATCCAGGAACACCGGGTCGTAGCCGAAGCCGCCGTCGCCGCGGCGTTCGTGCAGCACGCGTCCCGGCCAGATGCCTTCGGCGATCAGCGGCTGCGGATCGTCGGCGTGACGCAGCAGCACGATCACCGCGTAGAAGTGCGCGGTGCGTCGTGCGTCGGGCACGTCGCGCAGAGCGTCGAGCAGCTTGTCGATGTTGGCCTGCGCATTGCCGTGTTCGCCGGCGTAGCGCGCCGAATACAGTCCGGGTCCGCCGTCGAGCGCATCCACGCACAGGCCCGAGTCGTCGCCCAGCGCCGGCAGGCCGGTTTCGCGCGCGGCCTTGCGCGCCTTGAGCAGCGCGTTCTCGACGAAGGTCAGGCCGGTCTCGTCGGCGTCGCCCACGCCCATCTCGCCCTGGGTGACGAATTCGATGCCGCTGCCGTCCAGCAGCTCGCGGAATTCCTGCAACTTGCCGCGATTGCTGCTGGCGATGACCCACTTCACCGGCGTGCTCACGCCTTCGGCTCCAGCAGGTCCCAGCGATTGCCGTACAGGTCCTCGAACACCGCGACGCTGCCGTAGGCCTCGTGGCGTGGCGCTTCGAGGAAACGCACGCCGCGCGCCTGCATCGCCGCATGGTCGCGGGCGAAGTCGTCGGTGTGCAGGAAGAAGCCCACGCGCCCGCCGGTCTGCAGGCCGATGCTCGCGCGCTGTTCGTCGCCGTCGGCCTGTGCGAGCAACAGCGCGGTTTCCGCACCGCTCGGCGCGACGCGAATCCAGCGCTTGCCGCCGCCCAGATCAGTGTCTTCCAGCAGGTCGAAGCCGAGCGCGCCGGTGTAGAACGCGATGGCCTCGTCGTAGTCGCGCACGACGAGGGTGACGCTGGCGATCGTCCGGCGCATGGCTCAGCCTGCGAGCGCTTCGCGCTGCTTCGCGATCAGCTCGGCGATGCCGGCCTGTGCGAGCGCGGTCATCGCATCGAGCTCCTCGCGGCGGAAGGCATGGCCTTCGGCGGTGCCCTGCAGTTCGATGAAGCCGCCGCCGTCGTTCATCACGACGTTCATGTCGGTGTCGCAGTCGCTGTCCTCGGCATAGTCGAGGTCCAGCACCGGCACGCCGCGGTACACGCCGACGGACACGGCGGCGACCGCGCCGAAGATCGGATCGCGCGGGATCTCGCGGCGCGCCTGCAGCACGCGCACCGCGTCGGCCAGCGCGACGTAAGCGCCGGTGATGGCCGCGGTGCGGGTGCCGCCGTCGGCCTGCAGCACGTCGCAGTCGAGGGTGATGGTGCGTTCGCCCAGCAGCTTGCGGTCGATGCATGCACGCAGCGAACGGCCGATCAGGCGCTGGATCTCCAGCGTGCGTCCGCCCTGCTTGCCGCGTGCGGCTTCGCGATCGCTGCGCGAATGGGTGGCGCGCGGCAGCATGCCGTACTCGGCCGTGACCCAGCCTTCGCCCTTGCCGCGCAGGAACGGCGGCACCTTGTTCTCGATGCTGGCGGTGCACAGCACGCGGGTGTCGCCGAAGGCGATCAGGACCGAACCTTCGGCGTGACGGGTGTAGCCGCGTTCGATGCGGACCTCGCGCAGTTGGTCGGGAGCGCGTCCGCTGGGGCGGGCGACGGTGGCCGGGAGGCCGGCGGAAGGGGCAGCGGGCGTGCCGGACATGGCCTGTATTACCGGTTTGAGGGCGCGCGAGTTTACCATTCGCTCCCTGTCGGCCCCCTGTGCCGACGTTGGATTCCGCGATGATCCGCAGCATGACCGCATTCGCCAGCGGCGAACGCACCACTCCGTGGGGCACGCTCGGCTGCGAGCTGCGCTCGGTCAACCACCGTTTCCTCGAGCTTGGTGTGCGCCTGCCCGATGAGCTGCGCGCGCTCGAACCGGCGCTGCGCGAGCGTGTCGCCAGCCGCGTGGCGCGCGGCAAGATCGACCTGACCCTGCGCCTGCGCGCACCGGAAGGCGAGGCCGCGCTGCAGCTCAATCCCGCGCGACTGCGCGAACTGAGCGAGCTGGCGCTGGACCTGGAAGCGCGCTTCCCGCGCCTGCGCACCGAATTCACCGAGCTGCTGCAGTTCCCCGGCGTCCTGCAGGCGCAGGCCGGCGATCCCGCCGCGCTGCAGGCGCAGGCGCTGGAACTGCTCGACGACGTGCTCGACGAATTCGTCCGCGCCCGCGAGCGCGAGGGCGCCAAGCTCGCCGCCGTCATCATCGAACGTGTCGACGGCATCGCCGCGCTCGCCGCGCAGGTGCGTGAGCTGATGCCGGCCATCCGCGCCGGCCAGCGCACCAAGCTGGAAGCGCGCGTGGCCGATCTGGCCCAGCCGCTCGACAACGGCCGGCTCGAACAGGAGCTGGTGCTGTGGCTGCAGAAGCTCGACGTGGACGAGGAACTCGATCGCCTCGACTCGCACGTCGCCGAAGCGCGCCGGGTGTTCAAGCTGAAGGAAGCGGTGGGCCGCCGGCTCGATTTCCTGCTGCAGGAATTCAACCGCGAGGCCAACACCCTGGGTTCCAAGTCCGTCGACGCGCGCAGCTCGGCCGTGGCGGTGGAACTGAAGGTGCTGATCGACCAGGTCCGCGAACAGATCCAGAACATCGAGTGACCATGCGCGGAACCCTCTTCATCGTCGCTGCGCCTTCGGGTGCCGGTAAATCCAGCATCGTCAACGCCGTGCTGGCGCGCGATCCCAACATCTGCCTGTCGATCTCGTTCACCTCGCGCCAGCCGCGTCCGGGTGAACGCCACGCCGAGCACTACCACTTCGTCAGCGCGCAGGAATTCGAGGACATGGTCGCCGCCGGCGACTTCTTCGAGCACGCGCTGGTGCACGGCGACTGGAAGGGTTCGGCGCGGCAGTCGGTGGAACCGCAGCTCGCCGCGGGCAAGGACGTGCTGCTGGAAATCGACTGGCAAGGCGCGCGCCAGGTGCGCGACAAGGTGCCCGACGCGGTGAGCGTGTTCATCCTGCCGCCCTCGCGCCAGGCGCTGGAGCAGCGCATGCGCAACCGCGGGCAGGACAGCGAGGAAGTCATCGCCCAGCGCCTGGCCGCTGCGCGCGAGGAAATGTCGCACTACGGCGAGTTCGACTTCGTCATCGTCAACGAGCACTTCGAGACGGCCGTGGACGAGATGTGCGCGATCTTCGTCGCCAGCCGGGTCCGCCGCGACCAGCAGGTGGCCCGTCATTCGCGCCTGATCACCGCCCTGCTGGCCGACGATCCGGGCCGCTGAAGCCCTCCCGGGGCCGCCAGTCGGCCTCTGTGGCGCCGTAACTGCCTGATTCCCAAGGCGGCGCTTGCCTCTTGCGGGGTCCGCGACTACACTCTGCGGTCCCTTAAAGCCTGTATGGACGGCCCGCCGGCCGCCAGGAGCCCCATGGCCCGCATCACCGTTGAAGATTGCCTGGAAGTGGTCGACAACCGCTTCGAACTCGTCATGATGGCCGCCAAGCGCGCGCGCCAGCTGGCCAATGGCGTGGACCCGCAGCTGGACAACAGCGAATCCAACGACAAGCCGACCGTGCTGGCGCTGCGTGAGATCGCCGCGCGCCGCATCGACACCGACTACATCGACGCCGTCGAGAAGTCCGAGCGCGAGCGCAAGGAGCGCGAGGCGCTGGAGTGGGCGGCCGCCGAAGTCGTGGCCGACGACGACCTGTCCAAGGGCGACGACTGAGCCCTTCCGCGAACCGGCCCTGCCGGTCTCGCGACACGCACGGCCCCGCTCTGGCGGGGCCGTTTGCATATGGGGTCCGTGACGGCGTTGCGGGGGGCTTCCGGGCCTTTGGATGCGCCGATCCGCAACCATATTCAGCTACGTCCTTCCTTTCGTTGCGCAGCGCGCCGCGGCGCGCGTAGATTCCCCTCATGGCCCCAGAATCCGCGCTCAGCCTGCATCCGGTGGACATCCGCGACGACGCGGACGTCCCCGATTACGTGCGCGAACTCGAACTGGCCGCCGACTACCTCCCCGGCGACCAGCGCCTGTCGCTGCGCCGCGCCTGGGCGATCGGTGCTGCCGCTCACGCGGGCCAGACCCGGAAGTCGGGCGAGCCGTACATCACCCATCCGGTGGCGGTCGCCAAGGTGCTCGCCGACCAGGGGCTCGACGTCGAGACCCTGATCGCGGCGATCCTGCACGACACCATCGAGGACACGCCGCTCACCTACGACGGCCTGGTCAGCGAATTCGGCGAGACCGTGGCCGAGTTGGTGGATGGCGTCACCAAGCTGGACAAGCTGCAGTTCCGCGATCGCCAGGAAGCCGCCGCCGAAAGCTTCCGCAAGATGCTGCTGGCGATGTCGCGCGACCTGCGCGTCATCCTGATCAAGCTCGCCGACCGCCTGCACAACATGCGCACGCTCGGCGCGCAGAGCATGGAGGCGCGCCACCGCATCGCGCGCGAAACGCTGGAGATCTACGCGCCCATCGCCCAGCGCCTGGGCATGAACCTGATCAAGGCCGAGCTGCAGGACCTGGGCTTCCGCGCGCTGCATCCGTGGCGCCATGCGGTGATCGAGAAACGCATCCGCACCCAGCCGGTGGTGCGGCGCGAATCGCTGGTGCAGATCGAGGCGCAGCTCGCGCAGCGACTGGCGAAGGAGAAGCTCGCGCACCGGCTGGTAAGTAGGGTGAAATCGCCTTGGAGCATCTACACCAAGATGCGATCCGAGCACAAAACCTTCGCGCAGGTGATGGACGTGTTCGGCTTCCGCATCGTCGTGCGCACGGTGCCGGACTGTTACCACGCGCTCGGCGTGGTGCATGCCTCGTACAAGCCGCTGGATTCGCGCTTCCGCGACTTCATCGCGATCCCCAAGGCCAACGGTTACCAGTCGCTGCACACGGTGCTGTTCGGTCCGTACGGATCGCCGATCGAAGTACAGATCCGTACCGAGGAAATGGACCTGATCGCGGAGCGCGGTATCGCCGCGCACTGGTCGTACAAGCACGGCGGCGACGGTCCCAACAGCGCGCAGAGTCGCGCGCACAGCTGGATCGCCAGCCTCGTCGAGTCGCAACGCTCCACCGGTTCGTCGCTGGAATTCCTCGAGAACGTGAAGGTCGACCTGTTCCCGGACGAGGTCTACCTGTTCACGCCCAAGGGCGACATCATGTCGCTGCCCCGCAACTCCACCGCGCTCGATTTCGCCTACGCGGTGCACACCGACGTTGGCAACCGCGCCGTCGCCGCGCGCGTGGACGGCAAGCTGGTGCCGCTGCGCACCAAGCTCGCCAGCGGCCAGCGCGTGGAGATCATCACCGCCAAGTCTTCCTCGCCGAAACCGCAATGGCTGGAGTTCGTGGTGTCGGGCAAGGCGCGCACGTCGATCCGCCAGCAGCTCAAGCAGCTCGAACACGAGGACGCAGTGCAGCTGGGCCATCGCATGCTCGACCGCGCGCTGGAAGCGGTCGGCATCTCGCTCGACCGCGTGCCCTCGGTGCGGCTGGATGCGTACCTTTCGGAGTTCCGCTACCCGCGTCTGGAAGCGCTGCTGGCCGACATCGCGCTGGGCAACCGCATGCCGCAACAGGTCGCGCAGGCGCTCGCGCGCGAAGCGCCGGGCAAGCCGCTGCGCCAGGCCGCGAGTCCGCTGCCGCTGTCGCAGGACAAGATCCTGATCACCGGCCACGAGCGCGGCGTGATCAGCTTCGCCAACTGCTGCCTGCCGATCCCCGGCGACGAGATCATGGGCTACCACACCGCCGGCAAGGGCATCGTGGTGCATCGCCTGGACTGTCCGAACGTCGCCGACTACCGCAAGTCGCCCGACCGCTGGGTGCCAATTGGCTGGGACCGCGAGGTCGCCGGCGATTTCGCCGCGGCGCTGAAGATCGAGGTCGACAACCGCCCCGGTTCGCTCGCGCAGGTGGCGGCCGCCATCGCCGAGGCCGAGTCGAACATCGACCGCGTCGAATACCTCGACCGCGACGCCAACATCGCGGTGATGCGCTTCGCCATCGAAGTCAGCGATCGTCGCCACCTCGCCGACGTCATGCGCCGCGTGCGCCGGCTCAACGTGGTGCTGGGCGTGCAGCGGATGTAAGCGGGTCGGGATTCGGGATTCGCAGGAGCAGCGACGTCCGTGCGACTTCTGTTCTAATCTCGAATCCCCAATCTCCAATCCCTGACACTTATGTCCCGCCAGATCATCCAGACCGACAAGGCGCCCGCCGCGATCGGCCCGTATTCGCAGGCCGTGCGTGCCGGCAACACCGTCTACCTGTCCGGCCAGATCCCGCTCGACCCGGGCACCGGTCTGCTGGTCGAAGGCGACATCAGCGCGCAGGCGCGCCGTTCGTTCGAGAACCTCAAGGCCGTGTGCGAAGCCGCCGGTGGTTCGCTCGCCGATGTCGTCCGCCTCGGTCTCTATCTCACCGATCTGGACAACTTCGCCGCCGTCAACGCGGTGATGGGCGAGTTCTTCAAGGCGCCGTACCCGGCGCGTTCGACCATCGAAGTCGCCGGCCTTCCCCGCGGCGCGGGCTTCGAGGTCGATGCGGTGATGGTGCTGGACTGATCCACGCGTATCGTCGCGCGGACGGCGTTCCGTCCGCGCGGTGCGTGATTCGGGCTTCTCTCAAGCCGCCTAGGCTTCCGACTTCTCCGCCGCCCGCATCTCCCGCGGCGCCACGCCGGTCCAGCGCTTGAACGCGCGGCGGAACTCGCGTGCATCCTTGAACCCCACCGCTGCGCCGACGTGGGCGATGCTCATGCGCGCGTCGACGAGCAGCGCGCGCGCGGATTCGCTGCGCACGCGGTCGTGCAGTTCGCTGAAGCTGGTCTGCGCGGCCTGGAGTTGCCGGCGCAGGGTGCGTTCGGTGAGGTGCAGTTCGCCGGCGATGTCCACGAGTCGCGGGTTGTCGGCGATGCGCTGGCGCAGCAGGCGTTCGACCACAGCCACTATCTCGCTGCGCGGCTGGCCCGCGGGCATTTGCTCTTCGCACAGCGCGATGATCTGCTGCGCGCTCGCGGTGTTGCCGGCGGGCATGGCGGTGCGCAGCCACACCGCGTCGATCGTCACCCGGTTGATCGGCGCATCGAAGCGCACTTCGCAGCCGAACAACGCGCGGTAATCGTCGGCGTAGTCCGGCGCGGGGTACGCCAGCTCCAGCACGCGCGGGACGAACTGTGCGCCGAGCAGGCCGCGGCACAGCATCAGCGAACTGGCAAACAGCTCTTCGCACAGGAACGGTTCCAGCT
Organism: Lysobacter panacisoli; assembly: GCF_009765165.1. NCBI lineage: Bacteria > Pseudomonadati > Pseudomonadota > Gammaproteobacteria > Lysobacterales > Lysobacteraceae > Lysobacter > Lysobacter panacisoli. The sequence goes on from NZ_VLNU01000001.1 coordinate 2,062,353, forward strand.
CCGCATCCGGCGTGCGCATGCGCGCGATCACGCCCATTGCGCCGTCGTCGCCTTCGTCCAGGTCCAGTTCCATCATCGCGCCCGTGATCGGCGCGTATTGCACGCCCAGTCGCAGCGCTTCCGCGAAGCCCGATGCAGTCAGCATCGCCAGGCCGAGAAGGCCGAAATGGCCGATGTTCTGGCGCTCGCCGAGTACCAGCCCGGCGCCGCGGATCGGCAATCCGCGTACGGCGCGGCGGATGATCTGGCAGGCCTGCCGGTAGGAGAGGTAGACCGGTGTTTCGCCATCGAATTCGGCCGGCCCGAGGCGCAGCCCGGAGAACCAGTTCTCGCAGCCCACGCCGTGCTCGCGCGCCATCGCGACGAGCCCGGCGACGATGCCGCTCTTGATGTTGGCGATGCTCAGGCGTGGGTCGTCACGATCGTAATGCGGCATACGCTGGCGTACTTGTCCGGTTTCCCCCCCTGAGTATGCCGGCTTTGCCCTCCACCCGCGCCACCCGATGGTCACAGACTTCGGGAGGGGCCGGGGGACGCCATGCCGCATCGATGCGGCGGTGGCGGACGTTCGGTGGGTATCGCGGCCAAAGGCCGCGCACGACAGGACGGAGTCGGATGAAGCGCATCATTCTCGGCATGGCGATCACCAGCGGCCTGGCCATGCTGGCCGGCTGCCAGCAGCAGCCCGCGGCACCGGCGGCCAACGCCGATTACCAGAAGGTGCTGATCGAGCGCCTGCTCGACGCCAAGCCTGGCGACGTCATCGAGATCCCGGCCGGTCGCTACGCGTTCGACCGCAGCCTCACGCTGCGCGTGAATGGCGTGACCATCCGCGGCGCGGGCATGGACAAGACTATCCTGAGCTTCAAGGGACAGAAGGCCGGTGCCGAGGGTCTGCTGGTCAACGCTGGCGACTTCACCCTGGAGAACCTCGCCATCGAGGACACCAAGGGCGATGGCCTGAAGGTCAACGAAGGCGAGAACATCACCATCCGCGGCGTGCGCGTGGAATGGACCGGCGGTCCGAAGACGACCAACGGCGCCTACGGCATCTATCCGGTGCAGACCACCAACGTGCTGATCGAGGATTCGGTGGCGATCGGCGCGTCCGACGCCGGCATCTACGTCGGTCAGTCGAAGAACGTCGTCGTCCGCCGCAACCGCGCCGAGCGCAACGTCGCCGGCATCGAGATCGAGAACACCATCGGCGCCGACGTCTACGAGAACACCGCCACCGAGAACACCGGCGGCATCCTTGTGTTCAACATGCCCAACCTGCCGCAGCCGGGCCACACCACGCGCGTCTACCGCAACCAGGTGATCGCCAACAACACCGGCAACTTCGCCGCCAAGGGCGCGGCCGTGGCGAGCGTGCCGGCGGGTTCGGGCGTGGTGATCAACTCCAACGACAAGGTCGAGATCTTCGACAACGACATCGCCGACAACCAGACGGCGAACGTGATCGTCTCCAGCTATTTCTCCACTGGCTACATGACCGAGAAGGGCGTGGCCAAGGCGTTCGATCCGTACCCGGAGGAGATCGCCATCCACGGCAATCGTTTCAAGGGCGGCGGCGACAAGCCCGACGGCCTGGACCTGAAGGCGCTGAAGGTGGCGATGTTCGGCCTTGGCGGGCGCCTGCCGGACGTGCTGTGGGACGGCTACGTCAACGCGCAGCGTCCGGGTGGCGCGCAGATGTGCGTCGACAACGGCGACGTGGCGACGCTCAACGCCGACGGCCCCAACAAGTACAAGAACCCGAGCGTAGTCACCGACGCGGTGCGCTGCAAGCTGCCGCCGCTGCCGGTGGTGACCCTGCCGGGCGATGCCGCAGCCACGAGCGCGAAGGCGGCTCCGGCGGCATGAAGCGGATGATCGTGATCGGCGCGGCGCTGGTTCTGGCCGCGATGTCCCTCGCCGGCTGCAAGCGCAATGAGTCGCCTGTGCAGTTCCATGCGCAGGGACAGCCGCAGAGCCTGTCGGAGTGGCACGTGCTCGACGTGCGCGACGGGCGGCTGCGCTTCAACGCGGGCGTCGAGCCCTACGCGCTCAACACCGCGCTGTTCAGCGACTACGCACACAAGCTGCGCACGATCTGGATGCCGGCCGGCACGAAGGCGAACTACCACGCGCAGGACGCGTTCGACTTCCCGGTCGGCACCATCATCAGCAAGACGTTCTACTACCCGCGTGGCGAAGGCGATGCCGTGCTGCGCGTGGCCGAGAATGCCGACGAAACGCGCGACGGCCTCGACCTGTCGAAGGTGCGCCTGATCGAGACGCGCCTGCTGGTGCGTCGCGAGAACGGTTGGGTCGCGCTGCCGTACGTGTGGAACGCGGAGCAGACCGAGGCGACGCTGGCGCGCGCCGGCGAGACGATTCCGCTCACCCTGCACAAGCCCGACGGCAGCGCGAAGCAGGACTTCGCCTACATGGTGCCCGACGAGAACCAGTGCGCCGGCTGTCACGGCACCAACAACACCACGCGCGAACTGCACCCGATCGGTCCGAAGGCGCGCCATCTCAACCGCGAGAGTCCGTGGCATCCGGGCGAGAACCAGCTCGCACGCATGGTCGCGCTCGGTCGCCTTGAAGGCCTGCCGAAGGACGGCGTGCCGCACAACGCGCGCCTCGATGATGCGACCGCGAGCGTGCAGGACCGCGCACGCGCCTATCTCGACGTCAACTGCGGCCATTGCCACAGCAAGGTCGGTCCGGCCGATACCTCGGGCCTGTGGCTCGATGCCGGCACCGAGGAGCCGCGCCGTCTGGGTCTGTGCAAGCCGCCGGTCGCGGCGGGGCAGGGCACGGGCGATCACCTGTTCGACATCGTGCCCGGACGACCGCAGGATTCGATCTTGGTCTACCGCATGGACAGCCTGGATCCGGGCGCGATGATGCCCGAACTCGGGCGCAGCACCGTGCACGAAGAAGGCGTCGCGTTGATCAGCGAATGGATCGGGGCCTGGCTGGGCAGTTGCAGCAGCGCGGACCCGAACGTCGCAATGCAGTGAATCCATGCGTCGCGCGGTAAGGGGCTGCGCGGCGTTAAATACAACAAGAAAGTCATTGGGAGGGGAGTTCCGATGTCGCCACGCAAGAGCAGGCTCGCCATCAGTCTGGGCCGCGCGCTGTCCGGTCTCGCATTCACCGCGGCCATGCCGCTGGCGATGGCGCAGCAAGCGCCGGATGCCGGCCTACCGTCCGCCACGCAACTGGACACCATCACCGTCACCGCGCAGAGCCGCGAGCAGGAACTGCTCGACGTGCCGATCGCGCTGCAGGTGGTCACCGAACAGCTGATGGAAGACGTCGCCGCCGAGGATCTCGGCGACATCGACAGCTTCGTCCCGGGCCTGAAGGTCAACAGCCTGCAGCCGACCCAGCCGAGCTTCCAGCTGCGCGGCATCCAGACCGACGACTTCGGCATCGGTACCGACCCGGCCGTGGGCGTGTACGTCGATGGCGTCTACGCCGGCCGCGGCGGCGGCGTGCTCCTGCCGTTCACCGACGTGCAGCGCATCGAAGTGCTGAAGGGACCGCAGGGCACGCTGTTCGGCCGCAACACCGCGGCCGGCGCGATCTCGATCATCACCAACCGCCCGCAGACCGACGGCAACCACGCGCGCGGCAAGCTGCGCCTGGGCAACGAGGGCAAGACGTACTTCGACGGCATGGCCAACTTCGCCGTCAGCGAAGACTCGGCCCTGCGCTTCAACGGCATCTTCAACACCGGCGACGGCTGGATCAAGGACGACGTCACCGGCAAGGACCTGGCGCCGGAGAACAACTGGGCCACGCGCGCTGCGTTCCAGACGCGCTTCGGCGACAACACGCGCGCGTTCGTCGCGTGGGACCACGAAAGCCTCGACCAGCTCGGGCAGGCGACGATCGGCGTGGTGCCGATCCCCGCGCTGCCCGCGCTGCCGCAGGCGCCGGCGGATCCGTCCTCGTTCGTCGATCCGCTCGACGCGCGCGTCGCGGTGGACGCGGTCGGCAACGCCGAGACGCGCACGTTCGACGGCGTGACGGCGATCATCGACCACAACTTCGGCTGGGGCAGCCTGACCTCGACCACGGCGTGGCACGACTACGACTCGCTCAACCGCGTCGAGGAAGACGGCACCGACCGCAGCTACCTGTACGTCGATTCGACCAACACCGAAAGCAACACGAACTTCTACCAGGAGTTCAAGTTCAGCGGCTCGACCGACAGCATCGACTGGATCGCCGGCGTCAGCTACTTCCAGGAAGACGCCGACCAGACCAGCGAAGTCAACGCGCTGACCGATTCGGTCGACACCATCGCCAACAACCTCGGCCTCGCGCCGGGCGGCCTGTACGGCCCGCTGACGATGGCGGCCAACATGTTCGGCATCCCGGTCGATCTGACTGGCCTTCCGTGGAACGAGAAGTTCGTCAACACGCTCGACACCAAGGCCTATGCCGCGTTCGGCGACGTGATCTGGCACGCCAGCGACAAGCTCAACCTGACCTTCGGCCTGCGCTACACGCGCGACGAGAAAGACTTCACCTGGTTCAACGACCTGCGCAGCGCGCCGGAGCTGGACGCGCAGCTGGCGCTGCTCGACCGCGTCGGTTTCCTCGATGCGGCTGGCATCCCGCTGGAAATGCTGGTGTTCGACATCGCCTTCATCGATCCGCCGGCGGTGATGAACAAGGGCGTGCTCAACCGCGCCAAGAAGTCGTGGGACGACTGGAGCCCGCGTTTCGTCGTCGACTACCACTTCACCGACGACATGATGGGCTTCGCCTCGCTCGCCAAGGGCTACAAGGCCGGCGGCTTCAACGCGCTGCAGATCGGCAGCGAGTTCGAGAACGAGGACGTGTGGAACTTCGAGACCGGCTTCAAGCATGAGCTGCCGGACTATCGCCTCGCCTACAACGTGTCGGCGTTCTACTACGTCTACGACAACCGCCAGGCGGTCACGCTGGACATGACCACCGACATCCCGCGCTTCCTGGTCAACACTTCCGACCAGGAAGCCTGGGGCGTGGATTTCGACATGCGCTGGCAGGCGACCGACGGACTGGGCTTCGACTTCAACGCCGAATACCTGGACTCGACCTACAAGACCTACACCAATCCGCAGGGCGTGGACCTGGGCGGCGAACCCACCGGTGCGCCGGAGTGGTCGCTGGCCGGCGGCGTGAACTACGTCTGGCGCATGGCCGACGCGGGCGACATCCGCGCCGCGGCGCGCTACTCGTACGTCGGCAAGTGCCGCGAGAACGACGAGTCGGTCTCGCAGCTCGCCTGCGGCCGCTTCGGCCGCATCGACGCGGGCGAGGCGCAGGAGCTCCTCGACGCGCGCATCGGTTGGACCTCGGCGACCGGCCATTGGGGCGTGGCCGTGTACGGCAACAACCTGCTCGACAACCAGTACGTGAACTCGTTCGGCACCTACGGCATGACCGTGCTCGGCGCCGTCGGCGCGCGCATGACCGAGCCGCGCACCTACGGCGTGGAGCTGACCGCGAACTTCTGACGTCCATCCGCGGCCGTCTTTCGAACTGACGGGTTTTCCGTCGAAACCCTACCCCGGCGCACATGCGCCGGGGTTTTTGTTTGCGGCCATTCGCGTCATCCTTGCGCGATGCCGATTCGCAAGGGCGGGGCTTCCGTCGATCTCCAGCAGCAACCGATCAGCAGCCTGCGCGGGGTCGGTCCGCGCGTGGCCGAAAAGCTGGCCGCGCGCGGACTGACGACCCTGCAGGACCTGTGGCTGCAGTTGCCGCGCCAATACGAAGACCGCACGGCGATCACCCCGATCCGGATGCTGCAGCCCGGCGTGGCCGCGCAGGTGGAAGGACGCGTGGAAGCGGTCGAACGCGGCTTCCGTTATCGACCCTTGCTGCGCGTGGCGCTGGGCGACGAATCCAGCGGCACGCTGGTGCTGCGCTTCTTCCATTTCCGCGCCGCGCAGGTCGCGCAGTTCCAGGTCGGCGCGCGCGTGCGCTGCTACGGGACGCCACGACCGGGCCAGCACGGGCTGGAGATCGTCCATCCCAGCTATCGCCTGGTCGACGACGCCGAAGAGGACGGACTCGGCAGCAGCCTGGATCCGGTGTACCCGGCGATCGAGGGCATCGGACCGGTCGCGCTGCGCCGGCTGATCGGACAGGCGCTGGACCGTCTGCCCGACGAGGAATCGCTTGAGCTCCTGCCGCGCGAGCTGCGCGATGGGTTCCGGTTGCCCTCGCTGCGCGAGGCGCTGCTGACCGTGCATCGTCCCGCGCAGGACGCCGACGTCGCCGCGCTGCTGGCCGGACGCCATCCGGCGCAGCGACGGCTCGCGTTGGAGGAACTGCTCGCGCACCACCTCAGCCTGCGCCGCCAGCGCATCGCGCAGCAGGCGCACGCCGCACCGGTGCTCGAGCGCACCGCGCTGGCCGATCGCCTGCGCAAGACGTTGCCGTTCGCGCTGACCGGCGCGCAGCAGCGTGTGTTCGAACAGATCCGCGTCGATCTCGCCAAACCGCATCCGATGCTGCGCCTGGTGCAGGGCGACGTCGGCAGCGGCAAGACCGTGGTCGCGGCCATGTCGGCGATGTGCGCGGTCGAGGCCGGCAAGCAGGCCGCGCTGATGGCACCGACGGAACTCCTTGCCGAGCAGCACCTCAACAACCTGCGCGGCTGGCTGGAACCGCTCGGCGTGCGCGTGGCCTGGCTGGCCGGCAAGGTCACCGGCAAGGCACGCGCGAAGGTGCTGGAGGAGGTCGCCAACGGCGAAGCGCAGGTGGTCGTCGGCACACACGCGCTGATGCAGGAAGGCGTGGCCTTCCGCGACCTCGCGCTCGCCATCGTCGACGAACAGCACCGCTTCGGCGTGCACCAGCGGCTGGCGCTGCGCGACAAAGGCACCGGTGGCAGCGGCAACGGCGATGCCATCGTGCCGCACCAGCTGGTGATGACCGCAACCCCTATCCCGCGCACGCTCGCGATGGCGGCCTACGCCGACCTCGACGTGTCGGCGATCGACGAACTCCCGCCCGGACGCACGCCCGTGCAGACCGTCGCGCTCAGCGCGGAGCGGCGCCCCGAGCTGGTCGAACGCATCCGCAAGGCCTGCACCGAGAAGCGCCAGGCGTACTGGGTCTGCACCCTGATCGACGACAGCGACGAGGTGGTCGCGCAGGCCGCGCAGTCGACCTTCGAGGAACTGTCCAAACGTCTCCCGGAAGCACGCGTCGGACTGGTCCACGGGCGCATGAAGGCCGCGGAGAAGCAGGCGACCATGCGCGCGTTCAAGGACGGCACGATCGACCTGCTGGTGGCGACGACGGTGATCGAGGTCGGCGTGGACGTGCCCAACGCGTCGCTGATGATCATCGAGAACGCCGAGCGCCTGGGCCTGGCGCAGCTGCACCAGCTGCGCGGTCGCGTCGGCCGCGGCAGCGCGGCGTCGAGCTGCGTGCTGCTCTACCAGGCCCCACTGTCGCAGATGGCGCGCCAGCGCCTGGAGACCATGCGCGAAACCAACGACGGTTTCGTCATCGCCGAGAAGGACCTGGAACTGCGCGGCCCCGGCGAGCTGCTGGGCACACGCCAGACCGGCCTGGCCCAGTTCCGCGTGGCCGACCTCGGCCGCGACGCCGACCTGCTGCCGCAGGTGCAGGACCTGGGCGAGCGCCTGCTGCACGAATCGCCCGGACTGGCCCAGCGGATCGTCGAGCGCTGGGTCGGCGGCGCGGTGCGTTTCGCCGCCGCTTGACCCCTTCCGGGCGCCGCCGGCTGCAGGCTTGTGCCCAAATGGGCATCATGGACGCCCGTCGTTGCCGTCGATTTCCCCGCCCGTGATCTCCGCCCCGATCGAAAGTCCCCCCGTCCGGCACGGCTCGCCGCCGTTCATCGCCGCCGACGTGGGCGGTACCCACGCGCGCCTCGGCCTCGTCCAGGTGCGGCCGGGCGGCAAGGTGGACGTGATCGACTACCGCCGCTACGCCTGTGCCGAGTACGCGAGCCTGGCCGCGATCATCGACGACTTCGCCGGCGCCTACGAGGCCGACCGCACCCATGCGGTGGTCGCCATCGCCGGCCGCCTCGAAGGCGACACGCTGATCAACAGCAACCTGCCGTGGGCGGTGTCGGTCGAACGCACGCGTCGCGAGGCCGGCATCGCCTACCTGGCGCTGCTCAACGACTTCGAAGCGGTGGCCTGCGCGATGCCCTACATCGACGTGGCCGCGATGACCCGCGTCTGCGGCCCGCTGCAGGCCGGCGACGGCCCGGCGCTGGTGCTCGGCCCCGGCACGGGATTCGGCGCGTCGCTGTGCCTGCCGCGCACGCTGCAGCAGGGTGCATCGCGACGTGTGCTCGCCAGCGAAGCCGGCCATGCGTCGCTGGCCGTGGGCACCGAACGCGAACTGGCGCTGGTGCAGCGCCTGCTCAAGCGCTGGCCGCACGTCGACAACGAGCGCGTGCTGTCCGGTCCCGGCCTGGTGAACACCTACGCCGCACTGTGCGAACTCGACGGCGCCACGCCCACGCTCGACACGCCCGAAGCCATCGCCGCCGCGGCGCAGAGCGGCGCCGACACACACGCACTGGAAACGCTGCGCACGTTCTGTGCGCTGCTGGGCAGCCTCGCGGGCGATCTCGCGCTGACCTTCGGCGCCGACGCGGTGTACCTGGCTGGCGGCATTCCGGCGCAGATCCGTCCGTTCCTGCTCGACAGCGATTTCGCCGCACGTTTCCGCAACAAGGGCGTGCTGGGCGAAGTGCTCGGCCGCGTGCCGGTGTGGCTGGTCGACCACGGCCAGCTCGGCCTGGTCGGCGCGGCGGCGTGGTACCACGAGCGCCATTCCGGCTTCTGAAACCACTCCACGGGGAAACCACGCATGGGCGATCGTCGCCAGTTCCTGCAGGCCTCGCTGCTCGCCGCCGGGGCTGCCGCGATTCCGCGCGTGCGCGCTGCGACGACCGCGAAAGGCGCGCGCGTCGTCTCGACCTGGGATTTCGGCGTCGGCGCGAACGCGGCCGCGTGGACGGTGCTGGGCAAGGGCGGCAGCGCACTCGACGCGGTCGAAGCTGGCGCGCGCTGGGCTGAAGGAGACTTGTGCAATCCGACCGTCGGACGCTGCGGCAATCCTGACCGCGACGGCGTGCTGACCCTGGACGCCAGCATCATGGACGGCGATGGTCGCTGCGGCGCGGTCGCCGCGCTGGAAGACATCGCGCATCCGGTATCGGTCGCGCGCGCGGTGATGGAGAAGACGCCGCATGTGATGCTGGTGGGCGAGGGCGCGCAGCAGTTCGCCGTCGCGCAGGGATTCGAGAAGACGCCGCTGTTGACCGAACAGGCGCGGCAGGCATGGCGCGAATGGCTGAAGACCTCGCAGTACGCGCCGCAGATCAACGCCGAACGCCAGTCGCGTCCCGGCGACAAGAGCAACCACGACACCCTCGGCATCCTCGCACTCGATGCGAAAGGGCGACTCGCGGGCGCATGCACCACCAGCGGCATGGCGTGGAAGATGCACGGCCGTGTTGGCGACAGCCCCATCGTTGGCGCGGGCTTGTACGTGGACAACGAAGTCGGCGCGGCGACGGCGTCCGGCGTGGGTGAGGAGATGGTCCGCAATGCCGCGAGTTTCCTCGTGGTCGAACTGATGCGTCAGGGGCGATCGCCCGCGGACGCATGCCGCGAGGCCATCGAGCGCGTGGTGCGCAAGCGCCCGGAAGCGAGCAAGCGCCTGCAGGTGTGTTTCCTGGCGATGAACCGCGACGGCGAAGTGGGCGCGTTCGCGCTGCACAAGGGCTTCGTCTACGCGATGCACGACGGCGGCGCCGGTCCGCACGATCGTCTGCACGATTCCGCCTCCGTGTACCGGACCGAACAGACCTGAGCATGGAGCGCGTCGCGCTGGAGATCGCCGCGAACTCCCTTGCCGCCGCGCTCGCGGCGCAGGAAGGCGGCGCGGACCGCGTCGAGCTGTGCGAGAACCTTGGTGAAGGCGGCTGCACGCCGTCGCACGGAACGATCGCGATGGCGCGCGACCGGCTGCGCATACCGCTGCACGTGTTGATCCGGCCGCGCGCCGGTGACTTCCTCTACGATGCGCTCGAACGCGACACGATGCTGCTCGACATCGAGAACTGCGTGCGGCTGGGCTGCGACGGTATCGTCGTCGGAGCGCTCGACGCGGACGGCGATGTCGATTCGGCCTTGTGCGCGCAACTGCTTTCGGCAGCGGGCGCGCTCGGCGTGACCTTCCACCGCGCGTTCGATACCGCGCGCGATCCGCTGCGCGCGCTGGACGACATCATCGCGCTGGGCTGCGAACGCGTGCTGACCTCGGGCGCGCGCGCCACCGCGTTGCAGGGGGCGGAGTTGATCGCCTCTGCACAACGTCGCGCCGAAGGACGGCTGGCGGTGATGGCCGGTGCCGGCATCACCCCGGACAACGTGCGCGATGTGGTCGCGCGCACCAGTGTGCGCGAAGTGCATGCGTCGGCGAAGTCGCTGCAGCCGTCGCGCATGCGCCATCGCAGCGACCTCCCCGGGCTCGAAGCGGGTTCGTGGCGCAGCGACGCCGCCATTGTCCGCGCGCTGCGCGACGCGCTCGGCGCCTAACGTCGTCCTGTCGCATTGGCTGGGCCATAATCGCCCGATGAACGACAAGATCCCCCTGCTGATCGACACCGACCCGGGCGTGGACGACGCGCTCGCCCTGCTGATGGCGTTCAACGACCCGCGCCATCGCGTCGTCGGTCTCACCATCGCCGCCGGCAACGTCGGCCTGAAGCACACCGTCGGCAACGCGCTGAAGCTGTGCGAAGTCGCCGGGATGGACATTCCGATCTTCGCCGGTTGCGCAGGACCGCTGCTGCATCCGGCACCGGACGCAGGTTACGTGCACGGCGAGAACGGCTTCGGCGATGTCGCCTTCGAACCGGCGCGGCGCTCGGTCGAGGCAGAGCACGCGGCGCAGGCGATCCTGCGCCTGTCGCACGAACACGCCGGCCGCCTGCTGCTGGTCGCGCTGGGTCCGCTGACCAACATCGCGCTGGCGCTGAAACTCGATCCCACCCTGCCGCAGCGCGTCGCGCGCTTCGTGGTGATGGGCGGCGCGGTGACCGCGCACGGCAATATCACGCCGGCCGCGGAGTTCAACGTCTACTTCGATCCGGAAGCGGCGCACATCGTGTTCGAGGCCTTCCCGCAGGTCGAATTGGCCGACTGGGAGGCCACCATCGCCCACGGCCTGCTGCACGATCGCGTGGTCGAATGGCTCGCCGCCGACTCCGATCGCGCGCGCTTCTACGCCGACATCTCGAAGAAGACCCGCGAGTGGTCGGCCGATCGCCGCGGCGATCACTGGTTCGCCGCCGACGCGCTGGGCATGGCCTTTGCGCTGGAGCCGGAGGGCGTGGTGGAGGAGGCGCACCGGCCGCTGGCGGTGGATCTGGGCCACGGCCCGGCCCGCGGTATGACCGTGGTCGACTGGCGTCGCGAAGGAGGTCATCCGGACCGTTTCCGGATCCTGCTGCGCTACGACCAGGCCCGTTTCGAGGGCCTGATCCAGGCCGCGCTGGCGGCCCGCTGACCGCGTCCAGCCAAGACTTGCAAGGTGGGGAGGGTGGCCGCTATACTGCTGCGCTTTCCCCGAACGATTTGGTGAGTGCCATGAAGGCCGGCATCCATCCCGACTACCGCGACGTCATCTTCCAGGACGTCACCACCGACTTCCAGTTCCTCACCCGTTCGACCCTTGGCAGCAAGGAGACGATCAAGTGGGAAGACGGTAACGAGTACCCGCTGATCAAGGTCGACATCAGCTCGGCCTCGCACCCGTTCTACACGGGCAAGCACAAGATCATGGACACGAGCGGTCGCGTCGACAAGTTCCGCAAGCGTTACGCCCAGAAGTAAGGGCGTCGGCCGCCTCGAGCGGTCGTGCAAGCGGATGGTCGCGACACCGGAACATTCCGGTAGTACGGGTCTATCGCAATTCCTCGACGGCTGCCGCAAGGCGGCCGTCGTCGTTTCCGGTTTCCGGTATGCCGCGCGCCAGGTCCGCTGCGCGAGCACTGTCTGGTGTTTCTTCGGCCGTCCGTGGCGACGCGCGACCGCCTTCGGAGCGCCCGGCCCGGCCATCCCTGGCCGGGCGTTCGGCAGGCCGCGCGGCAGTGCCGCGCAAGCGGCCTGCCTCTCCCACCAAAGTCCGAGCCAGCGCTCCGGGACGTTGTGCGATAATTCACGGATCGCGGTGCCGTCTGCGCCGTGACCCCCGTCCCCGCTCCGTGTCGCGCCTCCCGCGGCGGCATGCAGACTTGAGGAGTGTTTCGTGTCCGATTCCACCAAGTCCGGTTTCGATCAGGTCACCCTGACCGCCGGCGACAAGACCGTGACCCTGCCGGTCCACCATCCCGTCCTCGGCCAGCCGTGCATCGACATTGGCAAGCTGCCGAAGGAAACCGGCGCTTTCACCTACGACAACGGCTTCACTGCCACCGCCAGCTGCAAGTCGGCGGTGACCTACATCGACGGCGATGCCGGCGTGCTGCTGTACCGCGGCTACCCGATCGAGCAGCTGGCCGAGAAGTCGAGCTTCCTCGAAGTCGCGTACCTGCTGATGAACGGCGAACTGCCGAACAAGGGCGAGTTCGACAAGTTCGAGCACGAGGTCACGCATCACACGATGATGCACGAGGCCTTCCGCACCTTCCTGTACGGCTTCCGCCACGACGCGCATCCGATGGCGATGCTGGTCGGCATGCTCGGCTCGATGGCGAGCTTCTACCACAACGATCTCGACATCGACGATCCGGAACAGCGCCGCCTGGCCGCGATCCGCCTGCTCGCCAAGGTGCCGACGATCGCCGCCGCGTGCCACCGTTATTCGATCGGCTGGCCGATGCGCTATCCGAAGAACAACCTCGAGTACACCACGCGCTTCCTGCACATGATGAAGGAAGTGCCGAGCGAGCCGCTCGAGCTGAACCCGGTCGCCGCCAAGGCGCTGGACCTGCTCTTCATCCTGCACGCCGACCACGAGCAGAACGCCTCGACCTCGACCGTTCGCCTCGTCGGTTCCACCGGTGCCAACCCGTACGCGTGCGTCGCCGCCGGCGTCGCCGCGCTGTGGGGCCCGGCGCACGGCGGTGCGAACGAAGCCGTGCTCAAGATGCTCGAGGAGATCGGCCGTCCGGAGAACGTCGGTTCCGCCGTCGCCAAGGCGAAGGACAAGGAATCGGGCTTCCGCCTGATGGGCTTCGGCCACCGCGTCTACAAGAACTTCGACCCGCGCGCCAAGATCATCCGCGAGATGACCCACAAGGTGCTCGGCGAGCTGGGCATCAACGACCCGCTGCTCGAAGTGGCGATGAAGCTGGAAGAGGCCGCGCTGAAAGACGAGTACTTCGTGCAGCGCAAGCTCTACCCGAACGTCGACTTCTACTCCGGCATCATCTACAAGGCGCTGGGCATCCCGGTGGAGATGTTCACCGTGATGTTCGCCATCGCCCGTACCGCGGGCTGGGTCGCGCACTGGCTGGAGCAGCAGAACGACCCGGAGAACAAGATCGGCCGTCCGCGCCAGATCTACATCGGTTCTCCGCAGCGCGACTACACCGACCTCGGCAAGCGCTGAGGTCCACGTCCGGACCGCTTCATGCAGGCATGGAGCACCGACGCTGCATCGAAGCCGCGGCATCGCCGCGGCTTCGTCGTTTTCAAGTGGACCATCTACGCGCTGCTCGCCATCGACGTGGCGCTGTACGCGCGCTATGGGCGATTGACCGAACTGATCGACACCGCCGCGTGGCTGGTGCTGTTGCTGCTGTTCGAATGGGAAACCGGTGGCTGGAAGCTGCCGCCGCGCTGGCGGCCGGTGCTGCACGGCGTGCGCCTGCTCGCCGCGGTCGCGGTGGTCATCGCGGTCGTGGGCTACGCACTCGAACGCGTGTGGCTGGATTTCGCCAACGAGACCGTGTGGCTGGGTGTGATCGCCCTGCTCGAACTGGAAGTGCGCCTGCCGCCCGATGCCGCGCGCCTGCATCGCCTGCGCCGCCTCGCCGCCGGCGCGCTCTATCTCGCGCTGGTGGGGTTCCTGTTGACCTGGGCGGCGATGGGCTTCGGCGACGAGAACCCGCAGGCAGCGTGGCTCGATACGTGGGACGCGTTGTTGTGGCTGGTCGCGTTCGTGGTGATCGAACTCAACGTGTTCGGGCTGGATGCACGCGCGGATGCGCGACGTATCCGCGCGCCTGCCTAGCGATCGGTTCCGCCGAAGGCGTCAGCGACTCTCGCCGGCGCCTTCGTAGCCGGAGATTTCCTCTTCCGCCAGCAACTGCCGCACCTGCGCGACAGTGGCGCGCTTCATCGGCTTCTCGTCGATGTTCGACAGCGGTGCCTGGCGCAGCAGATCGAGCGGCAGCACGGTCAGGTCGAACGCCAGCTCTTCGGCGCTGAAGACCAGTACCGGGAATTCGCCCACGCGCTCGCGATCCAGTCGCAGGCGGCGGCTGCGCGATTCGCTGGGAATGCCGTGCTGATCGAGGAAGCGCGGAGCGGCATCGGGATCGTCGGCGAACAGTTGCAGCATGACCGGGCTGCGCGTGTCGGCCGTGCCGTCGAGCACCGCGCCGACGAGCCGCGGCTGGAACGCGGTGAAGAATTCCATCGCGCGCAAAGCGGCTTCGCGCCGTTCGCGCAGGGCCGGGATGTTCTCGCGCTGGAACAGGCGCTGGTACTCGCGCAGCGCATCCTCGATCTCGCGATTCCGCGGCAGCGAGGCGTCGTCGAAGATGCCCAGTCGTTCGGCTGCTTTCAGCTTGGCCTGGTGGTAATCGCGGATGCCGCCCTCGGCCATCAGCCGGGCGGCTTCAGTGGCGAGACGGTGGCGTCGTTCGCGGGTGCGCGTCTGCGCGTGCTGGTGAGCGTGCTGTCGGGCGTGGGGCATGATGACCTCCGCGGCTGGCACCACGACGGCGGGAGTTCGCCGCGGCCGGCATGCCGGCAAACGAACGCTAGCATGTTTTATCGGCGCGCAACGTTACCGCTCGCGCTGTGTCGAAGGCGTGGACAGTGTGCGTCCAGCATGAACGCCGGCCGTACGTTCGTTCGATGTTCGCGGCCGGCGTGCGCGATCGGCGGAAACGAAAACGCCGGGCGTGACCCGGCGTTTTCGTTCGGTGCGGTGCGGCGAAGGTCAGAAGATGTCGAACTCTTCCTCGGTCGGCGCCGCTTCTTCCGGACCGTAGTCCACGTAGTTCTGCATGCGGTCGAGGTCTTCGGCCTTGACCCATTCCACGATGCCGCCGCCTTCGCCCGGGATCAGCGCACCGCTGGCGGAGACCGACACCTTGATCATGCCTTCCGGCGGCTCGTTGGTCGCCAGCGGCTGGTCCTTCAGCGCCACGCGCATGTAGTCGATCCAGATCGGCAGCGCGGCCTTGCCGCCGTACTCACGGTAGCCCAGCGACTTGTAGTTGTCGCGGCCGACCCACACGGTGGTCACGTACGGGCCGCCGAAGCCGGAGAACCATGCGTCGCGGTGGTCGTTGGTCGAGCCGGTTTTGCCGCCGATGTCGTCGCGCTCCAGTACCTTGGCCGGCGTGCCGGTGCCGCGCTTCACCACGTCGCGCAGCATCGAGTTGACCTGGTACGCGATGCGGCTGTCGATCGCGCGCGGCGCCAGCACCATGTTGCTGGTGTCGATGGCCGGCTTGGCCGGCTCATCCTTCGGCGTCTCGGACTGTGCCGGCTGGGACGCGTTCGGGCCGAGGTTGAAACCGTCCACCACGGTGGTGTTCTGCACCACGCGGCCGACGCCGCCGGGATTGGCGCACTGCGGGCAGGCCACGGCCGGCTTTTCCTTGAACACCACCGCGCCTTCGCGGTCCTTCACTTCGTCGATGAACCACGGCGTGATGCGGAAGCCGCCGTTGGCGAACGCCGCGAAACCGCGCGCGACCGAGATCGGCGTCAGCGACGCGGTGCCCAGCGACATCGACAGGTTCGGCGGCAGCTCCGCTTCGTCGAAGCCGAAATGGCTGATGTACTTGCGCGCGTAGTCGACGCCGATCGCGTCGAGCAGGCGCACCGAAACCAGATTGCGCGACTGCACCATCGCTTCGCGCAGGCGCATCGGGCCGGCGAAGTTGCCGGTGTCGTTCTGCGGACGCCAGATATGGCCACGGCGATCCTTGAACACCACCGGCGCGTCGAGCACGACCGAGGCCGGGTTGAAGCCGCGCTCGAACGAGGCCGAGTACACGAAGGGCTTGAAGCTCGAACCCGGCTGGCGGCGCGCCTGCGTGGCGCGGTTGAACTTGGCGCCGGCGAAGCTGTAGCCGCCGGACAGCGCACGCAGCGCACCGTTGGACGGTTCCAGCGAGACCAGAGCGGCCTGCGCCTGCGGTACCTGGTCAAGGCGCCACACGGCGGGCGGCGCGGCCTCGCCGGGCTTGGGCGGATTGGCCGGCTCGATGCGGCTCACCCGCACCAGGTCGCCTCGCTTGACCAGGCTGGCCGGCGCGCGGCCGTTCCAGCCGCGATCGGCGCCGAGGCGGACTTCGGTGCCGTCGGCGAGCACCAGCTGCACCTCGGTCCCGACAACGTTCGTCACCACGGCCGGCTGCAGCGAGGCCTGCGGCGCGACGTTGCGCAGGCGGGCGCGGATGCTCGCCGCGTCTTCGTCTGCGGCGAGGTCGAAATGCTGTTCCACGCCGTGCCAGCCGTGGCGGCGGTCGTACACCGACAGGCCATCGCGCACGGCCTTGTCGGCCGCGGTCTGCAGCACCGGATCGATGGTGGTGGTGACGTGGTAACCCTTGGTCAGCGCTTCGGCGCCGAACTTGGCGACCATCTCCTGGCGCACCATCTCGGCCACGTACGGCGCGTACACCTCGACCGGACGCTCGTGCGGCGTCGCGTGCATCGGCACGGCCTTGGCCTGCGCGGCCTCGGCGGCGCTGATGAATCGCTGCTCCACCATGCGATCGAGGATGTAATCGCGACGCACCTTCGCGCGCTCGGGATTGCTCAGCGGATTGCCGCTGGACGGGAACTTCGGAATGCCGGCGAGCGAAGCCATCTCGTCGAGCGAAAGCTCGTTGAGCTTCTTGCCGTAGTAGAACTCCGCGGCCGCGCCCACGCCGTAGGCGCGATTGCCGAAGAAGCTCTTGTTGAGGTACAGCTCGAAGATCTCGTCCTTGCTGAGTTCGCGCTCCATGCGCATCGCCAGCAGCATTTCGGCGAGCTTGCGCGTGTAGCTGTATTCGTTGCTCAGGAAGAACTGGCGCGCGACCTGCTGCGTGATCGTCGAACCGCCCGGCACGCGCTTGTCGTCGGTGGTGGCCAGCAGCCACACCGCACGTGCGACGCCCTTGAAGTCGACGCCGTGGTGCTTGTAGAAGCGCGAGTCCTCGATGGCCAGGAACGCCTGCTTCTGGCGCTCGGGTACGTCCTGGATCGAGATCGGATAGCGGCGCGTCTCGCCGAACAGCGCCATCAGGCGCCCGTCGCGCGCGTACACGTACATCGGCTCCTGCATCTCGACGGTGCGCAGGGTCTCCACGTCGGGGAGCTTGGGGGCGACCAGGTAGTACAGGGTGCCCAGCGCGACGGCGCCGAGCAGGGCCAGGCCGGCGAACGCGAACAGCGCCCAGCGCAGCAGGCGGCGGAGACGGGGCATCAGGATCAGATTCCGATTGCGGGTGTAGTGGGCGTGGAGTATAGAGGAGGCGGGGAGTGGGACTTTGAGGTGTAGTCGCGGTCTTGGCCCGGGGCGGGTCAGGCCGGTTCAGGGGCGCCGTTGCGGGGTGGAAAGTGACGCAGTAAGGCAATTCCGCACGAAACGGTTGCCAGCCTGTGCAAACTTGGTTATTTAAAGCGGGGTCACACGAAGCGCACGTAAGCGCCTGTGACAAGGGGAGAATACCGTGGGGATCGTCACAAAAAGCCAGCCGGCACTCGTCGGCGTGGATATCAGTTCGACTGCCGTAAAGCTGTTGCAGCTCTCCCGGGCCGGCAACCGCTACCGGGTCGAGCATTACGCGGTCGAACCGCTGCCGCCGAACGCCGTCGTCGAGAAGAACATCGTCGAGGTCGAGGCCGTGGGCGAGGCGATCCGTCGCGCCGTGCAGCGGTCTGGCACGCGCGCCAAGCACGCGGCCGCGGCCGTCGCCGGTTCCTCCGTGATCACCAAGGTCATCCCGATGCCGGGCGACCTGGACGATGACGGCCTGGAATCGCAGGTCGAACTGGAAGCCGTCAATTACGTTCCGTACCCCATCGAAGAAGTCAGCCATGACTTCGAGGTGCTGGGTCCGGTGCCGGGCAGTCCGGACATGCTGCAGGTCCTGCTGGCCGCCTCGCGTTCGGAGAACGTCGAAGTGCGCGCCTCCGCGCTGGAGATCGGTGGCCTCACCCCGAAGGTGATGGACGTCGAGGCCTTCGCGCTCGAGAACGCCTTCGCCCTGGTGGCCGACCAGCTCGGCGGCCCGCGCGACGGCCTGATCGCGCTGGTCGACTCCGGCGCCACCATGACCACGCTCAACGTCCTGCGCCAGGGCCGCAGCCTGTACGCACGCGAGCAGGTGTTCGGCGGCAAGCAGCTCACCGACGAGGTGATGCGCCGCTACGGCCTGAGCTACGAGGAAGCCGGCCTGGCCAAGCGCCAGGGCGGACTGCCGGAAAGCTACGAGGCCGAGGTGCTGGAGCCCTTCAAGGAGGCGATGGTCCAGCAGATCAGCCGCCTGCTGCAGTTCTTCTACGCCGGCAGTGAGTTCAACCGCGTCGACCAGATCGTCCTGGCCGGCGGTTGCGCGTCCATCGCCGGCATCGCCGAAATGGTCGAGGAACAGCTGGGCGTGCCGACCACCATCGCCAACCCGCTCGCACACATGACCCTCGGACCGCGCGTGCAGGCGCATGCATTGGCCCAGGACGCACCGGCGCTGATGATCGCCTGCGGCCTCGCCCTGAGGAGCTTCGACTGATGGCACGCATCAACCTCCTCCCGTGGCGCGAAGAGCGCCGCAAGCAGCGGCAGAAGGAATTCGCCGTGATGTTCGCCATCTCGGCGTTCGGCGCGGTGCTGCTGTCGTTCATCATCCTGAGCTACTACAACGGCCAGATCGACGGGCAGAACGAACGCAACGCGTACGTCCAGCAGCAGATCGACGAGGTCAAGAAGCGGAACGAAGAGATCGACCAGCTCGAGGCGAAGAAGTCCAAGCTGCTGGCGCGCAAGGAAGTCATCGAGGAACTCCAGGCCAACCGCTCGCAGATGGTGCACCTGTTCGACTCGCTGGTGCGCACCATCCCCGACGGTGCGGTGCTGACCTCGATCAAGCAGGACAACGAGACCCTGACGCTGGAAGGCCGGGCGCAGTCGAACGCGCGCGTGAGTACCTACATGCGCAACCTCGAGGGTTCGGGCTGGATGACCAATCCTGACCTGTCGATCATCGAGGCGAAGGGTGTCGACAAGGGCCTGCCGTACCAGTTCAAGCTGCAGGTGAAGCTGGCCAACCCGAACGCGCCGAAGGACGAGGACAAGGACGGCGTGCCGGATGCGCCGGCCGCGCAGATCGCGCAGTCCGGTGATGCCGCCGCCACCGCGGGCGCCGCCGATGCCGCTGCCGCGCCTGCCCAGGGCACGGCTCCGGCCGGTGCTGCCACGCAGCCCGCCGCGGCTCCCGCCGCACCGGGCGCCACGCCTGCCAATGCGCCCTCGGCGCCGACCGCCACGCCGGCCAAGGGAGCGGCGTCATGAGCAAGAAGAAATCGTTCAAGCTCAACGAGCTCGACTTCAACAACATCGGTTCCTGGCCGCAGCAGGCCAAGATCGGCTTCTGCGCCATCATCGCGGTGGTGATCGTCGGCCTGGCCTGGTACCTCCTGGTCAGCGACAAGCGCGAAGAGCTTCAGCGCCTGGAACGCCAGGAAGCCGAGCTGCGCGGCGACTTCGAGAAGGAACAGGGCAAGGCCGCCAACCTCGAACCGCTGAAGCAGCAGCTCGCGCAGATGGAGCAGCAGTTGCAGCAGATGCTGCGCCAGCTGCCCAGCAAGACCGAAATGCCTGACCTGATCGTCGACATCTCGCAGACCGCGCTGGCCACGGGCATCACCAACGAGCTGTTCCAGCCCGGTGGCGAGCAGCCCAAGGAGTTCTACGCCGAGAAGCCGATCGCGCTGCGCATGGTCGGCAGCTACCACCAGTTCGGTGGCTTCGTCAGCGGCGTCGCCTCGCTGCCGCGCGTGGTCATCATGACCATGCACGACATCTCGCTGAAGCCGCGCGGCAAGGGCCCCGAAGGCGTGATCACGCCCAACAGCCCGCTGGAACTGGCCGGTACGGTCAAGACCTACCGCTACCTCGACGAAGAGGAAGTGGCCAAGCAGGAAGAGGCTGCAGCCAAGGCCGAAGCCGGCAAGGGCAAGAAGGGCGGCAAGAAGAAGGCATCCGAGAAGAGCGACAGCAAGAAGGGGGATGCCTGAGATGCGCGCAATCCTGATTCGTGACGGCGCCCCGTTCCGTGCCCTGGCATTCGCCGCGCTCGCACTCGCCCTGGCGGGTTGCTCGCGCAGCGTCACCAGCACGCCGGGCGAAGCGCCGAACCTGGAGAAGTGGGTCGCTGAAGTGAAGGCGCGTCCTGCGCCGCCGCTGGACCCGCTGCCGGTGATGCAGCAGTTCGAGACGTTCGAGTACAACGCCTACGCGATGCGCGATCCGTTCAGTACGGCCTTCACCGATGAAGGCGGCGGCAACGGTCCGCGTCCGGATGCGGCACGCCGCAAGCAGACGCTGGAGCAGTTCCCGCTCGACAGCCTCGACATGGTCGGTACGCTCGGCCGCGGCGACAACGTCGTTGCACTGGTGATGGCACCTGACAAGGTGACCTACCGCGTGCAGCCGGGGAATTACATGGGGCAGAGCGATGGCCGCGTCACCTCGGTTTCCGAGGATCGCATCGAGCTGGTGGAACTGGTGCCGGATGGCGCGGGTGGATGGCTGGAACGTCCGGCCACGGTCGCGTTGGAAGATCAATAGGATTCTGGGGGATAGCACGATGACCGTTTTTAATCCGGGACGCCTCAAGCCGGCATGTCCGAACGCCACTAGCGCGCGGCCGAACCGCCCCCTGCTGCTGCGCAGCGGGTCCGTCGGGTTGATGGTCGGCGCGCTCGCCGCCATCAGCGCCGTCCACGCGGCAGCACCCGCTCCGGCGACCGCGCCGGTCGCGGTCGCACCGACGCCCAACGCGGATCCGGCCAAGCAGCTGCCGGGCGCCGTCGAGGTGTCCAACATCGACTTCAAGCGCGGCGCCGACGGCTCCGGTCGCCTGGTCGTGAAGTTCAGCGGCGACGGCGCCTCGCCGGACCTGCGCAACAACGGTTCCAGCGTGGTGGTCAACGTCGGCAATGCCACGCTGCCCGCCAGCCTGCGCAAGCCGCTGAACGTCGTCGACTTCGCGACTCCGGTCCAGCGCATCGACGCGCGCACCAGCGGCAGCGGCACGCAGTTGGTGCTCGACACCAGCGGCAACTTCGAGTCGCTCGCTTACCAGACCGGTCGCGAGTACATCGTCGAGATCGTGCCGCGCACCGGCGCTGCCCCGACGAGCCGCGCGGTCGGCCAGTCCACCACCGGCAAGCCGTCGGCGGCCGGTACCCGCGGTTACAGCGGCCGTCCGGTGACGTTCAACTTCCAGGACGTCCCGGTGCGCACGGTGCTGCAGCTGATCGCTGAGGAGTCGAGCCTGAACGTCGTCGCCGCCGATACGGTGTCCGGCAACGTCACCCTGCGCCTGATGAACGTGCCGTGGGACCAGGCGCTGGACATCGTCCTGCAGGCCAAGGGCCTGGACAAGCGCCGCAGCGGCAACGTCGTGTGGGTCGCCCCGCAGGCCGAGATCGCCAAGTACGAGCAGGACAAGGAAGACGCGCGCATCGCGCTCGACAACCGCACCGACCTGCAGACCGAGTACGTGCAGATCAACTACCACAACGCCGCGCAGATCTTCAAAGCGCTGACCGAGGCCAAGGGCATTGGCGGCGGTGGTGGTGGCGGCAACCAGAACCTCGACGGTGGCTTCCTGTCGCCGCGCGGTCGCCTGGTGGCCGATGAGCGCACCAACACCCTGATGATCAGCGACATCCCGAAGAAGGTGTCGCAGATGAAGGAACTAATCCACGTGATCGACCGTCCGGTCGACCAGGTGCTGATCGAGGGCCGCGTCGTGATCGCGCAGGACACGTTCGCCCGCGAGCTGGGCGCGCGCTTCGGCATCGCCGGCACGAAGGACGGCAAGTACTTCTTCAACAACACCATCGAGAACAACGATCTCACGCGCGATTCGTACGTCGAGAACGCGATCTCCGGCACCCCTGGCTTCGAACTGGCCAAGGGCGCGATGAGCAACCTCGGCGTGGTCAACCCGGCCGGCTCGATGGCGCTGCAGATCCTCAACGCCGGCTACGCGCTCGACATCGAACTGTCGGCGATGCAGGAAGAGGGTCGCGGCGAAGTGATCTCGAACCCGCGCATCGTCACCAGCAACCAGCGCGAAGCGGTCATCCGCCAGGGCCAGGAAGTCGGCTACGTGACGATCTCGCCGTCGCAGGGCAGCACCACGATCCCGATCCCGAACGTGCAGTTCAAGGACGTGCTGCTGGAGCTGAAGGTCACCCCGACCATCACCCACGACGGCCGCGTGTTCCTGAACATGAACGTGAAGAAGGACGAGGTCGAAGGCTTCGTCGACACCTCGATCGGCCAGGTGCCGACCATCGCCAAGCGCGAGGTCAACACCGCGGTGCTGGTGGAAGACGGCCAGACCGTCGTGGTCGGCGGCGTGTACGAGTTCCGCGACCGCAGCGACATCTCCAAGGTCCCGTTCCTGGGCGACATCCCCTTCCTGGGCAACCTGTTCAAGAAGAAGGGTCGCAGCAAGGACAAGGCCGAGCTGCTGATCATGGTCACCCCGAAGGTGATGAAGGTCGAGCAGAGGGGGTGAGGCAGGCCGCTACGCGGCACTGCCGCGTGGCCTGCCGAACGACCGGCCAGGATGGCCGGGCAGGGCGATCCGAGCCCGCAGCGCAACGCCACGGATGGCCGCGAAAGATACGCAGGATCCGGTGCCCGCACGGCACCGCAAAGAAAGGGCCCCCACCGGGGCCCTTTTTCATTCAACCCTGAATGGTCGGCTCCGGTGGTGAACCGGAGCGTCTGTCTTCGGTCAAACTGGCTCCGAGCCCCCGCCGAGAACGTCATGGACCGCCGCAGCGACGATGCGCCCCGCCTGCACGATGCCTTCCGCGCGCTGCGCGAGGCGCTGTCGGCCGAGATCGTCGGCCAGGCCGCGCTGATCGATCGCTTGCTGATCGCGCTGTTGGCCGACGGCCACCTGCTCGTGGAGGGCGCGCCGGGTCTGGCCAAGACCAGCGCCATCCGCGCGCTGGCCGCACGCCTGGAAGCGGATTTCGCCCGCGTCCAGTTCACGCCCGACCTGCTCCCCGCGGACCTCACCGGCACCGAAGTCTGGCGTCCGCAGGAAGGCCGCTTCGAATTCCAGGCCGGCCCGATCTTCCATCCGATCCTGCTCGCCGACGAGATCAACCGCGCGCCGGCGAAGGTGCAGTCGGCGCTGCTCGAAGCGATGGGCGAACGGCAGGTCACCGTCGGCCGCGCCACCTACGCGTTGCCGTCGCTGTTCCTGGTGATGGCCACGCAGAACCCGATCGAGCAGGAGGGCACGTTCCCACTGCCCGAGGCCCAGCTCGACCGCTTCCTGATGTACGTGCGCATCGGCTACCCGGAAGCCGCCGCAGAGGCGGAGATCCTGCGCCTGGCGCGCGATCGCGCCCGCCAGGTGATGCGCGCCGAAACCCCGGTCGTCCAGCGCATGCCGATGCAGGACGTCTTCGCCGCTCGCGACGCGGTGCTGTCGTTGCACGTGGCGCCGGCGGTGGAGCGCTACCTGATCGAACTCGTCCTAGCCTCGCGCGATGCCGCACGCTACGACGCCGCACTGGCGCGACGCATCGCGTGGGGCGCAAGTCCGCGCGGGTCGATCGCACTGGAACGTTGCGCACGTGCGCATGCGTGGCTGGCCGGTCGCGATTTCGTCACGCCCGACGACGTCCGCGCGGTCGCGCCCGACGTCCTGCGCCATCGCATTCTGCCCAGCTACGAAGCGACCGCCGAAGGCTGGGATGGCGAGCGCCTCGTCGCCGAACTGCTGCAACGCGT
Organism: Lysobacter panacisoli; assembly: GCF_009765165.1. Taxonomy (NCBI): domain Bacteria; kingdom Pseudomonadati; phylum Pseudomonadota; class Gammaproteobacteria; order Lysobacterales; family Lysobacteraceae; genus Lysobacter; species Lysobacter panacisoli. Next base: position 2,086,581 of record NZ_VLNU01000001.1, read on the forward strand.
GCCGCTGCCCTGAGCGCAGCGTCGAGCCGTTCCCCACTCGGATGACGTGTCGCTGACATGCCCAATCCACCGCCCGTTCCCGCGATGACACACGACCGCAGCGGCGAAGGCATCGTGCCGACGCTGCAGGAGCTGCTCGCGCTGCGCGCCGCGGTCGCCGGCCGTGGCCAGGCACGTCGTGGGCGCCACGGCGTCAGCGGCCATGCGCTCTCGCCGCTGCGCGGTCGCGGCATGGAGTACGCCGAATCGCGCGAGTACGTCGCCGGAGACGACGCGCGCCACATCGACTGGCGCCTCACCGCGCGCACCGGACGCGCGCACACCAAGTTGTTCCAGGCCGAGCGCGAGCGGCTGAGCCTGATCGTCGCCGACACCGCGCCGTCGATGTACTTCGGCACGCGCGTGCGCTTCAAGTCGGTGCAGGCCGCGCGCGCCGGTGCGGTCGCGGCGTGGGCCGGCGTACGCGACGGCGACCGCATCGCCGCATTGCGCGGCAGCCGCAGCGAAGCGCCGATCGCACCCGCATCGGGCCCACGCGGTGCGCTGCGCGTGCTCGATGCGCTGGTTCGCTGGTACACGCAGCCGCCGAGCGACGACGCCGGGCTCGCCGTCGCGCTGGACCACGCGCAGCGTCTGCTGCGTCCGGGCTCGCGGCTTGTCGTGCTGGCCGATCCGTCGAGCATCGCTGCGCTGCCCGCGCAGCGCTGGCCCGCGCTGGCGCACCATCACGAAGTGATCGTGCTGCTGCTGACCGATCCGCTGGAAAGCGCGCCGCCGAAGTCGTCGCTGCCGTTCCAGGCACAGGACCATCGCGTCGACGTAGACCTCTCGGTCGCCGCGCAGCGGCAGGCATGGCGCAACGAATTCACGCGTCCGCTCGAACAGGCGCTCGCGCAGTTGCCGGCACGCGGCGTGCGCGTGCAGGCGCTGTCGACGGCGATGGCGAGCGAATCCTGGCAGCCGCTGCTGGGACGCAATCCACCGCTGGTGGCGTGATGGCCGCGACGACCCTCGTCCTGCGCGACATCCACCAGACCGCCGCGCCCCCGTGGTGGCCGCCCGCACCGGGCTGGTGGGTGGTGATTGCGATCGTGCTGGCGCTCGTCGTTGCATACGCGTGGTGGCGCAGGCGCGAAACCCGACGCCGGCAGGCGATCGCGCGATGGTTCGATGGCGAACTCGATGCCGCCACCTCCGCGCCCGCGCAGATCGCGGCGATGTCGGAACTGCTGCGTCGCGCCGGACGCCGACGCGATCCGCGCGCCGATCGCCTTCACGGCGAGGAATGGCTGGTGTTCCTCGACGACGTCGAACCTGTCGCCCGCCGTCGCCGCGGATCGCATGGGCGCACGCCGGTGCGCGTGTTCTCTGAAGGCGACGGCCGCCTGCTGCTCGACGGTGCGTTCCGTCGCGACGTCGATGCGGCACGCGTCGATGCCCTGCGTCGACTCGCACGCGAGCGCTTCCTGCGCTGGATGGGTGCGTCGTGATGGACGCCTTGCTCGCGCCGTTGGCGGTCGCGCGCGATGCGTTCGCATGGCCGTGGATGCTGCTCGCGCTACCGTTGCCGTGGCTCGCGCGCTGGCTGTTGCCGCCGGTGCGGCACGACGCATCCGCGGCGCTGCGCGTGCCGTTCGGTGAGCGCATCGATCGCGTCGCGCGCGCGGGCGGGCGCACTGCGTTCGGCGGCCGCGTCGGTTGGCTGGCATGGCTGGGTTGGATCCTGCTGTGCGTGGCCGCAGCGCGACCGCAGCAGCTCGGTGAGGCAGTGCAGCCGCCGCAGGCGGGCCGCGACCTGATGCTCGCCCTGGACCTCTCCGGCAGCATGCGTGAGCCTGACATGGATCTGGGCGGACGCACGGTCGATCGACTCACCGCGGCCAAGGCCGTGCTCGCCGACTTCCTCGATCGTCGGGGTGGCGATCGCGTCGGGCTGATCGTGTTCGGCCGGCGCGCGTATGCGTTGACGCCGCTCACGCACGATCTCGCCTCGGTTCGCCAGCAGCTCGAAGACAGCGTGATCGGCTTGGCCGGGCAGGAGACCGCGATCGGCGATGCCATCGCGCTCGCGGCCAAGCGCCTGCGCGCACAGCCCGCGGAGCAGCGCGTGCTGGTGTTGCTGACCGATGGCGTGAACACCGCCGGCATGCTGCAGCCGAAGAAGGCCGCGGAGATCGCCCACAACGAAGGCGTGCGCATCCACACCATTGCCTTTGGTGGCGAAGGCTCGCTGTCGCTGTTCGGCCTGCAATTGCCGATGCCGGGTGCGGGCGACGAGATCGACGAAGCGACCCTGCGCGAGATCGCGCGCAGCACCGGCGGGCGCTTCTTCCGCGCACGCGACACCTCGCAGCTGGTCGGCATCTACGCGGAGATCGACCGGCTCGAACCGGTCGAACGTCCCGGCCAGGCGGTGCGTCCGCGCATCGAGCGCTATCCGTATCCGCTTGCCGCATCGCTGGCATTCGCGCTGCTCGCATTCGCCTGGCCGAAGCGGAGGCGCGCATGAATCTGCCCGCCGGCATCGATCTCGCGGCGTTGCACCTGCTGCGCCCGCAGTGGCTATGGGCGCTGCTCGCATTGCCGTTGCTGATGGCGTTCTCGCGCGTGCGTCGCCGTCGCACGAGCGTCTGGCGCGAATCGGTAGACGCACACCTGCTGCCGCACCTGCTGGTCGAACGCGGCGATGCGCGTGTGCGTCGCGCGTGGGGCGTTGGCATCGCGGCGTACGTGCTTGCCGTGATCGCACTCGCCGGACCGAGCTGGCGCCAGAGCGAGCAGCCGTTGTGGCACGACCGCACGCCGCTGGTGATCGCGCTCGATCTGTCGAGCGCCACGTCGGCCGGCGACCTGCCGCCGTCGCGACTCGCGCAGGCGCGCGCGAAGATCGACGCGCTGTTGCGCGCACGTGCGGACGGGCAGGTCGCGCTGGTCGTGTTCGCCGATGATGCCTACACCGTGGCGCCGCTCACCGAGGACGCGGCCAACGTCGCGCTGTTCCTCGATGCGCTGGAACCCGACGTGATGCCCGTCGACGGACAGCGTCCGGATCGCGCGATCGAATGGTCGGCGAAGCTGCTGAGGCAGTCGGGCTTCGATCGCGGCGTGATCCTGCTGCTCACCGATCGCGCCGACGACCGTGCGCGCGATGCCGCGGCGGCCGCGCGAAGCCAGGGCGCGCGCGTGGACGTGATGGGTCTGGGAACGGACGCCGGAGCGTCGTATCGGCGTGGCGACGGCACATTCGGGCAGGCGCGGCTCGACGCCGCATCGCTGCGCTCGCTCGCGTCGGCGGGCGGTGGCCGCTATGCCGCCATCGCCACCGACGATGGCGACCTGCGCGCGCTGGACGTACTCGATCCGGACACCACGCTCGGCAGCGGCGATGCAAAGCAGAGCGATGCGACGCGCGGTCGTGCGTGGCAGGACGATGGCTTCTGGCTGCTGCCGCCGCTGATGCTGTTGGCGCTGTTCGCGTTCCGTCGTCGCGCGGCGCTCGCGGTACTGCTGCTGTGCATCGGCTGGCCGCCGGCACAGGCCGCCGACTGGTGGCGTCGTGCGGACCAGGTCGAACATGCACAGATGGACGATGGCAATCGCGCGTACCGCAAGGGCGATTTCGCCGATGCGGCGCAACGTTACGAGCGCGTGGACAGCGCCGACTCGCATTACAACCGAGGCAATGCGCTGGCCAAGGCGGGAGAGTATCCGCAGGCGATCGCCGCCTACGACGAAGCCCTCAAGCGCGCGCCGGGCATGGAGGACGCCATCGCCAACAAGCGCGCGGTCGAAGCGGCGATGAAGCGGCAGCAGCAATCGTCGCCGAAGGGCGGTGGCGGGCAGTCGCAATCGCCGAAGGACCAGAAGCCGTCGCAGGGCGGACAGGGTGCACAGTCGCCGTCGTCGCAGCAGCAGAAACAACAGTCGTCCCAATCGCCGCAGCAACAGCCCGGGCAGGCGCCCAAGGCCGGCGATGCGCAGTCGCAACGCGAGGCCGACCGTGCGCAACGCGAACGCATGCAGCGGGCGCTGGAGCAGCAGCGCGGCGACAAGGCGCCGAAGCCCGGCGAAGAGCCCGTGCAGGAAACACCGCAGCAACGCGAGCGTCGCCTCGCCAACGAAGCCTGGCTGCGCCGCGTGCCGGACGATCCGGGTGGACTGCTGCGCGAGAAACTGCGCATCGAACACGAACGCCGTCAATTGCAGGACAAAGAATGATCCCGACGACGACCCCGCTGCGACGCTTCGCGATGCAGGCGATGACGCTGGTGCTGCTGGCGCTGGTGAGCCTCGCGGCCCCTGCACAGGTGCGCGCGTGGGTCGACCGCGACCGCATCGCGATGGGCGAGACGGTGACGCTCAACATCGAGACCACCGCGGCCACCGTCAGTGAGCCCGACTACGCGCCGCTGCTCACCGATTTCTTCCTCAGTGGCCACACCAGCCGGCGCGAGTTCGTGAGGAGTGGCGGGCGCAACATGGCGCGCACGCTGTACGCGGTCGCGCTGCGGCCGCGACGCGACGGCGTGGTGACCGTGCCGCCGCTGTACGTCGGCAGCCAGCGCACGCAGCCGATCATGCTGACGGTCGCACCGTCCGCCGCGCCGTCGTCGTCGCGCGCCGGTGCCGATGTCTTCATCGAGAGCGAAGCCGACGACGACGATCCCTACGTGCAGCAGTCGGTCGGCTGGGTGGTGCGGTTGTATTCGGCGACGCCGCTGGTGTCGGGGCAGCTCGACCAGGCGCCGCCTGACGGCGCGTCGCTGCAGCGCGTCGGCGACGATGCGCAGTACCAGCGCGACCTCGGCGGTCGCCGCTACAGCGTGGTCGAACGTCGCTTCCTGCTGGTTCCGGAACGAAGCGGTCCGCTGGTCATTCCGCCCGCGCATTTCGAAGGCCGCGGTGCGGGCGGATTCTTCGACGATCTGCTCGGCAACCGCGGCGGCGCGCTTGCCGCCGACGCCGCGCCGCGCTCGCTGCAGGTGCGACCGGTGCCGCCGAACGCGCCGCAGCCCTGGCTGCCGCTGCAGAACCTGCAACTGCGCTACCAGTCCACGCCGCAGGAACTGCGCGCCGGTACCGCCGCGACGCTGGTGGTCGAGGCCGTCGCCGACGGCGCCACCGCCGCGCAGATGCCCGAGCTGCAACTGCCGACCATCGACGGCGCGCAGGTCTTCGCCGAACCGGTGCAGGCCGACGAGCGCTTCGTCGATGGCCGTCCGCGGGTGAAGCTCACCCGTCGCTTCTCGGTCGTGCCGGCGCGGGCCGGTAGCGCGCGCCTGGGTGGGATGGAAATGACGTGGTGGGACGTGCGGGCCGGCGCCGAGCGCACCGCAAGCCTGCCTCAGTTGAACTGGAACGTACTCCCCGCGCCGGCGGGCGGCGCGGCCACCGCGACAGCGCCGACGCCGGTGCCATCCGCCTCGACGTCGATCGTCGGAAACGCCGCGCCCGCGCAGTCGGTCATCGATTTCGGTGGCGCCAATCGCATCTGGATACTCGCCGCGCTGCTGTTCGCCGCGCTGTGGCTGTTCACCCTGGTCTGGGGACTGCACCGCGGTGACACGCGTGCCGGAGCGGTTCGTGCCGAGCCGTTGCCGTCGGACGCGCCGCCTGCTGCGGGCACGGACCTCAAGCGGTTGATCGATCGTGGCGACTTCGGCGACGTTGCCGACGCCCTGTGCGCGATGGCGCGTCCGCCGGTCCGCGACCTGGATGCCCTGCGCGGCCGGCTCGACGACGCGACCCAGCGCGAGGCCATCGATGCCCTGCAGCGCGCCCGCTGGGGCGGCGGCAATGCGGTGGCCGCCCGCGAGCTGCTGCGCCGCGCCTTTGCCGGCGGACCACGCTGGCGGGCCGTGGCGGCCGAGGCGACGCCGCCATTGCCGCCACTGTACCCACGCGCACGGCCGGAAAAGCGGGGCTGAGGGGGGCGGGCTGGTGTAATCTCGCCGGCTGATTTGCCCGAGAGAACCGCATGAGCCACATCAGCCTGCCCGAAGCCAAGATGCCGACGAAGGGGATGCCCCTCCACATCAAGGTGATGCTGGGCTTCGTCCTGGGCGCGACCCTGGGCCTGCTGGCGCACTTCATCGCGCCGGGCTCGCCGCTGGTGCTGGGCCTGGTGGGCTACGTCGCGCAGCCGGTCGGACAGGTGTTCCTCGCACTGCTGTTCATGCTGGTGTTGCCGCTGATGTTCTCCGCGCTGGTGCTGGGCGTGGCCGAACTCGGCGACGTCGCCAGCCTCGGCCGGCTCGGCTGGCGCACGCTGATCTATACCGCCGTGGTGACGCTGATCGCGGTCGCGATCGGCCTGTTGATGGTCAACCTGATCGGGCCCGGTCACGGACTGGATCGCGGCATGCTCGACCAGGCGATGGCGCAGGGCGCGCAGAAGGCCGGCGAGATCGCGGCCACCGGCCAGCAGCTCGACTTCATGAAGATGCTGCTCGGCATCGTCCCGAAGAACGTGCTCGCCGCGGCGGTGGACGACAAGCAGAAGCTCGGCGTGATGTTCTTCGCGCTGATGATCGGCATCGGCCTGGTGATGACGCCCAGCCCGCACACGCAGGCGTTCAAGAACGCGATCCAGGGCCTGTTCGAGATCTGCATGCGCCTGATCGGCATGATCATCAAGCTCGCGCCGTACGCGGTGGCGTGCCTGATGTTCGCGCTGTGCGCGCAGTTCGGCTGGGAGCTGCTGCTGGTGCTGGGCAAGTTCGCCTTCACCGTGGTGCTGGCGATCGCGGTGCACATGTTCATCGTGCTGCCGCTGTGGGTGAAGTTCATGGGCGGCATGAGCCCGCGCGCGTTCTTCCGTGGCAGCCAGGAAGCGCTGCTGACCGCGTTTGCGACCGCGTCCTCGACCGGCACGCTGCCGGTCACGCTGCGCGTGGCCGAGCAGAACCTCAAGCTGCCGCGCAAGGTTTCGCGCTTCGTGCTGACCGTCGGCGCTTCGGCCAACCACCACGGCACCGCGCTGTTCGAAGGCATCACCGTGCTGTTCCTGGCGCAGGCGTTCGGCGTGGAGCTGACCCTGATGCACCAGGTGATGGTACTGGGCCTGTGCCTGCTCGGCGGTATCGGCACCGCCGGCGTGCCGGCCGGTTCGCTGCCGGTGATCGCGATGATCTGCGCCGTGCTCGGCATCCCGGCCGAGGGCGTGGGCATCATCCTCGGCGTCGACCGTTTCCTCGACATGTGCCGCACCTCGCTCAACGTCACCGGCGACCTGGCGACGGCGGTCGTGGTCGCGCACCGCAGCGGCGACGTCGCCGAAACCGAGGCCGATATCCTGCCGGCCGAGCCCGCGCCCGAAGCCGCAGGCTGACGCGCGCACACCACCGGCACGTCGATGCCGGTGCCCCCGGGAGGGGATGAAGACGCCCTCCACGCGCGTTTCTGCATCATCCGGAGTCCCCCCGCGTGGAGGGCCCGGATGGCGGCCGAACGACAACCCGACGACGGCAAGCGCCGCTTGCCGCTGCACTGGAAGATGGCGATCGGCTTCACCGTCGGTTTGCTGCTGGGCCTGATCGCGCATTACGTCGTCGGCGCATCGTCGCCCGGCGTGCTGTGGTTCACCCAGAACGTCACGCAGCCCGCGGGCAACCTGTTCCTGCGCCTGATCTTCATGCTGGTGATCCCGCTGCTGTTCTCGGCGCTGGTGATCGGCGTGGCGGAGATGGGAGACGTGCGCTCGCTCGGTCGCATCGGCTGGCGCACGCTGGGCTACACGGTGGTCGTGTCGGGCATCGCGGTGGTGCTGGGCCTGCTGCTGGTGAACTGGCTCAAGCCCGGCGCGGGCATCGATCCGGCGCGCGCGCAGCAACTGCTCGATGAAGGCTCCGAGCGCGCCAGCGCCATCGTCAGCAGCACCGGCAGCCAGCCCAAGGGGCTGGAGATGCTGGTGTCGATCGTCCCCGACAACGTGGTCAGGGCCGCGGCCGAGAACACCATCCTGGCGGTGATGTTCTTCGCGCTGATGCTCGGCATCGGGCTCGTGCTCACGCGCAGCAAGTCCACGGAGATCCTGCTGCGCGGCATCGAGGGCCTGTTCGAGGTGTCGATGACGCTGATCGGGCTGGTGATCCGGCTCGCGCCGTACGCGGTGTTCTGCTTCATGTTCAACCTGGCCGCGCTGTTCGGCTGGGAGCTGCTGCGCAGCCTCGGCGCCTACGTGGGCGTGGTGGTGCTGGCGCTCGCGCTGCACATGTTCGTGGTGTACTCGCTGGTGCTGAAGCTGGCGGGCGGCTATTCGCCGGCGAAGTTCTTCCGCGGCGTGCAGGAGGCGATGGTGATGGCCTTCTCCACTGCCTCGTCCAACGCGACCCTGCCGACCGCCTTGCGCGTGGCCGACGAGAAACTCGGCCTGCCGCGCCGCATCTCGCGCTTCGTGCTGACGGTCGGGGCCACCGCCAACCAGAACGGCACCGCGCTGTTCGAAGGCGTGACGGTGCTGTTCCTCGCGCAGTTCTTTGGGGTCGAGCTGACCCTGGCGCAGCAGGTCACGGTGATGTTCGTATGCATACTCGGCGGCGTGGGCACCGCCGGCGTCCCGGCCGGCTCGCTGCCGGTGGTCGCGCTGATTTGCGGGATGGTGGGCGTGCCGCCGGAGGGGATCGGCCTGATCCTCGGTGTGGACCGCTTCCTCGACATGTGCCGGACCACCCTCAACGTCACCGGCGACCTGATGCTTGCCACCGTGGTCTCGCGCGGCGAACCCGACGGCCCCTCGGGCCTGGAGGAGGCCTGAGCCCCGCCGTGGGCGGGAAACCGCAGTCCCGTGCCTCCAATGGGGCGACAGCGCGGCGTCCGGGTGGGAGAATGGCTGGCCGCTCGGCCCGACGTGTCCGTCGCCCGGCCCCTCGCGCGGCACCCTCCCCGCAGCCGAAGACCGCCTCCCGACGCCATGACGACGCCCAGCCGCCGCGACCTCGCCAACGCCATCCGATTCCTCGCCATCGACGCCGTACAGGCCGCCAACTCCGGCCACCCGGGCATGCCGATGGGCATGGCCGACATCGCCGAGGTGCTCTGGAACGACTACCTGCGCCACAACCCGAAGAACCCGCTGTGGCTCAACCGCGACCGCTTCGTGCTGTCGAACGGCCACGGTTCGATGCTGCAGTACGCCCTGCTGCACCTGGCCGGTTACGACCTGCCGATCGAAGAGCTGAAGAACTTCCGCCAGCTCAACTCGAAGACCCCGGGCCATCCGGAGAACTTCATGACGCCGGGCATCGAGACCACCACCGGTCCGCTCGGCCAGGGCTTCGCCAACTCGGTCGGCATGGCGCTCGCGGAGAAGCTGCTGGCGCAGCGCTTCAACCGGCCCGGCTTCGACCTGATCGACAACCGCACCTGGGTGTTCATGGGCGACGGCTGCCTGATGGAAGGCATCTCGCACGAGGCGGCGTCGCTGGCCGGCACCTGGGGCCTGCACAAGCTCGTCGCGTTCTGGGACGACAACAAGATTTCCATCGACGGCAACACCGACGGCTGGTTCACCGACGACACGCCCAAGCGTTTCGAGGCCTATGGCTGGAACGTGGTGCGCAACGTCAACGGTCAGGACGCGGTGGAGATCAAGACCGCCATCGAGACCGCGCTGAAGTCCACCGACAAGCCGACCCTGATCTGCTGCCGCACCACGATCGGTTTCGGTTCGCCGGGCAAGGCCGGCAAGGAATCCTCGCACGGTGCACCGCTGGGCAAGGAAGAGATCGTCGCGACCCGCGAAGCGCTGGGCTGGAAGTACGGCGACTTCGAGATCCCGCAGGACATCTACGACGGCTGGCGCAAGCGCGATCACCAGGCCGAGGAAGGCGAGTGGGACCGACTGTTCGATGCGTACTCGAAGCAGCATCCGGAGCTGGCCGCCGAACTGCTGCGCCGTGCACGCGGCGACCTGCCGGAAGGCTTCGTCGCGGCTGCCGACGCGTACATCGCCAAGTTGCAGGCCGAAGGCCCGACGATCGCGTCGCGCAAGGCTTCGCAGATGGCGATCGAGACCTTCGCGCCGCTGCTGCCGGAACTCATCGGCGGCTCGGCCGACCTCGCGCATTCCAACCTGACCCTGTGGAAGGGCAGCAAGTCGGTCGCGACGAAGGATCCCAACGCCAACTACGTCTATTACGGCGTGCGCGAATTCGCGATGACCGCGATCAGCAACGGCATGGGCCTGCACGAGTGCTTCATCCCGTACGACGCCACGTTCCTGGTGTTCAGCGACTACGCGCGCAACGCCGTGCGCATGAGCGCGCTGATGGGCGCGCACGCGATCCACGTGTACACGCACGACTCCATCGGCCTGGGCGAGGACGGTCCGACCCACCAGCCGATCGAGCACCTCGCTTCGCTGCGCTACATCCCGGACAACGACGTGTGGCGTCCGTGCGATGCGGTCGAGTCCGCCGCATGCTGGAAGGCCGCGATCGTGCGTAACGACGGCCCGAGCTGCCTGATCTTCTCGCGCCAGAACCTCATGCACCAGCCGCGCACCGCGCAGCAGGTCGCCGACATCGCGCGTGGCGGTTACGTGCTGAAGGATTCCGTCGGCGCGCCGGAGATCATCCTGATCGCGACCGGTTCCGAAGTCGGACTGGCCACGCAGGCCGCCGCGCAGCTGGGCGACAAGGTGCGCGTGGTGTCGATGCCGTCGACCGACGTGTTCGACCGCCAGGACGCCGCGTACCGCGAATCCGTGCTGCCGAAGGCCTGCCGCAAGCGTGTCGCCATCGAAGCCGGCGTCGGCGCGTTCTGGCGCAAGTACGTCGGCCTGGACGGCGCGGTGATCGGCATCGACGAGTTCGGTGCATCCGCGCCGGCCGAGAAGCTGTTCCCGCACTTCGGCTTCACGGTCGAGAAGGTCGTAGAGGCGGCGAAGTCGCTCTGAGTTCCAGTCAATCGGGCGATTCCACGAAGCGGCTCCGGCCGCTTCGTGCGTTTTGGGCATCCGCGTAGCGACGACCGGCACATGCGCACGGTGTGAGTCGTACCACTACACTGCGCCGGCGACTTATCCGGCGCAGGTTCCCGCATGACGAGTGTTGCGATTCCGGTCCTCGGCCTCGCCGTGGTCGACGCCATCAATCCCTCGGCGCTCGCGGTGGCGCTGTGGTGGCTCGCGCGTCCGGGTGCGACGCCACGGTTGCTCGCGTACATCGCCGGCATCGTGAGCGCATATCTCCCGCTCGGCATCGCGCTGATGCTGGGTGCGGGCGCAGTGGCGCACCGCTTCGGCGATTCGCTCGACCATCCCGTCGTGCTGTCGTTGCAGCTCGCTATCGGCTTGGCGCTGCTCGGTTACGCCGTGTTTGCGCCCAAGGCGAAAGCCGCAGCCGACGAACATCGCGAGCCGCGCGTAGGCGGGCTTCTCGGCATGCTGCTGCTGGGCATCACCGTGACCGTGGTGGAACTGACGACGGCGATGCCGTACTTCGCGGCGATCGCGGTGATGACCTCGGCGGAACTATCCGTCGCGCAATGGTTGCCGCTGCTCGTCGTCTACAACCTCATCTTCATCGCGCCGCCGTTGTTGCTGGTGGCGCTGAACGCAATGTTCGGACGACACCTGCAGGGCCGGTTCGCACACTGGCGCGTGCGCCTGCAGGCCGGCGCGCGTGAGGCGGGGCTGTGGGTGATGGCACTGGCTGGCGTCGCGCTGGCGGGCGATGCGGTCACACGCTTCATGGGCGAACGCGGCGAGCGCGAACGTGCCATGCAGTCGATTGTCGCGCCGGCTACGTCGTCTCCGCCAGCGCAAGACTGAGCAGCCGCGCCTCCAGCCGTTCGCCGAATCCCTGCGGCGATGCGAGGTCCATGCGCTGCAGCGCCTCGCTGTCGAGCGGATGCGAGCCGAATGCGCGCAGGACGGTGCGCAGCTTGGCGCCGCGCGTCGCGGTGTTTGCCTTCAACCACGACAGCGCCTTGACCAGTCGCTGCTCCACCGGCGTGAAATCGCTGCCGAGCGGATAGTCGGGCAGTGCACCATTGCGGCGGAACGGTGCCAGCGCCTTCGCCAGGACTTCAGGCGTATTGCGCGCCGCGCGCGCGGGCAGGGCGAAATCCGCCCGCAGCTTGCCCGAGCGCTTCGCGCTGTCGAGCAGCGCCTGCTGGAAACGCGCATCGGCGATGGCCGCCATGCCGATCACGCAGTCCTCGTCGCTGCGGCCGCGGATGTCGGCGATTCCGTACTCGCTGATGTAGGTGTCGCGCAGGTGCCGCGGGATGGTGGTGTGGCCGTAGTTCCACACCACGTTCGACGTCACCTGGCCGCGCGCCTCGCGACTCGCGCGCAGGAGAAGAACGGAACGTGCGTCGGGCAATGCGTGCGCCATCGCCACGAAGTTGTACTGCCCGCCGACGCCGGATACGACGCGACCGTCCTCGAGCGCATCCGACACCGCCGCGCCGAGCGCGGTCGCCATCATGCAGGTGTTGAAGAAACGTGCGTCGCGACGTTGCAGTCGTTCCAGTGCCTCGTCGCCGCCGTAGAGTTCGTTCACTTCGCCGACGCGCTTCATGCCGATGCCGCGGCGCACGTCCGGTGCGAGGTTGCGCAGCCATTCGTAGAACTCGGGCGAGCCGAGATAGAAGGCGCCGTGCAGGAACTCGCCCTGTTCCTCCAGCATGGCCAGGTCGTGCGCGCTGGCGGCACCGGCGTTGATGCGGCGCATCGCCGACACGTCGTCGACGACACGGCGGCGCAGCACGCCCACCTCCACCAGCCGGCGGAAGCCTTCGTTGATCATCTCGCTGCAGCCGTACAGCCCCTGCGCGAACGGCGCCAGCGCCGGATCGTCCGCCGATGCCGAGCCGAGTGCGCGCAGCACCGCGCGGTAACTGGCGTTGTCCGTGTGGCGCAGTGCCAGCGCATGGCACAACGCGTCCGCGAGCGCGCCGATGCCGACCTGGAACGTACCACCGTCGACGACCAGCGTGCTGGCGTGGAAGCCGATCGCGTAGTCGATGTCGTTGACCGGCTGTCGCGGCAGACCGAACAGTTTCGGGTGAGGGCCCGGCGGCGTCACGATCGCGTCGAAGTACTCCGCGTCCACCGCGGCGCTGCCGTCGAGCCAGGGCAGTTCCGGATCGATTTCGGCGATCAGCAGCGGACGCGGCAGTCCGCGCTCGGTGAGCGCATCGACGGTGTCGAACGTGAGGTCGGTGTTGCACGACAACGACAAACGTCGGCCGTCGGGCGAACGCGCGACGCGCTGCACGATGGCGTTGACCCCGCGGTCGGCCAGAGCGCGCGCGACGTGCGTGTAGTTGAGACTGGCATAGCGGCGCTGTACCGGGATCGAGTCGAGCATCGCGCCCGACTGCAGGTAGAACTCTTCGATCTCGATGTGCGCCGGCAAGGCGTTGCGCTTGAGCGCCTGCACGTAGGCCAGGCGCGGGAAGTCCTTGCCGAAGTGCCGCTCCGCGAACGGCTTGACGAAGCGTCCTTCCAGTCCCTTGCCGCCGCCCGGCGGATCCAGCGACAACGCGGTGTAGAGATGCAGCGGCTTCGACGGATCGTTCTCGACGCGCGCGTACAGCGCATTGAGCAGCCGGTGCGGCTTGCCCAGGCCGAGCGGCGCGCCGACATGCAGCGGGCCGCGGATGCGCGACAGCAGCAGGTCGACGGCGGCGTCGAGGGAATCGAGCAGGACGGGGGCGGGGCGCGCGTTCATTCGGCAAGGATAGACGCTGGCGGCGGGCTCGACCGTATCCGAACCTGCTCTAGTGCGTTTCCTTCAGGTCGACGACCTGGATCGATTCAATCTGGCGGATCCAGCGCGCCGGACGACGCCGCACTCATCGACGACCCCGATTGACGATGCGGACGAGCTGCGAGCCTGCCAGCATCGCCACGACGAATACAACCGCTTCCGACCAGCCGTGCGCGAGGCTGGCGAGCGCGGGACCGGGGCAATAGCCCGCCAATCCCCAGCCGATGCCGAACAGCGCGCTGCCGAGCAACAGGCGAAAGTCGATTGCGTCAGACGGCGGCGAGGGCAGGGCATCGCCGCCAAGCGTGCGGCCGCGTCGTCGCAACCACGCGAAGCCGGGAATCGACACTACCAGTGCCGCGCCCATCACCAGCGCGAGCGAGGGATCCCACGATCCGGCGATGTCGAGGAAGTTGAGCACCTTGTCGGGCGTGGTCATGCCCGAGATGGCGAGGCCAAGGCCGAACAGCGCGCCCGCGATGGCGCCGTGCACGATCCGGTTCATGCGAAGCCACCGGCGATGTGGCGCACCACGTACACGGTGACGATCCCCGCGCCCATGAACACCAGCACCGCCCACAACGAGCGCCGCGAAAGGCGCGCGAGTCCGCAGATGCCGTGTCCGCTGGTGCAGCCGTTGCCCAGTCGCGTTCCCGCGCCGACCAGTACGCCGGCGATGGTCAATGCGAGCCACGGAAAGCCGCTGCGCGGCGATGCGCCCCACAGCGCGAACCACGCACCTGCGGCGACGATCATCGCGATCAGGAAGGCCAGTCGCCAGCCGCGCTCCTCGCGCGTATCGACGGCGCGGTTGAGGATGCCGCTGATACCGGCGATGCGGCCGATCGTGGCGAGCAGCCACGTCGCGGCGAGGCCGATCAGCGCGCCGCCGATCAGTGCGGAAACGGGAGTGAATCCGGTAGGCATGGGTGGTTACAGTCGATCGATGGGAAGTTTCAGGTAGCGCACGCCGTTGTCCTCCGGCGCAGGCAGCGCACCGGCGCGGATGTTGGTCTGCACGGCGGGCAGGATCAGTGCGGGCATCGCCAGCGTCGCATCGCGCGCTTCGCGCAGCGCGACGTAGTCGTCCTCGCCAACGCCATCGCGCACATGGATGTTCTCGCGCTTCTGCGCGCCGAGCGTGGTCTCGCAGGCGACGGCACGCCCGTTCGGGCCGTAGTCGTGGCAGACGAACACACGCGTTGCGTCGGGCAGCAGTCCGAACAGGCGGTGGATCGAGCGGTACAGCGTGCGCGCGCTGCCGCCGGGGAAATCGCAGCGCGCGGTGCCGCTGTCGGGCATGAACAGCGAATCGCCGGTGAAGAGCGCATCGCCGACGGCATACGCACAGCTGTCGCTGGTGTGGCCGGGCACGGCGATCACGCGCGCTTCGATCGCACCGACGCGGAACGTGTCGCCGTCGGCGAACAGTCGATCGAACTGCGAGCCATCGACGGGAAAGTGTTCGCCGAGGTTGAAGATCGGCACGAACGCCTTCTGCACCTCGCGGATGCCTTCGCCGATCGCGAGCGTGGCGCGCGGCCATTGCGACTTGAGCCAGTGGCCCGCGCTGAGGTGGTCGGCATGCGCGTGTGTTTCGATGATCCAGTGCACATCGAGGCCGTGCTCGCGGACGAAGTCGACCAGCGCCTGCGCTGAGCGCGTGGACGTACGCGCGGACTTCGCATCGAAGTCGAGCACCGGGTCGATCACCGCCGCGGCGTTGCCCGCAGGATCGCGCACGACGTAGCTCCAGGTGTTGCTGTCGGCGTGGAAGAAGGGATGGACCTCGGGTTGCATGGCGGCCTCCGTCGGGTTTTACATATTAGACATTGCTAATTTAGCGTTGTCGAATAAAATGGCGGCGACCCATCCCGGCCCGACCCGCGGACACACCTTGCCCCGTTCCAGCCGCCCGCTCAAATCCAGTTCGCCGCCGAACGCCGACCTGGCGCGCATGCAGGCGCACGCGGGCGAGGCCGCGACGCTGCTGCGCACGCTCGCCAACGAACAGCGTCTGCTGTTGCTGTGCCATCTGGTGGACGGCGAGCAGGGCGTAAGCGCGCTGCTGTCGCGCGTGGAACTTTCGCAATCCGCGCTCTCGCAGCATCTGGCGGTGCTGCGTGAAGCCGGTCTCGTGCAGGCCCGGCGCGAGGCACAGCAGGTGTTCTATTCGCTGGTGCCCGGACCCGCGCAGCAGGTCATGGCCACGCTGCATTCGATCTACTGCGGAGACGACGCATGAACCGCCACGCTTTCCTCGCTTGCACGACTGTCGTCGCGCTCGCCTTCCTGCCTTCGTTCTCGACGGCTTCGCCGCCGACATCTTCGATGCCCGCCACGACCATGCACGACGCCATCCCGAACCTGCGCGAACCGCGCGCGAACCTGCTGACCGGCGGCCAGCCCGATGCATCCGCGTGGCAGGTGCTCGCGACCCAGGGTGTCACCACCGTCATCAATCTTCGTCCCGATGCGGAACTGGGCGGACGCGACGAAGCGGCGGAAGTCGCCGCGGCAGGCATGGCCTACGTGTCGATTCCCGTGGCCGGCGCGGGCGAAATCACGCCTGCGAACGCACGCGCGCTGTCGGATGCGATCGCGAAGGCGAGCGGTCGCGTGCTCGTGCATTGCGCGTCTGGCAATCGCGTCGGTGCATTGCTTGCGCTCGGCGCAGCACAGGAGGGCGCCGATGCGCAGGCGGCGCTGGAATTCGGCAAGGACGCCGGTCTCACCGGCGCCGAACCGCGCGTGCGCGAACTGCTGGGATTGCCGCCCGCGCCGTGATCAGCGCGCCAGTGCGGCGTTGAGCGTCGCCGCCAGCTGAGCGCCGCCGCGGCGCAGCTGCACTTCGGCGACGGGGCGCCAGGACTGCACATAGTCGTCGCCGATCTTCGCGCCCGCCGGATACAGGCCGGGACGCGTCGCGATACGGCACGAATCCTCGGCCCATTCCACCGATGCCGGCGGTAGCGGATCGCGTGCCATCGCCACTGCCAACGGCATGGCGCGCAGACGCTGCAACCAGTTCGCTTCGTCGAGGTTGGCGGCGTTGAGCATGCCGCTGTCCCACAGCGAATGCAGGTTGCTGCCGCGACCGTCGAAGTTCACCTGCACGTCGTTGCCGCCCTTGTCGCGCGCGTAACCCGCGTGCAGCGGCTGGTGCACGTCGCCGACGAAATGCACGACGAACTTCAGCGCCTGCAGGCGTTCGGCCTTCGTGCGCGTCGTGTCGGCGAGGATCGCGGTCTGCGCGCGGATCGCCTCGACCACGCAGTCGCCGTTGGCGCAGTGCTTCGCCTGCTCGTACTCGCAGCCGTCCTCGGCGATGTTCACGTAATGCCACTTGCTGGTCTTCTTGCCGAGCTGCGGATCCTTGTCGCGCAGTTCGTCGGCCCAGCTGGCGATGCCCGGCAGCGTGGGATCGGCTTCGCCTTCCAGCAGCTTCGCGATCTGCGCGCGTGCCTGCGGCGTGAGGTCGTCCCACGCGAGCGCGGCGACGAGGCGGTGGCCGAGGCGGCCCCATGCAAAGGCGTCGCCCGGAACGGCGAGGGTGAGGATCAGAACAATGCAAAGGAGACGGGTCATGCCGGCCACTTTAGCCGACACGACCCGTCCCCATGATTGCCGGGCCTGCGCTTTCGCGACAGGTGGCGTGGATCAGAACTTCATGACGTAGGCGGCGCCGTACACTATCGGGTCGATGTTGACCGTGCCGATGTCCGCACCGTTCAGCTTCACGTCGGTGTCGATGTCGATCCAGCGGGCATCGACGCGGATCGCGCTCTTCTCGCCGACGGCGAAATCGATGCCTGCGTGCGCGGCCAGGCCCCACGAGTTGTCGAGCTTGAGGTTCGCGCCCTCGAGCGCGCCGCTGGCGTCTTCGCTGAAGAAGGCCGTGTAGTTCACGCCGGCGCCGAGGAACGGCGAGACCTTGCCCTTGCTGTTGAAGTGATACTGCAGCGACACGGTCGGCGGCAGCTGCTTGGTGCTGCCCACCTTGCCCAGGCCGTGGATCGAGATGTCGTGCTCGAACGGCCATGCGGCGATGACTTCGACGCCCAGGTTGTCGCGCACGAAGTACTCGAACGTCAGGGTCGGCTTCACGTCGGTGTCGACATCAACCTTGGCCGTGCCGCCGAGCAGGCTGCCGTTGTCGGACTTCGGATCGACGGCGTGGACGCCGACGCCGAGGGTCCAGTCGCCGGCGGACTGGGCGAACACGGGCGTGGCGGCGGCGCCAAGGGCCAGGGCCAGGGCGCAGGTGAGCAGGGTCTTTTGCATGGAGGGAGCCTCGTTTGGGATGGCTCCAGTGTCGGCACCTGTATCTGCGGTCGCCTTGATCATGATCAATTCAGCCTTGGCCGAAGAACAGGCCCGCCACGCTGCGCACTGCTAGAATATGCGCTCCCGTCCACCCCCCGCCGCGCCGGGCGCGGCCGCAGGAGCTTGCAAGTCATGACCATCAAGGTTGGTATCAACGGCTTTGGCCGCATCGGGCGCAACGTGCTGCGCTCGGCCGTGCAGAACTTCGCTGGCGAGATCGAAATCGTCGCCATCAACGACCTGCTGGAGCCGGATTACCTGGCCTACATGCTGAGCTACGACTCCGTGCACGGTCGCTTCAAGGGCGACGTGAAGGTCGAAGGCAACACGTTGATCGTCAACGGCAAGAAGATCCGCCTGACCCAGGAACGCGATCCGGCCAACCTGAAGTGGGACGAAGTCGGCGCCGACGTCGTCATCGAATCCACCGGCCTGTTCCTCGACAAGACCACCGCGCAGAAGCACCTCGATGCGGGCGCGAAGAAGGTCGTGCTGTCGGCGCCGTCGAAGGACGACACGCCGATGTTCGTCTACGGCGTGAACCACGCCAAGTACAACGGCGAGGCGATCGTCTCCAACGCGTCGTGCACCACCAACTGCCTGGCGCCGCTCGCCAAGGTCCTGAACGACAAGTGGGGCATCAAGCGCGGCCTGATGACCACCGTGCACGCAGCCACCGCGACGCAGAAGACCGTCGATGGTCCGTCCAACAAGGACTGGCGCGGCGGCCGCGGCATCCTCGAGAACATCATTCCGTCCAGCACCGGTGCGGCGAAGGCCGTCGGCGTGGTGATCCCGGAACTCAACAAGAAGCTCACCGGCATGGCGTTCCGCGTGCCGACCTCCGACGTGTCGGTGGTCGACCTGACCGTCGAGCTGGAGAAGTCCGCCACCTACGCCGAGATCTGCGCGGAGATGAAGGCGCAGTCGGAAGGCGCGCTGAAGGGCATCCTCGGCTACACCGAAGACAAGGTCGTCGCGACCGATTTCCGCGGCGACGTGCGCACGTCGATCTTCGACGCCGAAGCCGGCATCGCGCTCGACGGCACTTTCGTCAAGCTGGTCAGCTGGTACGACAACGAGTGGGGCTACTCCAACAAGTGCCTCGAGATGGTCAAGGTCGTCGCCGCCAAGTAAGGCGCGACGCGTTTGTGTATCGACAAGGGCCGGCATTGCCGGCCCTTGTTTTTTGCGCCACGGAACCCCAATTGCACGGCATGAACGACACGCGCGAATCCGACGGACTCACCGAGCAGCACCTGGCGACGCTGGTCGATCGCTTCTACGAGAAGGTCCGCGCCGATCCCGAACTCGGTCCCGTCTTCAACGCCGCCATCGACGACTGGCCCGAGCACCAGCGGATGCTCACCGCGTTCTGGTCGTCGGTCGCGCTCGGCACGCGCAGTTATCGTGGCAATCCGATGTCGGCGCATCGCCCGCATCCGATCCGGGTCGAACACTTCGATCGCTGGCTGTCGCTGTGGCGCGCAACCGCCGCGGAAGTACTGCCGGTCGAACACGTGGATCGCGTGTGCGGCTATGCGGAGAAGATCGGCTACAGCCTGCGTTACGGCCTGGGCCTGATGGACAAGGCGGGTGCGCGGCCGCTCGGACTGCCGATGGCGTGACCGTCGGCGCCGGATTTTTTCCGGTGCGCCGCGTATTGCATTGAGCCGGCCTTTCCCGGAGGCTGCGGTCCAGATGGGCTGGGGGATGGCCATACCGCCGACCGGCGGAAACCCCGGCCCGGGGGCACCGGATGGAAGGCTTGCTGGTCCTGCTTGGACTTGCCGTACTCGCCGTACCCGTTCTTCTGATCGTCGCGCTGGTCTCGCTCGGTGGAGTGAAGACGAGGCTCGACGATGTCGAGCGCCAGCTCCACGAGCTTCGCAACGCGCCCGTCGCACGTGGCGATGAAGGTGCGCTGGCCGGCCTGAAGGCCCGGGCCGCCGATCTCGAACGCCAGGTCGAAGCGCTGTGGCGTCTGGTGTCCCCGGGGCGCGCCGAAGCGACGACGCCCCTGCGCGAACCGCCCGCGCAGCGTCGCGCGCCCGAGCCGCCCGTCGCGGAGCCGCCTGCGCCGGAAGCGGTGCAGCCGACCGCGCCACCCGCGCGGGATGTTCCGCCGCCGCTTCCGTTCGAAACGCCCGCGCCTCGCACCGACATTCCGCGCGCCGAAGCACCGCGCCCGCGCAGGCCGCGCGACGAGCCCGCGCGACCCGATCCGGTCACCGTCGCAGTGCGCGCGGTGAAGCACTGGTTCATGACCGGCAACGTGCCGGTCAAGATCGGCATCCTCGTGCTGTTCGCAGGTGTCGCCTCGCTGCTGAAGTACGCGAGCGACCAGGGCTGGATGCGCATGCCGATCGAACTGCGCCTGGCCGGCATCGCGGCTGCCGCGCTGGCCGCGCTGGTGTTCGCGTGGCGCAAGCGCGAGAGCCATCGCAGCTTCGCGCTGAGCCTGCAGGGCGGCGCCATCGGCATCCTGCTGCTGACGGTGTTCGCCGCATTCAAGCTTTACGGGTTGCTGCAGGCGGGGCCAGCGTTCGCGTTGAGCCTCGTGCTGATCGCCGGCGCGGGCGCGCTGGCGGTCCTGCAGAACGCGAAGGCGCTCGCGATCTTTGCGTTGCTCGCCGGCTTCCTCGCGCCGATATGGCTGTCGACCGGCAGCGGCAACCACGTCGCGCTGTTCTCGTACTACGCCGCGCTCAACTTGGCGATCCTCGGCGTGGCCTGGTGGAAGTCGTGGCGCGTGCTGAGCGTCCTTGGCTTCGTCTTCACCTTCGGCATCGGTGCGCTGTGGGGCGCTTACGACTACACGCCGGAGAAGTTCGCCAGCACCGAACCGTTCCTGCTGCTGTTCTTCGCGCTGTATCTGGTGATCCCGTTGCTGCATGCGCGTCATCAGCCGGAGAGCCGGCGCGGTCTGGTCGAAGGTTGCCTGGTGTTCGGCATGCCGCTGGTCGCATTCGCGCTGCAGGCGGGACTGTTGCAGGGCGAACGCCTGCCACTGGCCTTCAACGCGCTCGGCCTCGCCGCGATCTACGCCGTGCTGGCGTGGTGGTTGCGACGTCGCGAAGGCTACGCCGCACTGATGCCGATGTACGCGCTGCTCGCGTTCGGATTCGCCACGCTGGCGGTGCCGCTGGCCTTGTCGGCTCGAGCGACGGCGAGCGTGTTCGCACTCGAGGGCGCGGCGCTGGTGTGGCTCGGCCTGCGCCAGCAGCGCATGCTCCCGCAGCTGGGCGGCGCGCTGCTGCAACTGCTCGCGGCGCTCGCGTTCGCTTCCGGCGATACGGCAGCGGGCGATGCGCCCATCGCCAATCCAGTGTTCATGAGCGCGCTGCTGATCGCGCTCGCCGGTTTCGCCAGTGCCTGGAACTACCGCCGCCGGGACGAGGATGGGAGTGCGCTCGCGTTCCCGTACTACCTGTGGGGGTTGGCATGGTGGATCGGGCTGGCCGTGAACGAAGTGGGCCGGTTCGTGCCCCATGAGCACCGCGTCGATGTGCTCTTCGTCTTCGCCGCGGTCACCGGCTGGCTAGCCGCGGAAGTGCAGCGTCGCCGCGCGGCCACCGCGCTGATCGCGACCGCACTGGCCGCGCTGGCCGCGGCCGCGCCGGCCGCACTGATGCAGGACAGCGTGCACGAGCATCCCTTCGGCGGTTACGGTGCGTGGGCGTGGCTGGTGTATGCGGTGCTGGGCGTGCGCACGCTGGTATGCCTGCGTCGCAGTGAGCATCCGCTCGCATCATGGGCGCAGTTCGTGTGGCTGCTGGTGTGGCCGCTGGTGCTGTCGCTGATGTTCGACTGGCTGAGCGCACGTTATGGACTCGCCGGTGGCTGGCGCGTCCTCGGCCTCGTGTTCCCGTGGTGCATGCTCGCGGCGCTGAGCCTGTTCCGCTGGCCGTGGCTGTGCACGCCGCTGGGCGAACAGTTCGATGCGTATCGCGGCGCCTTGCAGGCGACCTGCTTCGCGGTGCTGTCGCTGGCGTGGGTGTTCGCGCTGTTCATGGCCGACAGCGGTGCGCCGCTGCCGTGGATTCCGCTGCTCAATCCGCTCGAACTGGCGCAGCTCGCGATCCTGGTGCTGGTCGCATGCTGGCTGTGGTCCGACGACGCGCCAGAAACGCTGCGCCGCGTGCGTCCGCTGGGGCTGTCGCTGGCAGGCTTCCTGCTCGTGACCGCGAGCGTGCTTCGCACCGTGCATCACTGGGGCAGCATCGCGTGGAGCGATGGCCTGCTGTCGACCAGCCTCGCGCAGACCAGCCTCAGCGTGACGTGGAGCGTGCTCGGCGTGCTCGGCTGGGTGATCGGCTCGCGGCGCGGCCAGCGCGGTCTGTGGCTTGCCGGCGCGGTGCTGATGGGCGTGGTGCTGGCCAAGCTGCTGCTGGTGGATCGCAGCAATCTCGGCAACGTGCTCGGCATCGCGTCGTTCATCGCCTACGGGTTGCTGTGCACGGTCGTGGGTTACATCGCGCCGGTGCCGCCGCGCCGCGAGGAATCGGAATCCGCCGAGGGCGAACCTGCATGAAGAAGCTCCTGTGGCTCCTGATGGTTCCGCTCGCCGCGAACGCGGGCAGCGACTACGCGCGCCAGTGGCCGTTGCAGCTGGAAACGCCGGATGCGGGCGCGTATCGCGTCGTGCTGGACGAAACGGTCTATCGGCAGTTGCAGTCGCCCACGCTGGCCGACCTCGACGTGCTCGACGCGCAGGGGCGACCCGTGCCGACCGCGCTGATCGATCCAGTCGTGCCGGAAGCACCGCGTGCCCGTGCGGTCGAGCTCCCGTGGTTTCCGCTGCCTGCAGGTCGCGAATCGAGCGACATCGCCTCGATCAGCGAGATCGCCACCGATGGCAGCCTGCGTCGCGTCGAATGGCGCACGGCTACGAGCGATGGCGCGGCCGGCGGATTCCTGCTCGACGCGAGCCAGCTCGATGCGCCGATCCATGCACTTCGCGTGCAATGGACGGCAGGACAGGCGCCGTTCGACCTCGCCGTGCGTGTGAGCGCATCCGACGATCTGCGCGACTGGCGCACCGTCGCCGACGACGCGCATCTGGTCGAACTGGAGAATGCGGGCCGGCGTGTGCTGCGCGACCGCATCGAACTCTCGCCGGCGAAAGCCCGCTATCTGCGCGTGATGCCGCTGGATCCGCGCGCGCGTCCGCTGCAGGTAAATGCGGTTACGGCCGAACTCGACGCGCCTGCGGTCGCCTTGGACTGGCAATGGCGCACGCTGCAGGGAACGCGCGTCGAGGCCGCCGACAAGTCGGTGCATTACGAATTCCAGCTCGACGGTCGTTTCCCCGTCGTGCTGGCCGACATCTCACTGCCGGGCAACAGCAGCGGCGAATGGCGGCTGCAGGCGCGCGAGGACGCGAGTGCGCCGTGGCGCGACGTCGCGCCGCCGTGGATGGCGTATCGCCTCGAACAGTCCGGGCAGAGCGAAGCATCGCCACCGCAATCGCTGTCCGGTGTGCATCGCGACCGTCTGTGGCGGCTGACACCGCGCGGCGGTGCGGGTGTCACCGACGTGCCGCAGCTGCGCCTGGGGTATCGCCCGGAAGCGCTGGTCTTCGTCGCGCAGGGAGCGGAACCATTCGCCCTCGTCGCCGGCAGCGCACGCGCGCATCGCGCCGAAGCGCCGCTGGGCGGGATGATCGATGCGATGCGCGCCAAGCGCGGCATGCAATGGCAGCCGGCACGCGCGACGTTGCACGCATCGACCGTGCTGGGCGGCGACGAGGCACTCGCACCTGCGCCCAGGCCGCGCGACTGGAAGACCTGGCTGCTGTGGGGCCTGCTTGTGGCGGGCGCGGTGCTGGTGGGCGGCTTCGCGGTCAGTCTGCTGCGTCGCTCGTGACGTTGCATGGCGTGCCGCTGACGGCACGCCATGCGCGCAGGATCAGAACGCCGCGTCGAATGCCACTTCGCCTTCGACGCCGACCTGGTACGCCGACACGCGGCGTTCGAAGAAGTTGGTCACTTCCTGCACGTCCTGCAGATCCATGAACGCGAACGGATTGCTTGCGCCGAAATGGCGCGGCATTCCCAGCTGCACCAGTCGCTGGTCAGCGCAGTACTGCAGGTACTGGCGCATGTCCTTCGGCGACAGGCCGGCGACGCCGCCGGACAGCACGTCCTGCGCGAACTGCATCTCGCATTCGACCGCCTCTTCAAGCATGCGCACGACCTGCGCCTTAAGCTCGTCGTCGAACAGCTCCGGCTCCTCGCTGCGCGCGGTGCGGATCACTTCGAACGCAAACGCCATGTGGCAGCTTTCGTCGCGGAACACCCAGTTCGTGCCCGACGCCAGTCCATGCAGCAGTCCGCGCGAGCGCAGGTAGTACACGTAGGCGAACGCGGCGAAGAAGAACAGGCCTTCGATGCAGCAGGCGAAGCAGATCAGGTTGAGCAGGAACTGGCGACGCTGCGCGGTGGTCTCGATGCGCGACAGGCCCTGGATCGAGTCGATCCACTTGAAGCAGAACTCGGCCTTGGCGCGAATCGACGGAATGTTCTCCACCGCATCGAACGCCTTCGCGCGCGCGACCGGATCGGGCAGGTAGGTGTCGAGCAGGGTGAGGTAGAACTGCACGTGCAGCGCTTCCTCATACAGCTGGCGCGACAGGTACATGCGCGCTTCCGGCGCGTTGATGTGCTGGTAGAGGTTCAGCACCAGGTTGTTCGCGACGATGGAATCGCCGGTGGCGAAGAACGCGACGAGGCGTTCGATCAGGTGGCGCTCGGCCGGGCCGAGCTTGTGCTTCAGATCGTTGACGTCGAGCGAGAAATCGACTTCCTCGACCGTCCACGTGTTGCGGATCGCATCGCGGTACATCTCGTAGAACTGCGGATAACGCATCGGCCGCAGCGTGAGGTCGAAGCCGGGGTCGAGCAGGTGGGACTGTGTCATTACGGATCCTTGGAGTGACCCTCTCCCCTTGTGGGAGAGGGTGGCGCGCAGCGCCGGGAGAGGGCGCGCGCAGCGCGGGAGAAGGGCGCCAGGGGAGGGATCGCTCGGCGTTCTAGGGGAGGGATGCCTCGCGTCCCCTCTCCCTGGCGCCTTCGGCGCCTGTCCCTCTCCCGCAAGGGGAGAGGGAAGAAATCACTGGCAGGCCTCGCACGCCTCGGGATTCTCCAGCGAGCACGCCACGGCTTCGACCGGCGTGTACTCGGGTTTCGGCGTTTGCGCAGCGGTACCGCTGACCGTCGCCTTGGCGATCTTCGTCGCCGGGCGCGAGCGCAGGTAGTAGGTCGTCTTCAGCCCCTTCTTCCACGCGTACATGTACATCGACGACAGCTGGCCGATGTTCGGGCTTTCGATGAAGAGGTTCAGCGACTGGCTCTGGTCGATGAACGCGCCGCGCTCGGCGGCCATGTCGATCAGCGAACGCATCGGCAGCTCCCACGCCGTGCGATAGACCGCGCGCAGCGATTCGGGGATCGCATCGATGCCCTGGATCGAACCCTCGGTCATCTTGATGCGGTCGCGCAGTTCCGGCGTCCACAGTCCGAGCGCCTTCAGCTCTTCGACGAGGTAACGGTTGACCACGAGGAAGTCGCCCGACAACGTCTCGCGCTTGAACAGGTTCGACACCTGCGGCTCGATGCATTCGTAGCAGCCGGCGATGGACGCAATCGTCGCGGTCGGCGCGATCGCGATCAGCAGCGAATTACGCAGGCCGTTCTCGGCGATGCGCGCACGCAGCGCATTCCAGCGATCGTCGTCCTCCGGCGTCACACCCCAGGCTTCGAACTGCAGCTCGCCCTGCGCCGCGCGCGTGTCCTCGAAGCCCGGATGGCGGCCGCGCTCCATCGCCAGTTCGTTGGACGCCGACAGCGCGTGGAAGTAGATCGCCTCGGCGATCTTCTTCGACAGTGCGCGCGCGGCATCTGAATCGAACGGAAGGCGCAGCTTGAAGAACACGTCCTGCAGGCCCATCACACCGAGGCCGACCGGACGCCATTTCAGGTTCGCGCGGCGCGCGGTTTCGATCGGGTAGTAGTTCAGGTCGATCACGCGGTCGAGCTGGCGTACGGCCAAGCGCACGGTCTCGGCCAGCTTGTCGAAGTCGAAACGGCCAGCCTCGCCGTGCAGCGGACCGTCGTCGAAGAGCTCGACGTGGTGCGACAGGTTGATCGAACCGAGGTTGCACACTGCCGTTTCGTCCTGCGAGGTGACTTCGAGGATCTCCGTGCACAGATTCGACAGGTGTACGACGTTGCCGTCGCGCAGGGTCTGGTTGCAGGCGCGGTTGGACTTGTCCTTGAAGTTCATCCAGCCGTTGCCGGTTTGCGCCAGCGTGCGCATCATCCGCGCGTACAGGTCGCGCGCCTTGACCTTCTTCACCGCCAGGCCCGCGACTTCCGCGGCGTGGTAGGCGCGGTCGAACGCTTCGCCCCACAGGTCGGTCAGCTGCGGCACCTTGGCCGGATCGAACATCGACCACTCGCCGTCGGCTTCGACGCGGCGCATGAATTCGTCCGGGATCCAGTTGGCGAGGTTGAGGTTGTGCGTGCGGCGCGCTTCGTCGCCGGTGTTGTCGCGCAGCTCGAGGAATTCCTCCATGTCCGCGTGCCACGGTTCCAGGTACACGCAGGCCGCGCCCTTGCGCTTGCCGCCCTGGTTCACCGCTGCGACGGAGGCGTCGAGCGTCTTCAACCACGGCACGATGCCGTTGGACAGGCCGTTGGTCGAACGGATGAGCGAGCCGCGCGAACGGATGCGCGTGTACGACAGGCCGATGCCGCCGCTGAACTTGCTCAGCTTCGCCACGTCCATGTAGCGCTTGTAGATGCTTTCCAGCGAGTCCTCTGGCGAGTCGAGCAGGAAGCAGCTCGACAGCTGTTCGTGCGTGGTGCCCGAGTTGAACAGCGTCGGCGAGGACGGGATGTAGTCCAGCTGCGCCATGCGCCGATACAGCGCCAGCGCCTCGTTGACGTCCTCGCTCAACGCGCAGGCGATGCGCAGGAAGAACTGCTGCGGCGTCTCGATCACCGTGCGCGCGGTCGGATGGCGCAGCAGGTAGCGGTCGTACAGCGTGCGCAGGCCGAAGTAGTCGAAGCGCTGGTTCAACGAGGGATCGATCGCGTCGTTGAGCTTGCGCGCGTTGGCCTGCACGAACGTCAGCAGGCGGTCGTTGATGAGGCCCAGTTCGTGCCCGCGCTGCACCGACTGCGAGAACGCATGGATCTCAAGCCCCGCGACTTCCTTCTCGATCACGCCGGCGAGCAGGCGCGCGGCGAGGCGGCCGTACTCGGGCTCCTCGGCGGTGAGCAGTGCGGCGGTGCGGATCGACAGTTCGTCCAGCTCGCGCGTGCTTGCGCCGTCGTAGAGGCCGGAGATGGTGCGCGTGGCCACGCGCATCGGATCGACCGCGAACAGGCCTTCGCCGTTGCGCGTCACCGCGCGCACGATCTTGTTGAGGTCGACCGGTTCGCGACGGCCGCTGCGCTTGGTCACCGTCATGGTGACGTTGGCGGCGGGCGGGGTCAGGGCGAAGCCCGGCGACGGCTCGGCGTCGCGGTTCGACGCGGCGGCGGGCGCCGCGACGGCGGACGCTTCGGTGATGGCATTCATGGCGGACTCCAGTGCGTGGGCGCACGTCTGGCCGTCCTCTCCCTCGAAGGACGACGCGGGCGCGGGGCCATCAGCATGGAAACGGGGTGTCGCGCAGCCCGAGACGGACCGGCGCGGCGACGGCGGAAACCGTCACCGGATGCGACACCGACCGTCTTCCCTCCGAAGACTCCCTGGCCGGTCACCACGCGGTGTGCAACGCGCGGCTGTCGGCAGGTCTTCGGGCTCGGGACCAGACGCGCACGTGTGCCGCGTCGCCTACCGGTGGCCGCTTCCCAGGCGTGACGCCCAGTGCCAAGGCCACTTTCGTTTCCCATACCGCTGCGGGGCAGCGCCGGCCTTGGAGGCGATGCCTTTGCATCGCGTCCGCACCGGCTTCCCTTTTAATCCGACCCGTAGGTCGGCACCGACGGCCACAACATAGTGGGGGCTGTCGGATCCGTCAACGCAAAATCTTGTGGATAACCGCAGATTCGGCACGTCGTTCGATTTGCCCGTGCGTGACTCGCGGGGGACAATGCACGGCCCGACGGACGCGAAACGTGCGGCCCGCCGACCTCCCGATCACCCCCCATCCGACCCTTCCCCGCGGAAGGGCAGCAGAGGAAGCACCCATGTCCATCGTCCGCATGTCCGACCTCGATCTCGCCGGCAAGCGCGTGTTGATCCGCGAAGATCTCAACGTGCCGATCGATTCCGGCCGCATCACCTCCGAGCAGCGCATCACCGCGTCCCTGCCGACGATGAAGCTGGCGCTGGAGAAGGGCGCGGCGGTGATGGTCACCTCGCACCTGGGCCGTCCGAAGGAAGGCACCTGGACGCAGGAGGATTCGCTCGCGCCGGTGGCCAAGCGCCTGTCGGAGCTGCTCGGCATCGACGTGCCGCTGGTGAAGGACTGGGTCGATGGCGTGGACGTGAAGCCGGGCCAGCTGGTGCTGCTCGAAAACTGCCGCATGAACGTCGGCGAGGCCAAGGACGACGAAGCGCTGTCGAAGAAGTACGCCGCGCTGTGCGACGTGTATGTCATGGACGCTTTCGGCACCGCGCACCGCGCGCAGGCGTCCACGCACGGCGCGCTGCGTTTCGCCAAGGTCGCCGCCGGCGGCCCGCTGTTGATGGCCGAACTCGACGCGCTCGCCAAGGCGCTCGACAACCCGGCGCGCCCGCTGCTCGCCATCGTCGCCGGCTCCAAGGTGTCGACCAAGCTGGAACTGCTGGCCTCGCTGGTGTCCAAGGTCGACCAGCTGATCGTCGGCGGCGGCATCGCCAATACCTTCATCGCCGCGATGGGCCACGGAGTGGGCAAGTCGCTGGTCGAGAACGACCTGATCGACACCGCGAAGAAGATCATGGCCGACGCGAAGGCGCGCGGCGCCGACATCCCGGTGCCGACCGACGTCGTGGTCGCGCCGGCCTTCGCCGCCGACGCGCCGGCGACGGTCAAGGCGGTCGACGCGGTCGGCGCGGACGACATGATCCTCGACATCGGCCCGCAGACCGCCGCGCGCTACGCCGAGTTGATCAAGGCCGCCGGCACGGTGGTGTGGAACGGTCCGGTCGGCGTGTTCGAGTTCGACGCGTTCAGCAAGGGCACGGAAACGCTGGCGCGCGCCATCGCCGCGAGCAAGGCGTTCTCCATCGCCGGCGGCGGCGACACGCTCGCGGCCGTGGACAAGTACGGCATCGAACGCGACGTGTCCTACATCTCCACCGGCGGCGGCGCGTTCCTGGAATTCCTGGAAGGCAAGGAACTGCCGGCCGTGGCGGCGCTGAAGGCACGCGCGAAGTAACGATCCCCATGTTCTTCCCTCTCCCATTGAGGGAGAGGGACAGGCCGCCGCAGGCGGCCAGGGAGAGGGGTAAGGCTGTCGAACACGCCGCTTAGCGGCTCCCCTCTTCCGCCCTTCGGGCACCTTCTCCCGCGAGGGGAGAAGGAAAATCTTCGTGAGGAAACGGACACGTAATGGCCACGCTCTTCTTCGACATGGACGGAACGCTGATCGACTCGGCGGTCGGCATCACGCGCTGCGTCGAACACGCGCTGGTGAAGATGGGCCTGCCGGTACCGGCCGAATCCGAACTGCGCCGCTGGATCGGTCCCGCGCTGCGCACCAGCTTCGGCCCGCTGCTCAACGATGAAGCGCGCGTCGAAGAAGCGGTGCTGCACTACCGCGATCGCTTCGAGAGCCACGGCTGGGCCGAGCACGAGGTCTACGACGGCATCGGCGAGACCATCGAATCGCTGCATGCCGCCGGGCATCGCCTCGCGGTCGTCACGGCGAAGAACGAACCGCATGCGCGCAAGATCGTCGACCACCTGCCGTTCGGACACGTCTTCCTCGACGTCGTCGGCGCCACGCTCGACGGACGCATCAGCCACAAGGACCAGCTCATCGCCGAGGCGCTGCGACGCTTCGACCTCCCGCCCGATGCGTGCTGGATGATCGGCGACCGGCGCATGGACATCGAAGGCGCGCGCCACCACGGCATGCGCAACGTCGGCGTACTGTGGGGCTTCGGCGGCGAGGACGAACTGCGCCAGGCCGGCGCGCTGCACCTGGCGTCCTCGCCGCGCGACCTGCCGGCGCTGCTCGCGGCCTGACCCGCGTCACGTTTGCGCGCGGCCGGTCGGCTGCGCCCGGCGTGCGCGGCCTTGCGGCGCTGGTGGTCTGCTTTCGGCCGGGGGTTTTCAGACCACTTCGACGGATGCGCCGCGGTATGGCGGGGCTGCGGAAGCGTTCAATCCGAAAACATGGGGAGCTGTGCTAGCGTCGCGAGGTTATTTGGACATGCACTCGATGACGACCAGACGCCGCACCAAGATCCTCGCCACCCTCGGCCCGGCCACCGATCCGCCGGGCGTGCTGGATGCACTCCTCACCGCCGGTGTCGATGTCGTCCGGCTCAACTTCTCCCACGGCGATCCGTCCTCGCAGATCGCGCGCGCCGAAGCAGTGCGCGAGGCCGCGCAGCGTGTCGGCGTGGAGGTCGGCATCCTCGCCGACCTGCCGGGTCCGAAGATCCGTATCGAGCGCTTCGCCGAAGGCCGCGTGCTGCTCAAGACCGGCGACCGCTTCGATCTCGTCGCCAGCACCGACGCACCGCCGGGCAACCTGCGCGAGGTCGGCGTGAGCTACCTCGGCCTGCCCAACGACGTGCGCCCCGGCGATGTGCTGCTGCTCGACGACGGCCTGCTGCAACTGCGCGTGGGCGCGGTCGAAGGCGAGCGCATCGTCACCACCGTGCTCAACGACGGCGTGCTGTCGGACCGCAAGGGGCTAAACAAGCTCGGCGGCGGTCTGTCGCTGGGTGCGCTGACCGAGCGCGACAAGGAGCTGATCAAGGTCGCGGCCGAACTGGGCGCGGACTTCATCGCCGTGTCGTTCTGCCGCAATGCCGCCGACATGAACGAAGCGCGCCGCATCGCGCGCGAGAACGGCAGCGACGCCGCGCTCGTGGCGAAGGTCGAGCGTGCCGAAGCGATCGAGAACCTGTCGGAGATCGTCGACGCCAGCGACGTGGTGATGGTCGCGCGCGGCGACCTGGGCGTGGAGATCGGCGACGCCGAGCTTCCCGGCCTGCAGAAGAAGATCATCCGCGAGGCGCTGGAGCGCAACAAGGTCGTCATCACCGCCACGCAGATGCTGCAGTCGATGGTGGACAGCCCGATCCCGACGCGCGCGGAAGTGCTCGACGTCGCCAACGCCGTCATCGACGGTACCGACGCGGTGATGCTGTCGCAGGAATCCGCCGCCGGCCGCTATCCGGTCAAGGCCGTGGAAGCGATGGCGCGCATCTGCCTCGGCGCCGAACGCCAGTTCAACCACGACACCGATTTCGAGGCCGCGCCGCGCAACCTCGAACGCGCCGACCAGGCCATCGCGATGGCTGCGATGTTTCTGTCCGAGCACATCGGCGTGCGCGCGATCATCGCCATGACCGAGTCCGGCGGCACCGCGCGCTTCCTCTCGCGTTTCCGTTCGCAGGTGCCGATCTACGCGCTGTCGCGCCACGACGGCGCGCGTCGCCGCATGGGCCTCATGCGCGACGTGGTGGCGCACGATTTCGACAGCCGTGGCCTGACCTCGCGCGACGCCGCACGCAAGGCGGTGAAGTCGCTGTTCGACCAGAACCTGCTCAGCGCCGGCGACCGCGTGATGTTCACCAGCGGCGACCACATGGAGCAGCTCGGCGCGACCAACACCCTGCGCCTGCTGCAGGTCGGCGAGGGCGGAACGGCGGAAGGGCTGGGCGAGCTGTAAGCTCGCCCGATCCGAAATGGAACGCCTGGGGAGGCGTGCATGACAAGGACGAATGCCTACAGCCTGCTGTGCATGATCATCCGTGCGGTGGCGGTGTGGTCGCTGGGCAAAGTGGCCCTCTCCATCCCGGGCATGCTCATCGCGGTGCGTGAGTCGCCTTCATCCGGGTTTGGCCCGGGCTGGCTTCTTGCCTCCATCGGGCTGGAAGTGCTGATCATCGCGGCGCTGTGGCTGTTCGCGGACAAGCTGGCGAAGCTCGCCCTCACGCGGCCACAGGAGGTGGCGTTCGAAAGCAGCATGGATCCGGCGACCTGGTTGGGTCTGCTGTTGTCGGCGATCGGCGCCTGGTTTTTCTTCGGGGGCGTGGTCACCGCTTTCTACATGGCGGTGCGATGGTTCGTGGTGATACGCATGTACCGCGAGTACGGCGCGATGGACGCGGACACCTTTGCCAACATTGCGTCGACGGTGCTGGAAATCGGGCTCGGCGCGCTGCTGGTCCTGCGCGGTCAGGGCCTGTCGCGCTGGATCCACCGCATGCGCTACGGCGTCGAGCAGGCGCCGGCCGAACCAACGGCCTGAAAACGCATACATCCCAAGTGGTATTGAAATTCGGGGTGCGTGGTCTGCAAGTGTTTGATTTCAGGTCGCGTTGACCGGCCGCTGCCGGATCAAGGCGGCTATAATGCTGGGCTTCCCACCGCTCCCGCAGGACGACCCATGAGCATCGAACAGCTTGCCGAAACCGCCTTGGCCATGGTGGCCCCGGGCAAGGGCATCATCGCCATCGACGAGTCGGGCGCGACCTGCGCCAAGCGTTTCGCCGGCGTCGGCATCGAGAACACCGAAGAGAACCGCCGTCGTTACCGTGAGCTGCTGCTCACCACGCCGAAGCTGAGCGACTACATCTCCGGTGCGATCCTGTTCGACGAGACCATCCGCCAGTCCACCAGCGATGGCGTGCCGTTCGCCAAGTACATGGCCGACAACGGCATGATCCCGGGCATCAAGGTCGACAAGGGCACGCACAACCTGGCCGGTTTCCCGGGCGAGGTGGTGACCGAGGGCCTGGACGGCCTGCGTGCGCGCCTGGAGGAGTACTACAAGCTCGGTGCGCGTTTCGCCAAGTGGCGCGCGGTGATCAACATCGGCGATGACATCCCGTCGGGCACCTGCATCGACGCCAACACCCACGCGCTGGCCCGCTACGCCGCGCTGTGCCAGGAGCAGGGCCTGGTGCCGATGGTGGAGCCGGAAGTGATCATGGACGGCAGCCACGACATGGAAACCTGCTACGAGGTCACCGAGGTCACGCTGCGTTCGCTGTTCGCCTCGCTGTACGAGCACAACGTGCTGCTGGAAGGCACCATCCTGAAGGCCTCGATGGTCGTGCCGGGCACCACGAGCGGCGACACCCACGACTTCGAAGAAGTCGCCGCCGCCACCCTGCAGTGCCTGAAGTCCACCGTGCCGGCCACGCTGCCGGGCATCGTGTTCCTGTCGGGTGGTCAGTCGGACGAAGCCGCCACCGCGCACCTCAACTCGATGAACCAGATGGGTCCGAACCCGTGGCCGCTGTCGTTCTCGTACGGCCGCGCCATGCAGGCCGCCGCGCTGAAGCTGTGGTCGCAGGACCTGGTGAACAACTTCGCCAAGGCCCAGCAGACCGTGTACGAGCGCGCCCGCGACAACGGCCTGGCCGCGCTGGGCCAGTGGAAGCAGGCCGCGTAAGCGAACCGCTCCCTCGCGTCACGAAGAAAAGCCGGCCTCGCGCCGGCTTTTCTTTTGCGTGTCCGGCCTCCCATGCACGCGATCCGGACAGATCGTGCAAACCATCGGCATGCCGGTGAATGGCCTTCACGTCGCGTCGCCACGACCATCGGCGTACTATCGGTCCGCAAGCGTTTTCTCGTGCAGCTATGGAGCAGTCCATGGAATCGCCACACGAGCAGTCCGCAAAAAGCCGGGAGCGCGTCGCGTTCCTGTTGTTGACGGCAGTGGTGTTCCCGCTGCTGACCGTGATGATCGTGGCCGGATACGGTTTCCTGGTCTGGATCTGGCAGATGTTCGCCGGGCCGCCGACGGGGCACTGAGCCATGTCCGCCGCGCCCGATTCCTCCCGTCGCGCGCTCCTGTTCGGCCGTCGTGCCGCGGTCGCGCCGTTGCGTCCGCCGTGGGCGCTGGACGAAAACGACTTCATCGACGCCTGCACCACCTGTGATGCGTGCGTGCAGAAGTGCCCCGAGCGCGTGCTGGTGCGTGGCGCGGGCGGTTATCCCGTGTTCGACCCGGGACTGGGCGAATGCACGTTCTGCGGCGAATGCGAATCCGCGTGCGAACCGCGCGCGCTCGATCGCACCCGCAGGGATGACGCGTGGTCGCTGCGCGCCGTTGCCGGCGACGCCTGCCTGCCGCGCCACGGCGTGGTGTGTTCGAGCTGTCGCGATGCGTGCCCAGAGCGCGCCATCGCGTTCCCGCTGACCACGCGCGTGCCGCTTCCCGCGATCGACACCGCGCACTGCACTGGCTGCGGTGCCTGCGTCGGCGTGTGCCCGGTCGATGCGATCTCCCTTGCCGCGCGCGCCACGGAGGCCGCATGAAATCCGCCGTCGAAGACGTCCACATCGCCAGTTTCGTCGTGCAGCACCGCGCGGAGGCCGCCGATGCGATGGCCGCGCACATCGCCGGCAGCGACGACATGGAGCTGGCCCTGCGCGGCGAATTCCGCAGCGTCGTGCTGTGCGAATGCGACAACCAGTACCTCGTGATGGACCGCATCGAAGCGCTGCGCGCGCTGCCCGGCGTGCTCAACGTGTCGCTGGTCTACCACCACGCCGAACCGGGCGAATCGCTCGACGCACCGGTGTCATCCGCCCCCTCGTCCGGAGCCAAGCCATGACCACACGTCGCGAGTTCATCCGCAACACCGCCGTCGCCACCGCGGCCGCGGCGGCCGGCATGTCGTTGCCGGGCGATGCGGCCAACGTGATCACCGAGGGCGACCTCACCGCGCTGAAGTGGGACAAGGCGCCGTGCCGCTTCTGCGGCACCGGCTGCGGCGTCAACGTCGCGGTCAAGAACGGCCGCGTCGTCGCCACACACGGCGACGTGCATGCCGAGGTCAACCGCGGCATCAACTGCGTCAAGGGCTATTTCCTGTCGAAGATCATGTACGGCAACGATCGCCTGACGATGCCGCTGCTGCGCAAGAAGAACGGCGCGTATGCGAAGGACGGCGAGTTCACGCAGGTGAGCTGGGACGAGGCCTTCGACGTGATGGCCGCGCAGTTCAAGCGTGTACTGAAGGAAAAGGGCGGTGACGGCATCGGCATGTTCGGCTCGGGCCAGTGGACCATCTTCGAGGGCTACGCCGCCAACAAGCTGATGAAGGCAGGCTTCCGCAGCAACCACATCGATCCGAACGCACGCCATTGCATGGCGTCGGCGGTGATGGGCTTCATGCGCACCTTCGGCATGG
The DNA here is from genome assembly GCF_009765165.1 of Lysobacter panacisoli. Classification (NCBI taxonomy): domain Bacteria; kingdom Pseudomonadati; phylum Pseudomonadota; class Gammaproteobacteria; order Lysobacterales; family Lysobacteraceae; genus Lysobacter; species Lysobacter panacisoli. Next base: position 2,121,956 of record NZ_VLNU01000001.1, read on the forward strand.
ACGAACCGATGGGCTGCTACGACGACTTCGAGGCCGCCGACGCGTTCGTGCTGTGGGGCTCGAACATGGCCGAGATGCATCCGATCCTGTGGACGCGCGTCACCGATCGCCGGCTCGCGCATCCGCACGTGAAGGTCGCGGTGTTGTCGACGTTCGAGCACCGCAGCTTCGAGCTGGCCGACATCCCGATCGTGTTCAAGCCGCAGACCGACTTGGTCATTCTCAACTACATCGCCAACCACATCATCACCAGCGGCAAGGTCAACCGCGATTTCGTCGACAAGCACACGAGCTTCAAGCAGGGCAACGACGACATCGGCTACGGCCTGCGGCCGGAGCATCCGCTGGAAGTGAAGGCGAAGAACGCGAAGGACCCGGGCGGCGGCAAGCCGATCACGTTCGAGGAGTTCGCCGCGTTCGTGCGTCCATACACGCTCGACAAGACGGTCGAGATGACCGGCGTCGAACGCGGCTGGCTGGAGAAGCTGGCCGAGTTGTACGCCGATCCGAAGGTCAAGGTCACTTCGTTCTGGACGATGGGCTTCAACCAGCACACGCGCGGCGTGTGGGCCAACAACATGGTCTACAACATCCACCTGCTGACCGGGAAGATCGCCACGCCCGGCAACAGTCCGTTCTCGCTGACGGGCCAGCCATCGGCATGCGGCACCGCGCGCGAAGTCGGAACGTTCAGCCATCGCCTGCCCGCCGACATGCTGGTGGCCAATCCCGAACACCGCAAGCACGCCGAGGAAATCTGGAAAGTCCCGCACGGCATCATCAATCCCAAGCCTGGCTACCACGCGGTGGAGCAGAATCGTGCCCTCAAGGACGGCAAGCTCAACGCGTACTGGGTGCAGGTCAACAACAACATGCAGGCCGCGGCGAACCTGCGCGAGGAAACCTGGCCGGGCTATCGCAATCCGAAGAACTTCATCGTCGTCTCCGATGCGTATCCGACGGTGACCGCGCAGGCGGCGGACCTGATCCTGCCCGCCGCGATGTGGGTCGAGAAGGAAGGCGCGTACGGCAACGCCGAGCGTCGCACGCAGTTCTGGCACCAGCTGGTCGACGCGCCCGCGCAGGCGCGCTCGGACCTGTGGCAGCTGATGGAATTCTCCAAGCGCTTCACCACCGATGAGTGCTGGCCGGCGGAGATCCTCGCCGCCAATCCGCAGTTCAAGGGCAAGACGCTCTACGACGTGCTGTTCAAGAACGGCAACGTCGACAAGTTCCCGACTTCCGACGTCGAAGCCGGCTACGCCAACGACGAGTCGCACCACTTCGGCTTCTACGTGCAGAAGGGACTGTTCGAGGAATACGCCGCGTTCGGACGCGGCCACGGCCACGACCTCGCGCCGTTCGACGATTACCACAAGGCGCGCGGCCTGCGCTGGCCGGTGGTCAACGGCAAGGAGACGCGCTGGCGTTATCGCGAAGGCGCCGATCCGTACGTGAAGCCAGGCACCGGGTATCAGTTCTACGGCAACAAGGACGGACGCGCGGTGATCTGGGCGCTGCCGTACGAGCCCGCGGCGGAATCGCCGGACGACGATTACGACCTGTGGCTGGTGACGGGTCGCGTGCTCGAGCACTGGCATTCGGGCTCGATGACCATGCGCGTGCCGGAGCTGTACAAGAGCTTCCCGACCGCGGTGGTGTTCATGAACCCGGATGACGCGCGCAAGCGCGGACTCAAGCGCGGCGACGACGTGCGCGTGGTGTCGCGTCGCGGCGAGATGCGCACCCGCGTGGAGACGCGCGGCCGAAACCGCATGCCACCGGGCGTGGTGTTCGTGCCGTGGTTCGATGCCGGCCAGCTGATCAACAAGGTCACGCTTGACGCGACCGATCCGATCTCCAAGCAGACCGACTACAAGAAGTGCGCGGTCAAGATCCTGGGCGCATAGGAGCCACGCCATGAGCAACGCATTCGCACGCAATCGTCCGCTGTGGCTCGCGCTGATACTTGCCGTCGTGGCGCTGGCGCTGGTGTTCGTCGCCGGGTGGTGGTTCGGCCGCGTCGCCGAGCGCAGCCATGAGGCGAAGGAAGTGGCGCACGCCGCACAGCCCGCGCCGCGGGATTCGGCGCTCGGCCGCGCCGACCTCACTCAGATCGACGGCCTGCGTCGCGGCATCCCGGTCGACCAGGAAGCCGCGCCGTTGCCGATGGCACGCGTGCAGAACCTTGATGTGAAGCGCGAGCGCGCCTATCCGATGCAACCGCCGACCATCCCGCACGCCATCGACGGCTACCAGGTCGACAAGAACAGCAACCGCTGCATGCTGTGCCACGCGCGTGCGAACGCCGAGAAGTTCCAGGCGCCGCCGGTCAGCGTGACCCATTACATGGACCGCGACGACCAGTTCCTCGCCTCGATCTCCTCGCGCCGCTACTTCTGCAACCAGTGCCACGTCGTGCAGACCGACGCGCCGCTGCTGGTGAACAACGCCTTCGAGGACATCGACCAGGTGCTCGCCGCCGCGGAAGCCGGCACCGCCACCGCCGAAGCCGCCGGGAAGGTGCAGTGATGCGCCGCCTGCTGGAGTGGCTCAAACCGTACTGGCGCACGTTGCGCACGCCGAGCGTGCATTACAGCCTCGGCTTCCTCGTGGCGGCGGGCTTCGTCGCCGGCATCCTGTTCTGGGGCGGCTTCAACACCGCACTGGAAGCGACAAACACCGAGAAGTTCTGCACCAGTTGCCATGAGATGCACGACAACGTGTTCCAGGAACTCAAGTCGACGATCCACTACGGCAATCGATCCGGCGTGCGCGCGACCTGTCCCGACTGCCACGTGCCGCACAACTGGACCGACAAGATCGCGCGCAAGATGCAGGCGTCGAAGGAAGTGTGGGGAAAGATCTTCGGCACCATCGACACACGCGAGAAGTTCGTCGACCACCGGCTTGAACTGGCGATGCATGAATGGGCGCGGCTGAAGGCCAACGATTCGCTGGAGTGCCGCAACTGCCACGACTACGACTCGATGGACCTGACCCGGCAGGGCTCACGCGCCGCGCAGATCCACAAGCGCTGGCTCGGTACCGGTGAGAAGACCTGCATCGACTGCCACAAGGGTGTGGCGCATCAGTTGCCGGATATGGCCGGCGTGCCGCAGGGGTGAGGCAGGCCGCTAACGCGGCACTGCCGCGTGGCCTGCCGAACGCCCGGCCAGGGATTGGCCGGGCAGGGCGACCCGAAACCGGTCGCGTAACGCCAGGGATGGCAGCGACAACATCACCGAAGACGATGCCCGCGGCACTGCCGCGCGTCGCGACGAACGACCGGCCAAGGATGGCCGGGCAGGGCGACCCGAAGCCAGTCGCGTAACGCCAGGGATGGCAGCGGCAACGCCACCGAATGCGATGCCCGCGGCACAACCGACGAACTAGCGGTGATCGCTGGGCGAGCCGAACAGCACCCCTCCCCAACAAGCAGGGGAGGGCGGAAGCGGGAGCAACACTCAAACCCTGCCCAACACTTCGCGATACCGCCTCGCCATGTCCGCGCCGAAGCACGCGAACACCACGTGGTCAGGCGATGGGTGCACCTCCATCCACGCCCGCACTTCCGCCACCGCCAAGGGCACCGCTGCCTGGAGCGGATAGCCGTAGATCCCGCAACTGATGGCGGGAAACGCGATCGATGCGATCCCATGCTCCTCGGCCAATCGCAGGCTGCTGCGATAGCAAGCCGCCAGTAATTCTGGTTCGCCCGAATTACCGCCGCGCCAGACCGGTCCCACCGTGTGGATGACGAAACGCGCGGGCAACGCGTGCCCGCCAGTGATGCGCGCCTCGCCGGTCGGGCAGCGCACGCCGGGGCGCATTTCCGGCAGGCGCCGGCACTCATCGAGCAGTCCGCGGCCGGCGGCGCGATGGATCGCGCCGTCGACTCCGCCGCCGCCGAGCAGCGTCTCGTTGGCGGCGTTGACGATGGCGTCCACCGTCAACGTGGTGATGTCGCCTTCGAAGACCTCGATGCGCATCGCGCCGCGCTCAGCCCTGGCTGGCGAGCCACTCGTCGTCGGAGCTCTCGTTCACGCCCTCGAACAGGAACGTGCTGAGGTAACGCTCGCCAGTGTCGGGCAGCATCGCGAGGATCACCGAGCCCTTCTCCGCATTGCGTGCCACTTCCAGCGCGGCCGCGGCGGTGGCGCCGGCGGAGATGCCGACGAAGATGCCTTCCTCGGTGGCGAGGCGACGCGAGGTGTCGCGTGCGAGCACGTCGTCGATGGGGAGGATCGCGTCGGCGACGTCGCGGTTGAGCACTTCCGGCACGAAGTCCGGCGTCCAGCCCTGGATCTTGTGCGGCTGCCATTCCTTGCCCGACAGCAGCGCCGCGCCGGCCGGTTCGCACGTGGTAACGCGCACTTCCGGACGCGCGACCTTCAGCACTTCGCCCACGCCGGTCAGCGTGCCGCCCGTGCCCCAGCCGGTGACGAAGTGGTCGAGCCGCTGGCCGGCGAAATCGCGCAGGATTTCGGCCGCCGTGGTCTGCCGGTGGTAGGCCGGGTTGGCGGGATTGGTGAACTGCCGCGCGAGGAACCAGCCGTGCTTCTTCGCCAATTCGTCGGCGCGGCGCACCATGCCGCTGCCACGCTCGGCCGCGGGCGTCAGGATCACTTTCGCGCCGAACGCGCGCATCAGCTTGCGGCGTTCGATCGAGAAGGTCTCGGTCATCACCGCCACGAAGCGGTAGCCGCGCGCGGCGCAGACCATCGCCAGGGCCACGCCGGTGTTGCCGGAGGTGGCTTCGATGACGGTGTCGCCGGGTTTCAGCAGGCCGCGCGCCTCGGCGTCGAGGATGATGGCCAGGGCGAGGCGGTCCTTGACCGAGCCGCCCGGATTGAACGCCTCGACCTTGGCATAAAGGGTCACGTGCGAGGGGGCGAGCCGGTGCAGGCGGACGACGGGGGTGCGGCCGATCGTGTCGAGAATGCTGTCGTGGATCATGGGAAACGACTCCTGGGCGAAAAGGCGTGGAAGTCGGGGCGGCCGCGCGGCCGCCGGTCGGATGCGCTGCGCTCGGCCGCTGACCTGCACGCGGCCGTCACCGGAGAGTGCCACAGTCGTGATACAGGTTCCGTTTTGCGTCCATACCGGGGTCCCCGGAGGGCTGGCCGGCTGTGCGCAGTGTGTTGTCAACCAATGGCCCACGCAGGCGTTGATACTCGGCCGCTAGAATCGCCCGATTTGGCACCGCCGAACCTTTTCAGAGAGCCGCATGCGTCTTAGCCCCGGATTCCGCGCCAGCCTGCTGCTGGCCATCGTCATCGCCGTTTCCGCATGCGGCAGCAACGGCGCCGAACAGCGCGGAGGCGGCGGCGACCGCCCGATCCCGGTGACGACGCAGCAGGTGCGCATGCAGCCCTGGAGCGACACCGTGATGGCGCTGGGCAACGTCAAGGCGCGCGAGGCGGTCACCGTCACCGCCAAGGTCAGCGAGACCGTGCAGCAGGTGCATTTCGAGAGTGGCGACGTGGTCGCGGCGGGCGCGCCGCTGGTGACCCTGAGCGGACGCCAGCAGCAGGCCGCGCTGGAACAGGCCGAGGCCACCTCGAAGGAAGCCGAGCGCATGTACGACCGCCAGATGGAACTGGCCAACCAGCAGCTGATCGCGCGTTCCTCGCTCGACACGCAGCTGGCGATCCGTAACGCCTCGCGGGCGCGCGTCGCGCAGATGCGTGCCGACATCGGCGATCGCGTGATCCGCGCACCGTTCGGTGGCGTACTGGGCATTCGCCAGGTCAGCCCGGGCGCGCTGGTCCAGCCGGGTACCGCCATCGCCACGCTCGACGACACCGCGCGCGTCTACGTCGACTTCCCGGTGCCGGAGGCGATGCTCGCCGCGCTCGCGGTCGGGCAGAAGGTCAGCGGCACCAGCACCGCCTATCCGGGCCGCCGCTTCGACGGCGAGGTCAGCACGATCGATGCGCGCATCGACGAAGCGACGCGTTCGGTGGTCGTGCGCGGCGACTTCGCCAACGCCGACCGCGCGCTGCGCCCGGGCATGCTGCTGCAGGTCACGCTGTCGCGTCCGCAGCGCCAGGCGCTGGTGGTGCCGGAGATCGCGGTCGTGCAGGTCGGTACGGACTCGTTCGTCTACCGCGTCAAGCCGGATTCGTCGGTGGAGCGGGCGGACGTGAAGGTCGGCGGCCGCCGCGAGGGCATCGCCGAGATCATCAGCGGCCTCAACGAAGGCGACCGCATCGTGGTGGACGGCACCGGCAAGCTGCGTGTCGGCGCCCGTATCGTCGATGCGCGCGGGGACAAGCCGCCGGCGAGCAACGTCGACGCCGCGCCCAAGCAGGGCTGATGCCATGAACCTGTCCAATCTTTCCATCCGCCGTCCCGTGTTCGCCACGGTGATGAGCCTGCTGATCATCGTGCTCGGCGTGATGGCGTTCTCGCGGCTCACCCTGCGAGAGCTGCCGGCGATCGATCCGCCGATCGTCTCGGTCGACGTCAACTATCCGGGCGCGTCGGCGGCGGTGGTAGAAACGCGCATCACCCAGATCCTGGAAGACGCGCTCGCCGGCGTGGAAGGCATCGAGACCATCGAGTCGCGCAGTGTCAACGGGCGCGGTTCGATCAGCATCGAGTTCAACCTCTCGCGCGAGATCGAGGCCGCGGCCAACGACGTGCGCGACGCGGTCAGCCGCGTCACCAACCGCCTGCCCGAGGAAGCCGATCCGCCGCAGATCGAGAAGGTCGAGGCCGACGCCGATCCGATCCTGTGGCTGAACATGAGCTCCACGCGCATGGACACGCTGCAGCTGTCCGACTACGCCGAGCGCTACGTGGTCGATCGCCTGTCCTCGGTGGACGGCGTCGCGCAGGTGCGCATCGGTGGCCAGCAGCGCTACGCGATGCGCGTGTGGCTCAACCGCGACGCGCTGGCCGCGCGCGGCATCACGGTCAACGAAGTCGAGTCCGCGCTCGAAGCGGAGAACGTCGAACTGCCCGCCGGCCGCATCGAATCCGATGCGCGCGACTTCACCCTGCGCGTGGCGCGCAGCTACCAGAAGCCGGAGGATTTCGCGCAGGTTCCGCTGGGCAAGGGCACCGACGGCTACATCGTGCGCCTGGGCGACGTGGCGCGGATCGAACTGGCTTCGGCCGAGCGCCGCGCGTACTACCGCAGCAACGGCGAGCCGAACATCGGCCTGGGCGTCGTCAAGACATCCACCGCCAACAGCCTCGACGTCGCCCGCGCAGTGCGCGAGGAAGCCGAGCGCGTGCAGAAGACGCTGCCGGAAGGCACCAAGATCTTCGTCGCGTTCGACACCACGGTGTTCATCGAGTCGGCGGTCGAGCGCGTGTACCACACGCTGATCGAAGCGATCGTGCTGGTGCTGCTGGTGATCTGGCTGTTCCTGGGCAGCTTCCGCGCCGCGCTGATTCCCGCGGTCACGGTGCCGGTGTGCCTGATCGCCGCGTTCATCCCGCTGTACCTGTTCGGCTTCTCGATCAACCTGCTCACGCTGCTCGCGCTGGTGCTGTGCATCGGCCTGGTGGTGGACGACGCGATCGTCGTGCTGGAGAACATCCAGCGCCGCATCGACCTCGGCGAGCCGCGCCTGGTTGCGGCCAAGCGCGGCACCCAGCAGGTGGCTTTCGCGGTGATCGCCACGACCGCCGTGCTGGTCGCGGTGTTCCTGCCGGTGGGCTTCATGGAAGGCAACACCGGCCGCCTGTTCCGCGAACTCTCGGTGGCGCTGGCCGGCGCGGTGGCGATCTCCGCCTTCGTCGCGCTGACGCTGACGCCGATGATGTCCTCCAAGCTCGTGCGTCCGCACAACGAGGAGAAGTCGAACGTCGTCAACCGCTGGGTCAATGCGCGACTGGACGGACTCGGTGCGCGCTATCGCCACTTCCTCGATCGCAGCGTCGATCGCCCGTGGCTGTTTGGCGCGCTGATGGTGGTGGCGATAGCGCTCAGCTTCGTGCTGTTCAAGTTCGTGCCGTCGGAGCTGGCGCCGCCGGAAGACCGCGGCTCGTTCCAGATCACCATCCAGGGCCCGGAAGGCGCGGGCTTCGACTACACCGTCGGCCAGGTGCAGCAGGTCGAGAAGATCGTCGCCAGCCACACCGGTCCGGGCCAGGTGATCCAGCGCTACAACCCGCGCGTGCCGGGTGGTTTCGGTGCGAGCGAGGAAATGCACACCGGCCGCATCGCCGTGTTCCTGCAGGACTGGCGCGAGCGCGACATCAGCACCGCCGCGGTCGCCGACAGCCTGCGCGCCGAACTGGGCAAGCTGCCCGGCGTGCGCGCGATGCCGCAGGTCAGCGGCGGCCTGGTGCGCGGCCGCGGCCAGCCGATCAACATCGTGCTGGGCGGTCCGGAATACGCCGAGCTGGCGCAGTGGCGCGACAAGATCCTCGCGCGCATGGAGAAGAACCCGGGCTTCTTCTCGGCCGACTCCGACTACAAGGAAACGCGTCCGCAGATGCGCGTGGAGATCGACCGCCAGCGCGCCGCCGACCTCGGTGTGCCGGTGACCGACATCGGCCACGCGCTCGAAACCATGATGGGCAGCCGCCGCGTCACCACCTTCGTGCAGAACGGCGAGGAGTACGACGTGATCGTGCAGTCCGACCGCGAACTGCGCGCGTCGCCGGCGGACCTGGAAGCGATCCAGGTGCGCGCGCGCGACGGTGCGCTGATCCCGCTGTCGAACCTGGTGACGCTGCGCGAGCTGGCCGAACCCGGCAGCCTCAACCGCTTCAACCGCCTGCGCGCGATCACCATCAGCGCGGGCCTGACGCCGGGCTATCGCATGGGCGATGCGATCGAATGGCTGCAGCAGGCCGTGCGGGAGGAACTGCCCGAGCACGCGCAGATTGACTGGAAGGGCGAATCGCGCGAGTACCTGCAGGCCGGCGGCGCGGTGCTGCTGACCTTCACGCTCGCACTGCTGATCGTCTACCTGGTGCTCGCCGCGCAGTTCGAGAGCTTCATCCATCCGTTCGTGATCATGCTGACGGTGCCGCTGGGCGTGCTCGGCGCGCTGATCGGCCTGGCCGTCACCGGCGGTACGCTCAACCTGTTCAGCCAGATCGGCATCGTTATGCTGGTGGGCCTGGCAGCGAAGAACGGCATCCTGATCGTCGAATTCGCCAACCAGCTGCGCGACGAAGGCCGCAACATCCACCAGGCGATCGTCGAAGCGTCGGCGGTGCGCCTGCGTCCGATCCTGATGACGTCCATCGCGACGGTGGTCGGCGCGATCCCGCTGGTGTTGGCCGGCGGCCCGGGCTCGGCGAGCCGCGCGACGATCGGCATCGTGGTGATCTTCGGCGTGTCGTTCTCCACGCTGCTGTCGTTGTTCGTGGTGCCGGCGTTCTACGTGCTGCTGGCGAAGTACACGCGTTCGCCGGAAGCGGTGTCGCAGGAGCTGGAGAAGCTGGAAGCGGAAACGCCGTCGGTGGGCGGGCACGCGTAAGGGCTTTCCCTCTCCCCCAACCCCTCTCCCGCAAGGGGAGAGGGGAGCGGAGCAAGGTGAGGTGAGGTGAGGTGAGGTGAGGTGAGGTGAGGTGAGGTGAGGTGAGGTGAGGTGAGGTGAGGTGAGGTGAGGTGAGGTGAGGTGAGGTGAGAAGGCACGCCGCGCTTCCCCTCTCCCCTTGCGGGAGAGGGACAGGCCGACGAAGTCGGCCAGGGAGAGGGGCGGAGTACCCTGAACACCCGTTCGGATTTCACGCCCCCTGCACGGGTACCCTGTCGGCCATGAGCCTCGACGCCCGCCCGCTCCACGACGCACGCCTGCCAGGCGAAGGCTTCGTGCTGCGGCCGTGGCGCCGTGACGATCTGGAATCGCTGCTGCGCCACGCCGACGATGCGTCTATCGCGCGTGGCCTGAGCGACCGTTTCCCGTACCCGTACACGCGCGAGGACGGTGAGCGCTTCCTCGCCGGCGACGTGGTCGACCTGCGCGATCCGGTGTTCGCCATCGAGGTCGATGGCGAAGCCTGCGGTGGCATCGGTGCGCGACCGGGGCAGGGCGAGCGTCGCCACGGCGCCGAACTGGGTTACTGGCTCGGCCAGCGCTTGTGGAACCGCGGACTGATGACGCGCGTGGTCGCGAGCTACGTGCCGTGGCTGATGCAGATGCGCGCGCTGCTCCGCGTGCAGGCGACCGTGCTGGACACCAACCCGGCCTCGGCACGGGTGCTGCTCCGGAACGGGTTCGTGGAAGAAGGCGTACAGCGTTGCGCCGTTGTGAAACATGGCGACGTGCACGATCTGCGCGTGTTCGCCAAAGTACGAAGGAGTCTGTCCGATGCGCCATGATCCCCCCAGCCGTCCGCCGCGTGGCCCGCGTCCGCCAGGCGAATCCCGTCCGTGGGACCGCAGTGGCGTTCGCTCGCGCCAGGAGCGCTTCAGCGAGCGCACCGCGCAGGTGCAGCGTCCGCGCGACGACGATTCACTCCACGAGCACCAGCACGAACACGAACACGACGCCAACCACGCGCTGCGCGAACGCCGCAGCGCCGAGCTGCGCCTGTACGGACTCAACGCGATCCAGGCGGTGTTTTCGCGACGCCCGCAGGCGATCCGCAAGCTGTACCTCGCCGAGGCGCGCATTCCCGCGCTGCAGCCGTTGTTGAAGTGGTGCGTGGCCAACCGCGTGGGCTATCGCGTGGTCGACGAACTCGACCTGCACAAGCTCGCCGCCAGCAGCCACCACGAAGGCATCGTCGCCGACGTGCTGCGCGAAGAACCGCAGCCGATGTCGAGCTGGCTGCGCGATCTGCCGGCCGGTCCGCAGTGCGCGATCTGGCTCGACGGCGTCGGCAATCCGCACAACTTCGGCGCGATCCTGCGCTCGGCGGCGCATTTCGGCATCGCCGCGATCCTGTTGCCCAAGCATTCGACGCTGGCGCTGTCCGGCGCCGCCGCACGCGTGGCCGAAGGCGGCGCCGAAGCCGTGCCACTGGTGCGCATGGGGCGCAGCGACAACGCGATCGCGCAGCTGCGCAGCGCCGGCTTCACGCTCGCCGCAACGGTCGTGCAGGGCGGCAGCGATGCGTTCCGCACGGAACTGCCGCAGCGGCTCGTCTACGTGCTCGGCGCGGAAGGCGAGGGCATGGACCGCGAACTCGCCCAGGCCTGCGATCTGCGCCTGTCGATTCCGGGATCGGGTCTGGTGGAAAGCCTCAACGTCGCTTCAGCGGCGGCGGTGCTGCTAGCCGCGTGGCGCGCGAAGCGATAGCCACGTGTAGCTTCGCGTTGTAGCCCGGGTAAGGCCGAAGGCCGCACCCGGGTTCGCAGGCGTCGGGTCGAGTCTCTTCGTCGCGTCGCCTCGGTGCGCTTCGCTTACCCGGGTTACGGCGTTGACGCCGTGGGACTGAGGATCAGCCCGGCGCGCGCAGCGGCAGGCAGGCGCGCACGCAGGTGCCGGCGCCCGCCACCGTCTCGATGTCGAACGTGCCGCCGATCTGCTGCGCGCGTTCGCGCATGGTGATCAGGCCCAGGCCGCTGGAGTGTTCCGGGTCGAAGCCGCGGCCGTCGTCGATCACCGACAGCAGCAGTGCGTCCTCGCGCGGTGCCAGCATCACCGTCACCCGGGTCGCGCCGGCGTGGCGCAATACGTTGGTCAGCGCTTCCTGCGCGATGCGGAAGCAGGCCAGTTCCACCGCGGGCGCGGGGCGTTCCGGCAGGGGCATCAGGTCGAGTTCCAGCGTCGGCTGACCACCGCGGAACAGGCGCTCGCACTGCCAGCGCAGCGCCGCGACCAGTCCGAGCGCGTCGAGTTGCGGTGGCCGCAGCAGGATAGAGATGTCGCGCAGCTTGGCGATGGTCTGGTCGGAGATGCCGACGATCTCATCGATGATCTCGCGGCGCCCCGCGTCGTCCTCGCCGTCGAGCGAGGTGGCGGACATCTTGATCGCCGAGATCGCCTGGCCGATGTCGTCGTGCAGTTCGCGCGAAAGCCGGCGGCGCTCGTTTTCCTGCACCTCGATGAGGTGGCCGGCGAGCGCATGGAGTTCCTGTTGCTGGCGCTGCAGGTGCTCGGCGAGTTCTTCCTCGCGCGTGTCGGAACACGTGCGCCGCAACAGCAGGAACAGCAGCGCGGCGACGATCGGCAACGACAGCGCGTTGGCGATCCAGTGCGAGGCGTCGCCGAACCAGCGGCGCAGCTCCAGCGCCAGTGCCGGTGCGACCATCACCATCCACACCACCGCCAGCGTGGCCATCGCCACGCACAGCAGGAAGCCAGCGCGCCCACGCAGACGGGCGCGCAAGCTTGCGCGCCCGTTGGGCGATCCATGCAGCGGGCCGGTCGGCCCCGCCGCGGGTGGTGGAGGCGTCGCGTTCATTCCGTCGCGCGGGTTCCTCAGAAGAGCTCGACGCTACCAGCATCCATCGACTGCTGCATCACCGCCTTGTGCGGCGGACGCTCCCATTCCACGCGCATCTGCGCGATGCGCTGGCCGAGCTGGTGCAGGGCCTGGCGTACTTCCGCATCGGCGCGGTCGGCGCGGTGCAGCAGCTGGTGCAGGGCGGTGGCCTCGCGGTTGATCGCGCTCAGGCGGTCCAGGTGCGTGGTGGCCGCGCCCAGGGCCTGGGTGGCGATGTCCTCGAACTGCAGCGAACGCACCGCCTCGGCCACGGAACCGTCGATCGAGCGGCCGCAGTCGGCGATCTCGCGCATGCCGTTGCCCAGGCCGCGGTTGATGCCGTCCACGCGTTCCAGCATCGCCGCGGCTTCGGCGCGGGCGCCGCGCGAGCGGTCCATGTCCCGCGAGGCCATCGTGCTGACCGTGTCGCGGACGCGGGCGATGGAGTCCTTGGAGCTGTGCGCGAGCTTGCGGATCTGCTCGTTGAAGGCGGTGGAGCGTTCCGACAGGTTGCGCACCTCGTCGGCGACGACCGCGAAACCGCGTCCCGCTTCGCCGGCACGCGCCGCTTCGATCGCTGCGTTGAGCGCGAGCAGGTTGGTCTGGTCGGCGATGGACTTCACGTCCTCGAGCAGCGCGAAGATGCCGTCCAGGTGTTCGGCCATCGCGTCGATGTGGGTGACGGTGGTGGTGCTCTGGCCGCTCACCGCTTCCAGCGCCTCGACCAGCTGTTCCATCTGCTGGCTGGCCTGCAGGGCGAAGCGCGAAACGTCCACGCCACCGTGTTCGCCGTCGGTGCGGTCGATGATGCGCGACACCACTTCGCTCTGTTCGCGCGACTTGCGGTTCACCGCCTCGAAGCTCACGCCGAGCTTGGCGACGGACTCGCGGATCAGGCCGCGGGTGCGCTCGATCTCGCCGCGCGAACCCTGCACTTCGGAACTGACGAAGTTGCGCAGGTCGTCGAGCAGTCGGGTCTGTTCGCGCAGCATCGCTGCGTCGTTGTGGCTGGGACGCTGCATTGTCCAGGCGAAGCCGAGCCACGCGAGCGTCATCGCGACCAGCGCGCCCCATCGCACGGCGTCGGGCCAGCCCAGCGCTTCGGCGGTAATCAGCAGGGAAGTCAGCACCACGGGCGCTGCAAGGCGAATCAGTACGCGGGAATCCATCTTCGATCTCACCGAATGGGGCAAGTTAGATAACGGCTGGTGTGGCGGGTGCTTTAGCGGGAAATGCCGGGGAATTCGGGGTTTGTGCTGCGTGATGGCGGTCGCGGTTCTGCGCGCCCGACCCCTCTCCCTGGCCGACTTCGTCGGCCTGTCCCTCTCCCGCAAGGGGAGAGGGGAGCGCATGTTCACGCCGAAGGTGTGTTCTGCTGCTTCTGTTGCTTCTGTTGCTTCTGTTGTTGCTGTTGTTGCTGTTCCCTTCTCCCCTCGCGGGAGAAGGTGCCCCGAAGGGGCGGAAGAGGGGGCGCCTCAATCGTGCGCCGTGCCCGCCAGCAACCGCTGCGCGACCTGCGACAACGGCACCGTGTCCTGTGCCGCACCGAGTGCGACCGCCGCGCCCGGCATGCCCCACACGACGCTGCTGGCCTCGTCCTGCGCGATCGTCGCCGCGCCGGCCTTGCGCAATGCGAGCAGCCCGCGCGCGCCGTCGTCGCCCATGCCGGTCAGCAGCGCCGCGCTGGCGTTGCCGCCGACGTGTTCGGCGACCGATTCGAACAGCGCGTCCACGCTGGGACGATGGCGGCGGATCGGATCGTCGTCGCCGAGCCGGCAATGCCAGCGCGCACCGCTGCGGTACACGCGCAGGTGGCGACCGCCCGGAGCGACGTAGGCGTGGCCGGGCAACAGCTCCTGGTCGCGCTCCACGTGCACCACGGTCATGCGGCTGTGGCGGTCGAGGCGATCGGCGAACGGCGCGCTGAACGCGCCCGGGATGTGCTGCGCGATCACCGTTGCCGGTGCATCGGCGGGCATCTGCGCCAGCACTTCGCGGATCGCCTCGGTGCCGCCGGTGGATGCGCCGATCGCGATCAACCGGTGCGTCGTGCGGTAGGCGACGGCCGGCGCGTTCGCGGCGATCTCGCCGATGCGTTCCGGTTTGTGCGCGACCACACGCGCCTTCGCTGCCTGCTTGATCTTCTCGACCAGCAGGCCGGCGTATTCGGTCAGCCCGCGCGCGACGTCGAGCTTGGGCTTGGCGATGAAATCCACCGCGCCCAGCGAGAGCGCGTCGAGCGTGACCTGCGCGCCGCGCTCGGTCAGCGTGGACACCATCACCACCGGCATCGGCCGCAGGCGCATAAGGTTGCGCAGGAAGGTCAGGCCGTCCATGCGCGGCATCTCGACGTCGAGGGTCAGCACGTCGGGATTGAGCTGCTTGATCTTGTCGCGGGCGATGTACGGATCGGCGGCGGCGCCGACGACCTCGATGCCGGGGTCCTCTTCCAGCAGCTGCGTCATCAGCTGGCGCACCAGCGCCGAATCGTCCACCACCAGGACCTTGATGCGATGCTGCCTGGCGATCTTCGGTAACGCGTTCATCAGAACAGTTCCACGCTGCCGCTCGCCGGCTCTTTCGCCAGGCGTCCGTAGTAGGCGCGCTCGGCGTCGACGATGACGTCGTTGCGCGCCGACGGCAGGCGCTTCACCAGCGTGCGTCCGGTCTGGGCGAAGAAGCACACCTTGCGCGGGTGGATATCGCCCAGGTCCTGCGCGACGACCGGGATGCGTTCGGCCGCGAGGTAGTCGAGCACGAAGCAGGCGTTGCGCGTGCCGATCGGATCGCTGTAGAAGCCGCTGAGAACGTTGCCGCCGCCGAATACCTTGGCCTGCAGGCGCGAGCGTCGAGCGCCGCGCTTGAGCAGATCGTTGATCAGCAGTTCCATCGCGTGCGCGCCGTAGCGCGAGGACACCGCCTCGGCGTCGCCGCCGGGCAGCATGAAGTGGTTCATGCCGCCGACCGCGAGCAACGGGTCGTACAGGCACGCGGCGACGCACGAGCCGAGCAGCGTGACCAGCGCGATCGGCCGATCGGTGACGCGGTAGTCGGCCGGCAGCAGCTTGATCGCCTCGGTCTGCAGCACCGGGTCGTAGTAACTGCCGGGCTCGACGGGTGGTCTGGCGAGGGAAGTGGCGGCGGTCATCGGCGCAGTCCTGCGGCGGGGCGGTAGGTCGTTCGGCCGCAGGGAGTGATCAGGTCATGGGCATGACCGAAGCTTTCCGAGTGTCCGGCGAAGAGGAGGCCGTCGGGTGCGATCAGCGGTGCGATCCGCTGCAGCACCTGGTACTGCGTGGCCTTGTCGAAATAGATCATCACGTTGCGGCAGAACACCGCATCGAACCCGCCGCGCAGGCCGTAGTCGTCGGCCAGCAGGTTGAGCGGGCGGAACTCGATCAGCGCCTGAAGTTCCGGCTTGACCCGGCACAGGCCGTTGTTGGCGCCGCTGCCGCGCTGGAAGAACTGGCGCCGCCGCTGCAGCGACAGGGTGTTGATGCGTTCCACCGGATACACCCCGCGCGCGCCGGTCTGCAGCACGTTGGTGTCGATGTCGGTGGCGAGGATGCGTACCGGCGGCGTCATCGTGCCGTACGCCTCGCAGGCGGTGATCGCGAGCGAATAGGGCTCCTCGCCGGTCGAGGCGGCGTTGCACCAGATCGTCTGCGGCTTCGCACCGCGCGAACGCAGGTGGCTGGCGAGGATGTCGAAGTGGTGCGATTCGCGGAAGAACGACGTGAGGTTGGTCGTGAGCGCGTTGACGAAACCCTGCAGCTCTTCGTCGGGCTCGGCCTCGACGAGGTCGAGGTAATCGCCGAAGCGGTCCATGCCCAATGCCCGCACGCGTCGCGCCAGGCGGCTGTAGACCATGTCGCGCTTGTGCGGGTGCAGGTGGATGCCGGCACGGTCGCGGATCATGCGGCAGACGCGGCGGAAGTCGCGTTCGTCGAAGGTGAATTCGCGTTCGTCTTGGCTGCGCGAGGGACGCATGGGGGGCTCGGAAGTATCGCGTTCGTAGCCCGGGCAAGCGAAGCGCACCCGGGGCGTTTGCATCGTTGGAACCGGGCGGTGAAGAACCCGGGTGCGGCCACCGGCCTTACCCGGGCTACATGTGTTGCGGTTGCGCCAGCTCCCTCCCCTGCGTGCAGGGGAGGGGATCACGTCGTTACTTTCAGAACTCCTGCCAATCCGGCTCGGCGCTGTTGGCGGCGGCGGTCGCGCGGACCTTGCGCGTCGTCGCGGCCTTGGCGACCGGTGCGGCCGGCTTGGCCTTGCCCGGCTTGCCGGCGGCCATTTCGACCACCGTCGCCTGCGTGCGCGTGGACTGCGCGGCGTGGGCGAGACGGAACACCGCGACCGTGTGCACCAGCTGTTCGGACTGCTGTTCCAGGCTGCGCGCGGCGGCCGATGCCTGCTCGACGAGTGCGGCGTTCTGCTGCGTGCCCTCGTCCATCTGGGTGATGGCGTTGTTGACCTGCTCGATGCCCGAGCTCTGTTCCTGCGACGCCGCGGAGATGTCGGCGATGATGTCGGTGACCTTCTTCACGCTGGTCACGATTTCGTCCATCGTGCGACCTGCGTGACCGACCAGCACGCTGCCTTCCTCGACCTTGGTCATCGAGTCGGTGATCAGCTGCTTGATCTCCTTGGCGGCATTGGCCGAACGCTGTGCGAGCGAGCGCACTTCCGCGGCGACCACCGCGAAGCCGCGGCCCTGCTCGCCTGCGCGCGCGGCTTCGACCGCGGCGTTCAGCGCCAGGATGTTGGTCTGGAAGGCGATGCCGTCGATCACGCCGATGATGTCGCCGATCTTCTTCGACGAAGTGGTGATCGCGGTCATCGTCTGCACGACTTCGCCCACCACCGTGCCGCCCTGGCCGGCGACTTCGGCCGCGCTCTGCGCGAGCTGGTTGGCCTGGCGCGCGTTGTCGGCGTTCTGGCGGACCGTGCTGGTCAGCTCTTCCATCGACGAGGCGGTTTCTTCCAGCGATGCGGCCTGCTGCTCGGTGCGCTGCGACAGGTCGTTGTTGCCGGCGGCGATCTCGGCGGCGGCGCTGCTGATCGCGTCGGAACCCTGGCGGATCTGGCCGACGATCTGCGCGAGCTGCTCGACGGTGCGGTTGGCGTCGTGCGAGAGACGCCCGAACTGGCCGGGCAGTTCGACTTCGACGCGACGGTTGAGATCGCCGTCGGCGACGGCCGCCAGCAACGAACCCACTTCGTGCAGGCCTTCCTCGGCGGTGGCCATCAGCTGGTTCAACGACTGCACGACGTCGCGGTACACGAACTCGAAGCGCGCAGCGTCGCCACGGCGGCTGAAGTCGCCGGCGACGGCGGCATCGACCAGCGTCTTGATCTCGGCGTTGATCGCCTGCATGCCGTGCTTGACCGAATCGACCGAGTCGGTGATGCGCGCCTTCTGGCCCGGCAGGCGGTCCATGTCCATCGACAGGTCGCCGCGCGCGTAGGCTGCGACGATCTCCATCGCACGCGTGTTCACCTGGATGTGCGAATCGACCAGCGTGTTCACCTCACCGGCCATCTGGCCGTACGCGCCCGGGAAGTCCTCGCTGCGCAGGCGGCGATCGATCTCGCCGGCCTGGTGCGATTCGAACAGGTCGCGCTGTGCACCGGCGAAACCGCGCAGCGTGTTGATGGCGCGTTCCAGGCCACGCGCGATGTCGCGCACTTCGTCGCGGCTGTTCACGCGCACCGCGTCCGGGAACTCGCCGCGGGCGAGCAGCTCGGATGCGTTCTGCACTTCGCGCAGCGAGTTGCGCGTGCTGCGGCTGAAGCCGAGGAACAGATAGGCGGCGATCAGCAACAGCAGCGTGCACGCGCCCAGCGTCAGCGCGGTGCGCTGCTGCAGGCGTGCGATTTCGGCGCTGGCGGCGTCGTCGAGCGAGGCGTTGGCGGCCGACATCGCGGCGGCCAGGGCCATGCGGGTGGCTTCCACGCGCGCGGCCATGATCTTCACCGGCAGCACCGGCGTTTCCGCATCGAGCACATGCTTCTGGATGTCTTCGTTCTGCTTGGCCACGGCATCGAGCGCCTTGCGGAACGGCTTGCCGATGGTGTCGGTGAGCGCCGGCATTTCTTCCTCGGCGTCCTTCAGCTCGACTTCCGAACGCGTGCGCACGTAGTCCTGCATGTTCCGCGACACGGCCAGGCCAGTGCGATCGTCGACCCAGATCGCGCCGTCGCCGAGCACGCGCAGCACGGTGGCGCTCTGCTGGGCGGTGTACTCGGCCAGCGTCGGCACCCACACGGTCGCGGTGCGGCCCATGTACAGCACCGGCGCGTTCTGCGCCTGCGCCAGACCGGTTTCGTCGGCGATCAGGCTGTGGATGTCGCCGAGCTTGCGCACGGCGGCCAGGTGGTCGGCGGATGCGGCGGCCGAGTCGGCATGGTCGCCGGTGGCCTTGGCCCACGCGGTGCGCGCTTCCTGCAGCGCGCCGGCCACGGTGGAGTCGGGGAGCTGGCCGCGCTGCCATGCGGCGAGGCCGTCGAGTTCGCGGCCGACCTGCGCGGCGGACTGTTCCAGCGCCTGCGCGCCGATCTCATCCTTGGCGAACTTGCGCACCACCAGCTGCTCGTGCTGCTGCATGCCCAGCATCGCGCGGTGCAGGTGGCCCAGGCCGACCACGGCGGCGCGCTGGCTGCGCGCGGCGTCGATCTCGGCGTTGGAGCGGACGACCAGGATGCCCGCGAGCACGCCGCAGGTCAGCATGAAGGCGGCGCCGATCACCATCGCCTTCTGGTTGAAGCGCAGCTGCGACATCAACTGCGTGGCCGGACCCAGGATGCGGTCGAGCAGGGTGGAAGTTGAGCGGGTGGACATGGTGCCTCTCGGTGCGAACTGACCCGTCGCGGGTCGACATCCGCGGCATCGGCCCGGGGCGCCGAAACTTTAGGTTGAGGCAGCTCGCTTACGCGGCATGCCGCGTGAGCTGCCGCAAGCCCGGCCAGGGATGGCCGGGCCGGGCGATCCGAAGGCGGGAGGTCGCGCCAGGGGTGGCGTCGTGTCGCTTTCCGGCAGTCGGGCTCCCGGGTGCGCTGCGCTTACCCGGGCTCGTCGTTTTTCCTTCTCCCCTTGTGGGAGACGGTGCCCGAAGGGCGGAAGAGGGGTCGCGCGAAGCGCGCTGCCGTCCACCCCTCTCCCTGGCGCTTCGCGCCTGTCCCTCTCCCACAAGGGGAGAGGGACCAGCGGGGCCGGTCATCTTCGATTTTTCGAGTCCTAAAGAATCCGCTTCCGCGGCCGATGTCCGGGGTGTCGCCCGACACCAGTCCCCAAGGAGTTCCCATGCGCCATTCCTTCATCCTTGCCGCCGGCCTCGCCGCGCTGGCCCTGTCTTTCGCTGCCCCGGCCTCGGCCGACCTCAGGCCGACCAAGCGCGTCGAGCCGCAGTACCCGCCGGAAGCCGCCCGTTCGGGCACCCAGGGCTTCGTGGAAGTCGAGTTCGTCGTGGACGAAGGCGGCAAGGTCGCCAGCGTCTCGGTCGTGAACGCCAAGCCGGCCCGCGTGTTCGAGCAGTCGGCCGTGCGCGCCGTGAAGCAGTGGGAGTTCGCGCCGGGTGGTGGCAAGGGCAAGGTCCGTCTGGACTTCTCGCTGTAAGCCACGCCGCCCGTGCGGTCCCGAAGAGCGCGCCGGCACCGGCGCGTTCTTCGTTTCGGGGCCGGCGAACGGTCGCCCTGCCCGCGTCAAAATATTGACCGTTGTCACGTTTGAAAGCCTCTGCTAACTTGCGGCCCCACAGGGGGCCTCCGACACCGGAGGCAGGGGAAAACAAGTGATTACTTCTCAAGCGCGCCGCGTTTGCGCGGCGGTATGCGTGCTCGTCCTGGCGGTGGCTTCGGCGCATGCGCGCGACCGCAACCAGGGCGCCACCGACATCGATCCGACCCAGAAGGGTCCGGTCTCCGGCCTGGGCATCGAAGGCCAGGACATCACCTCGATGGCCGACCGCATGGTCCGCGACATGCTCGGCAACGCCACGCTCGCCGGCCGCAGCAAGCCGCCGCGGATCATCGTGGACAGCGCGTACTTCACCAACGAAAGCACGCAGCGCATCAACAAGAACCTCATCACCGACCGCCTGCGCGTGGGTCTCAACCGCGCCAGCCAGGGCCGGATGGTGTTCATCGCGCGCCAGAACGCGGCGATGATCGAGGAAGAGCGCGCGCTCAAGCGCGAAGGCGTGACGGACGTCGGCACCACCGGCATGACCCGCGCGCAGGCCGGCGCGGACTACCGCCTGACCGGCAACATCGCCTCGACCGACGCGCGCGATCCCAAGACCGGCCAGATGCAGCGCTTCACCCAGATCGTGTTCGAGATGGTCGACCTGGAGAGCGGGATCATCGAGTGGTCCAACAGCTACGAGATCGCCCGCACCGCCACGGACGACGTGATCTACCGCTGATCCACCGCCGATCCGCGTGGTCGGCGCACACAACAACAGGGGACAACCGGAATGAAAACGAGCTGCCTGCGGCTGCTGTCGCTGTGCCTTGCGCTGTGCGTGTGTGCGTGCGCGTCGAAGACGCCGCGTCCCGTCGATCCCAACGCGCAGGTGCCGCCGCCGGCCGCCGCGTCCACCGTGTCCCGCTGAGGAGATCGCGACGATGCGCATGCAAGCGATGATCGCGCTGCTGGTCGCGGCGCCTTTCCTGGCCCAGCCGCTGTACGCGGCGGAGAACCAGGTGGTCAAGTGCAAGACCCGCCAGGCGCGCAAGTCCGCGCCGTACGCCGGTCCCGCGCTGGTGGCCAACGTGCCCAAGTCGATGACGCCGATCGATCTGAACTCGGTGCAGTTCACTGACAAGGGACTCACGCGCCAGGTGCTGGTGGAGGGCCTGTTCGCGCGCCGTACCGAAACCGACACGGTGGAAGTCACCGCACGCCTGATCAACTGCACCGGCGAGCCGCTGCAGGTGCAGGCTCGTTCGTCGTTCATGGACGCCGCGCAGGCGCCGACCGAGCCGACGTCGACCTGGTCGAAGGTGTTCATCCCGGCCTACGGCACCGGTATCTACCGCGAGCGCTCGATGGCACGCGATGACGTCAGCTACTACCTGATCGAACTCTCGTCGGCGCCCTGAGCCGGAGGACTGCGAACATGGCCATGCGCTCCATCCTGCCGCTCGGCGGCGTCCTGCTGTGCGCGCTGGCGATACCGGCGCAGGCGCAGTACCGCGAAGGCATGCCCGAGGTGATGGCCGCGCCCGTCACCGCATCGGCCGATCCGGCCGCCGATACCGCCGCGTTCGGCGCTGCGTACCGCAAGGCCGGCAAGCCGCGCATGGCGGTGCTGTGGAACCGCGAACTCACCGACACGCTCTCGACCGGCCATGATCAGGTCGCGCAGCTGACCCAGGCCGGGCAGGGCGCAGCCGTCACTGCTGTCGGCGAGGAAGGCCGTTCGGTGGCGCAGGTGGCCGGTGCGTCGTCGGTGACGACGCTGCGCGTCGGCGAGCGCCAGGCTGAGCCGGATGCGCAGCGCAGCTCGCTCGCCGAGAACGAGGACTGGCCGCTGATGACCGCGTTCAACACGCGCCTGCGCAACGCCGGCGTGACGCTGGTCGATCGCAACGTCGCCATGCGCGGCAAGGCCGCCGCCGGTTCCGCCGCACAGCGCAAGGACGTGCAGACGCTGGAAACGCAGGCGCTGCGCGACAAGGCCGACCTGCTGGTCGAAGTGCTGCAGACGCCGGATGCGAAGGCGCCGTTCGGCGTGCTGTTCCGCGTCGAGGTGAAGCGCATTTCCTCCGGTGAACTTCTGGCCAGCCTGGTCAGCGACGGCAAGGGGGCCGAACGCGGCCCGGGCCGTTTCGTCGCCGGCGCCAAGGGCTTCGTGCGTGAGGCCGCGCCCGAACAGACCCTCGCCGAAGCCGGCGACGTTGTCGCCGCCGCCACGCTGCGCGCGCTTGCCGCGTACTGGAACTGAACATGCCGAACACCTTTTCCCCGATGTTGCGCAACGCGCTGGGCCTGATCGTCCTCACCGTCGCGGCCGCGCTGCCGCTACGCGCATCGGCACAGACCGTCGAGCGCGTCGCACCGACGGTCGAACTGGCGATGGACGAACAGACCAGGCACAAGATCCCGTCGATCCCGATCTTCTACGGCGAGCGTTACGAAGGCGTGCTCGACGACAACAGCGCCTACTTCGCGGCGATGGAGACGCTGTCGTTCTTCAAGGTGCAGCCGTCGAACTTCAACGTCGCGTTCTTCGACATCGACCTGCTCAAGGGCGACACGCTGACCTACGGCGTCGTCCACGATGTCGAGGACGGCGTGATGACCTCGGTCTACTTCCAGAACACGAACAAGAAGGGCGTGACGGAATGGAAGCCCGTGGCGTCGATGGGCGCCTGGTGGTCGCGTCGCAGTAACGAATGCACGCATACCGTCAGCGTGCCCGAGTCGAGCAAGTACCGCATCGCGGTGTACACCAACAAGCCGATGCCATCGCTCCACTACAAGCTCTACGTGCTGCCCAAGGCGAAGCCCGCCGCATGCGGCAAGCGCGTGGACCAGGAAGACAAGGATTTCATCGCCGCGCCGGGCAAGCCGGCGTCGCAGGCGATCGCGGATGCGTGGGAAGGCCGCGAGCGCTTCCACGTCGCCGCCGCGACCGCGCCGTACCTGATGCCCGAGACGGATGACGCCAACGCCTACGCGCAGTCCAAGCCCGAAGCGCTGCGTCCGTTCTACCGCACGCTGTTCCTCGACGGCGAACACAACGCGGTGCTGAACTTCCAACGGCTCGGCCTGGCTGCGATGGAAAGCGGTGATTACGCCGCCGCCGAATGGGCCTTCGACGAAGCGCTCGGTCGCATCGAAGCGTTCTACGGCCAGACCGCGATCGCCAAGGACGCGCGCTCGAAGTGGACCAAGGAAGGCATCAAGGACTACAAGGGCGAGCCGTACGAACGTGCGATGGCCTACTACTACCGCGGCCTGCTGTACCTGCGTGCGGGCGACTACCAGAACGCGCGTGCGTCGTTCATGTCGGGCGAATACCAGGACACGCTGTCGGAAGTAGAGGAGTTCCAGGGCGACTTCGCGGTGATGAACTACCTCGCCGGCTGGGCGTCGTACTGCATGGCCGACACCGGCAATGCGCAGGACGCCTTCGCTGCCGCGACCGCGGTGAATCCGTCGGTGCGCGTGCCGACCACCGAGAACACGCTGCTGATCGCCGAACTCGGTCGTGGTCCGCTGAAGATGGCGCGTGGTAGCCAGAACAAGCTGCTGACCTTCGCCGACGTGCCCGACAGCGGTCGCGGCGAGAGCGCATCGTTCGCGCTTGGTGGCAAGGTCAAGCCTGCGCCCGCGAAGGGCAAGGGCAAGGCAGCGCCGGCGCCTGCACTGTCGCCGCTGGCGGTCTACAGCGACGTGCATTACCAGGCGACCACGCGTGGCGGCCGTGCGTTCGATGCGATCCTAGACGGCAAGGCGCAACTCAAGAACGGCCTGTTCGGCACCGCCGAGATCGGCTACCTGCTCACGCAGAGCGGTGTGCTGCCGGTGGTCGCCGCAGGTGCGGTGATCATGATCGCGACCGGCGCGATCGGTAACAAGGTCAAGCCCGACGCCGACGTGCGCGTGTGGGACAGCCTGCCGCAGCAGATCTCGGTCGGCCTGGCGGGTTCGGGCAAGACCACGCCGACGGTCGATTTCCGCATCGTCGACGCCGACGGCCAGGCCAGGACCGCGATCGCGCCGATGACCGCGCGCCACGGCCGCTGCGGCATCGCGTGGACGCGTTCGCGTTCGGCGCTGGACGTGCCGGCCGGCGCGCCGGGCAACGACGAGGACTTCGTCAAGGCTCGCCTGAAGAACAAGGAAGCCGTCGCGCGCGACGCATCCTTCCGTACGGCGCTGCTGTCCGACGTGCCGCAGCCCGTCGCCGAGGGTGCGGGCGCACCGGCCGCGACCGGCGCGCGCTGATCATCACGCCGAAGCGTGTTCGAGAACGGGACGCCGCGAGGCGTCCCGTTTTCGTTACGGCAACCGTCAGAGACTGCGCTTGGCCTGCGCCGCGCAGGCGACGACGTGGTTGTAGTCGCTGGACATGCAGCGGTAGAACTCGCGCTGCGGCCCCGTCGCACTGCGGCAATCCTGGTCGGTCACCTGCGCGCGGAACGCCTTGAGCTTCGCCGCGCTCGCCTCGTAATCGGCGCGCTTGAGATAGCCCGTGTCGAGGTTGCGCTGGCCGACCTCGAGCATCGTATCGAGCCCGTAGTGCGCGTTCTCCACGGCCTTGTCGCAGGAAAGCTCGACATCGGCGTCCTGCACGCGCGTGAGCTGTTGGGCGACCTGTTCGACCATTTGCTGCGCACCGGGCGGAAGCTCGCGCGGGGTGTCGTCGGCGTGGGCCGACGGAATCGAAGCGATGAACATCAGGGCCGCGAGTGCGGCCGGAGCGATCGTTGCCAAGTGCGAGTCCCTGCCGGTGGCGTGCGCGCGACGGCGCGCAATCGAGGGCGAGTATAGCGACTCGACCTTCTTCCACAGGGAGATGGTTCGGATGAAGTTCCGGACATGCGATGCGCGGTGATCGCTTCGCCATTGCGCGTTCTTCCCGCGAAGGCGGGGTCTTTCGGGCCGCCGAAGGGCGGCTCTATCCACCTGTCCGGGTACTCAAGCCATCCGTGGAGCGTGATACGTCGGAGCGTTGGATCCCCGCCTTCGCGGGGATGACGTCAGCCGCTCTGAATTTCCTAGTAATAACCCGCGATCAGAACTCCTGCCAGTCGCGGTCGCTGTTCGCCGCCGACTGCGCGCGCACCGCGCGTGCGACCGGCGCCGGGCGTGCCGGCGCGGGTGCACGGCGGACCGGTGCGCCGATGACGACGTCCTCGCGTACGCGAGCCGGTGTCGTCGACTGCGCGAGGCGGAACACCGCCACCGTCTGCACCAGCTGGTCGGCCTGCTGTTCCAGGCTGCGCGCGGCGGCGGATGCTTCTTCCACCAGCGCGGCGTTCTGCTGCGTGCCTTCGTCCATCTGGGTGATGGCGTTGTTGACCTGCTCGATGCCGGCGCTCTGTTCCTGCGATGCCGCGGAGATGTCGGCGATGATGTCGGTGACCTTCTTCACGCTGGTCACGATCTCGTCCATCGTGCGGCCGGCCTGGTCGACCAGCTGGCCGCCCTGGTTCACCTCGACCACCGAATCGGTGATCAGCTGCTTGATCTCCTTGGCCGCGTTCGCCGAACGCTGCGCCAGCGAGCGCACTTCGCCGGCGACGACCGCGAAACCACGGCCCTGTTCGCCGGCACGCGCGGCTTCGACCGCCGCGTTCAGCGCGAGGATGTTGGTCTGGAATGCGATGCCGTCGATCACGCCGATGATGTCGGCGATGCGACGCGACGATTCGTTGATCGCGTTCATCGTCTGCACGACCTTGCCGACGATCTGGCCGCCCAGCGACGCGACTTCGGCGGCGGTCTGCGACAGGCCGTTGGCCGACCGCGCGTTGTCGGCGTTCTGGCGCACGGTGCTGGTCAGTTCTTCCATCGACGATGCGGTTTCTTCCAGCGATGCCGCCTGCTGCTCGGTGCGCTGCGACAGGTCGTTGTTGCCGGCGGCGATCTCGCCGGCCGCGCTGCTGATCGCATCCGAACCTTCGCGGATCTGACCGACGATCTCGGCCAGGCGATCGACGGTCTCGTTCGCATCCTGGCTCATCTGCGCGAATACGCCGCGGTACTCGCCCTGCATGCGCTGGCTCAGATCGCCGCGCGCCACGCCGCGCAGCAGCACGGACAGCGCGGACAGGTTCTCGTCGGCAGTCGCCATCAGGCGATTGAGCGTGTCGAGCATCGCGCGGAAGTCGTGCTGGAAGCGCGTCGCGTCGCCGCGCGCGGCGAAGTCGCCGTCGGCGGCGGATTCGGCCAGCCGCTGGATCTCGCCGTTGATCGCGCGCAGGTTCGTCTTCACCGAATCCATCGTGCGCGTGAGCACCGCCTTCTCGCCGGGCAGGCGGTCCATGTCCTGGCTCAGGTCGCCCACGGCGTAGCGCTCCATGATGGAAAGCGCGCGCTGGATCGCATCGATGTGCGAGGCGACCAGGCCGTTGGTCTCGCGCACCATGCGTCCGTACGCGCCGGGGAATGCGTCGGCGTCGATGCGGTAGCTGATCTGGCCTTCGTCGTGGCGACGCGCCATTTCGCCCTGCGCTAACGAATAGTCGTTCAGTCGCACGCGCATGCGGTCCAGCGCCTGCAGCAGCTCGCCGATCTCGTCGCGTGCCATCGTCCCGTCGCCGCTGCGCAGGTCGAGGTCGAAGTTGCCGTCGGACATCGCCTTGGCGGCCTGCGTGGCGCGGCGCACCGAGGCGGCGATGCTGCGTGAGATCAACACGCTCAGCAGCACCACCGCGGCCAGCGCGACGAAGCCCGCCAGCAGCAGCATGCCGGCGAAACGCCATGCGCGCGCGGCGATGTCGTCGGTGTACTCGCCGCTGCCGACGACCCAGCCCCAGCGCGGCTGCAACGCGACGTAGGAGATCTTCATCACCGGACCGTCGACGCCCGGCTTGGGCCATTCGTAGTCGACGTAACCGCCGCCGGCACGCGCGGTCTTCACCATCTCCACGAAGATGCGCTTCTTGTCGGCGCTGATGAAGTCGGTCAGGTCCTTGCCGTTGAGCGCGGTCTGGTGCGGGTGCATGAGCATGCGCGGATGCTCGTCGTTGACCCACAGGTAGTCGGTGCCGTCCTTGCTGCGCAGGGTTTCGATCACCTTCAGCGCTTCACGCTTGGCGACGTCTTCCGGCAACTTGCCGGCCTGCGCGAGGTCGGCGTAACGCTGCACGACCGTCATGGCCGCGCCGACGCGCTGGTGCAGGCGCGCGCGTTCGAACTCGATCTGGCCGGAGTGGTTGCGCTGCACCGCGATGGCGGCGAGGACGACGATGCCGAACGCGAGCACGGCGATCATCCAGGTGAAGCGGGCGCGCAGGGAAAGGGCGGAGAAGCGGAACAGCGACGAAGCGTTCGGCATGGGGCACCGGGTTCAGGGACTCGACGCGGTTCGCGTCTTGCCTCTGTTAACGGCCGCGATTGCGAATGATCGAGGCCGAGAATTGGCACGATGCGCATTCAGCAAGTGGAAACTGCAAAGCGCGTCCCCTTTCGCGCGTGTCCGTCGCGCACGAATGCGAACGCCCGGCCGAGGCCGGGCGTTCGTGTCGACGATGGTGGCGCGGATCAGACCGGGCGCAGCACCGGACGCGTCGAGTGCGCACGCGACGAGGCGGCTGCTGCCTCGCCGGGGACGCCGAGGCGGAACGCGGCGACCGTGTCCATCAGCTGCTGCGCCTGCTCCTCCATGCTGCGCGCGGCGGCGGAGGCCTCCTCGACCAGCGCGGCGTTCTGCTGCGTGCCCCGGTCCATCTGCATGATCGCCTGGTTGACCTGCTCGATGCCGGTGCTCTGTTCCTGCGTGGCGGCGCTGACGTCGGCCATCAGGTCGCTGACGTGCTTCACGCCGACCACGATCTCGTCCATCGTGCGCCCCGCGCCTTCGACCAGTCGCGTGCCCAGCTCGACCTTGTCGACCGAATCGCCGATCAGCTGCTTGATCTCCTTGGCGGCACTGGCCGAACGCTGCGCGAGCGAGCGTACCTCCGAGGCGACCACGGCGAAGCCGCGACCCTGTTCGCCGGCGCGCGCGGCTTCCACCGCGGCATTCAACGCCAGGATGTTGGTCTGGAACGCGATGCCGTCGATCACGCCGATGATGTCGACGATGCGGTGCGAGGACGCGCTGATCTGCGACATCGTCGATACCACTTCGTGCATGACGTGGCCGCCCTGCGCGGCGACGTCGACCGCACCGCGCGCGAGCTGCGTCGCCTGGCGCGCGTTCTCGGCGGTCTGGCGCACCGTGCCGGTGAGCTGTTCCATCGAGGTCGCCGTTTCCTCCAGCGATGCCGCCTGCGCCTCGGTGCGTTGCGAGAGATCGTTGTTGCCCGAAGCGATCTCGCCCGCGCCGACGCCGATGGTGTCGGCGGCGACCTTGATCTGGCCGATGATCGCGCCCATCGCATCGACCAGCGCGTTGATGCCGCTGCACAGCTCGGCGATCGCGCCGGACTTGTCGCGCGTGTCGATGCGGCGCGTGAGGTCGCCGTCCTGTGCAGCGGCCACGACCTCGCGCGTCTGCGCCACGGCCAGCTGCAACGCTTGGCTGTCGCGCACCTGCGCGGTGATGTCGGTGGCGTACTTGACCACCTTGAACGGACGGCCGTTCATGTCGTAGATCGGGTTGTACGACGCCTGGATCCAGATCTCGCGTCCGCCCTTGCCGAGGCGGCGGTACTGGCCGGCGTCGTACTCGCCGCGTCCCAGCTTTTCCCAGAACTGGCGGTATTCCGCACTGCCGCGCATCGCCGGATCGACGAACATCGAATGGTGCTGGCCGCGCACTTCTTCCAGCGCGTAGCCCACCGCGGCGAGGAAGTTCGCGTTGGCCGAAAGGATGCGGCCGTCGAGGCCGAACTCGATCACAGCCTGCGACTTGTTGATCGCGGCGAGCTGCCCGGCGAAATCCGCCGCTTGCATCTTCTGCGCGGTGATGTCGGTGGCGAACTTCACGACCTTGTACGGCCGGCCGCTGCTGTCGAACACCGGGTTGTACGAGGCCTGGATCCATACCTCGCGGCCGTCCTTGCCCAGGCGCCGATACTGACCGGCGTCGAATTCGCCGCGCCCGAGCTTCGCCCAGAACTCGCGGTACTCGGCGCCCTGCGCGTACTGCGCGTCGGCGAACATGCGGTGGTGCCGGCCCTGGATCTCTTCCAGTCGGTAGCCCATCGTGTGCAGGAAGTTGTCGTTGGCGCGCAGGATGGTGCCGTCGAGGTCGAACTCGATCACCGCCTGCACGCGGTCGATCGCAGCGACGCGACCTTCCAGTTCGGCGATACGTGCGTTCGCGACGGATGATGCCGGCGCGCCGTGGTGCGGCGCGAAGGCGGATGCCAGCCGCTGCCAGAGCGACGGCGCGGTGGAGTTGGAGCGGTCGGCCACGAAAGGCCGTGTGCCTACACTGAGCATGTGATCCTCGTTGTCCTTGTGGGTCAAATCGACGCGCCATACATCCCTGCGGCGCTGGTACTGCGTTGATTTGTTGACTCACGAAAGATCGCCCGTGGGGACGGCGGACCTTGGGTGTGACTACAACGCGGCTGGCTTGGCGGATTCGCTCCGCCTGGCGTGCTTTTTGGCGTTGTTTTTGTTTTCGGTGTTGCGGTGGAACGTGGAGGTCAGGTCAGATCAGGCGGCGTTGGCGTGCGCGACCAGGCCCATCTCGGCACTGGTCATCAGACGCTCGATTTCCAGCAGGATCAGCATGCGCTCGCCCTGCGTGCCGATGCCGGTGATGAACTGGCGGTCGATGGTCGCGCCGATTTCCGGCACCGGACGGATCTGCTCGGAGGCCAGGCGGATCACGTCGGACACGCTGTCCACCACCATGCCCACGACGCGGTCGGCGACGTTGAGCACGATCATCACCGTCAGCGCGTTGTACTCGGCTTTGGCGAGGCGGAACTTCAGGCGCATGTCGATCACCGGCACGATGGTGCCGCGCAGGTTGATCACGCCCTTGATGTAGTCCGGTGCGTCGGGCAGGCGGGTCACGGTGTCGTAGCCGCGGATCTCCTGCACCTTGAGGATCTCGACGCCGTATTCCTCCTCGCCCAGGGCGAAGGTCAGGTACTCGTCGGCCGATTCGGTGGCGGTGATATGGTCGTGGCTCATGGTGATCCCGTTGGTGTTTGTAGTCCGGGCAAGCGAAGCGCACCCGGGTGGTGCGTGTGTTGAGTTGTCTCCCGGGCGCGGCCTTCGACCTTGCCCGGGTTACGGATTCATGCCGCCTGCGCGACCCGCTGCGCCTGCACGAAACCGCCGACGTCGACGATCAGCGCGACGCGGCCGTCGCCGAGGATGGTCGCGCCGGAGATGCCCTGCACGCGGCGGTAGTTGGATTCGAGGTTCTTGACCACGACCTGCTGCTGGCCGAGCAGTTCGTCGACTTCCAGCGCCAGGCGCTGGCCGTCGGCCTCGACCACCACGGCGATCGCCGCGGTCTCGCGCACCGGGCCGTCCAGCCCGTACTGCGCGGCGAGATCGAGCAGCGGCAGGTAGTCCTCGCGCACGCGCAGCACGCGGGCTTCGCCAGCGATGGTGCGCACGTCGCCGACGGCGGGCTGCAGCGATTCGATCACCGAGTTGAGCGGCAGGATGAAGACTTCGCCGCCGACCGCGACGGTCATGCCGTCGAGGATGGCCAGCGTCAGCGGCAGGCGGATCGACACGGTCGTGCCGATGTTCTTCTTCGAACGGATCTCGACCTGGCCGCCGAGCGCGGCGATGTTCTTCTTCACCACGTCCATGCCGACGCCGCGACCGGACAGGTCGGTGAGCTGTTCGGCGGTGGAGAAGCCGGGGTGGAAGACCAGGTCCCACACCTGCGCGTCGGTCGGGTTGTCGCCGATCGGCAGTCCGCGTTCTGCGGCCTTGCGCAGGATGCGTTCGCGATCCAGTCCGCGGCCGTCATCGCTGATCTCGATGACGATGTGGCCGCCCTGGTGTTGCGCGTTGAGGCTGATGGTGCCGGTTTCGTCCTTGCCCGCGGCGCGGCGTTCGGCCGGCATTTCCAGGCCGTGGTCGATCGAATTGCGAACCAGGTGCACGAGCGGATCGACGATCTTCTCGATCACGCCCTTGTCCAGTTCGGTCGCTTCGCCGCTGGTGCGCAGGCGCACCTTCTTGTCCAGGCGCGTGGCGAGGTCGCGGACCATGCGCGGGAAGCGGCTGAAGGCGAATTCCACCGGCAGCATGCGCACGCCCATCACCGCTTCCTGCAGGTCGCGGGTGTTGCGGTCTAGCTGTTCCAGGCCCGACAGCAGCATCTCGTTGGCGACCGGATCGAGCTGGGTCGAACGCTGGCGCAGCATCGCCTGGGTGATGACGAGTTCGCCGACGAGGTTGATCAGCGCATCGACCTTGTTGACCGCGACGCGGATCGAGCTGTCGCCGTCGTTGGTCGTGTTGCGCGCGGCGGCGGGCTCGTTGCGTGCGCCGATGGCGACGACGTTGTCGAGCACTTCGGCCGAGGGCGGCGGGGCCACGGCGGAACGCGCCGGGATCGCTTCGATTGCCAGTTCGCACTGGTCTTCGACCCATGCGAAGGCGTCGTCGATCGCGCTGCGCGGCACGCTGCCGGGCAGCATCAGGTCCCACGCGAGGTAAGCCTCGTAGGGATCGAGTTCGGAGAACGACGGCAGCGCGGTGTCGAGGCAGGTGACGCCGAGTTCGCCGTGGCTGCGCAGTTCGCGCAGGATGCGCAGCGGATCGTTGCCGGACAGGAACATCGACGGCGCCGGCTTGAAACCGATGCGCCACTCGGCGATCTCCGGTTCCTGCGCGGCGACCTTGGCGGACGAGGCTGCGACTTCGCGGCCCATCATCTTCGCCAGGCCGTCGTGCGCGCGCTTGAGTCCGGCTTCGTCGATCGCGTCGCCGTGCTCGGCGGCGCCGAGCAGGCCACGCAGCGCGTCGCCTGCGACCAGCAGCGCACCGATCGCGTCGACGTCGAGCTGGCGGCGCCCGCTGCGCGCTTCATCGAGCAGGGTTTCCAGCTGGTGGGTCAGTTCGCTGATCGCGGTGAAGCCGAACGTGGCCGCGCCGCCCTTGATCGAATGCGCGGCGCGGAAGACCACGTTGATGGTCTCGCCATCGGCCGAACCGGACTCCATCGCGAGCAGGCCCGCTTCCATTGCGTCCAGGTTTTCGCGGCTTTCCTCGAAGAACGCGGCGTGGAAACGGGTGATGTCCATCGTGGCGGCTCTGCTGTTCGCTCGTTACGGGTCGGGTTTCAGCCAAGGACCTTGCGGACGGTGGCCAGCAGCTGTTCGGGATCGAACGGCTTGACGAGCCAGCCGGTCGCGCCGGCGGCCTTGCCCTCGGCCTTCTTGTCGCCACCGGATTCGGTGGTGAGCATCAGCAGCGGGGTGAAGCGGTAGTCGGGCAGCTGGCGCAGCTGGCGGATCAGTTCGATGCCGTCCATGCGCGGCATGTTCACGTCCGTCACCACGGCGTCGAAGCGGGTGGTGCGCGCGATGTCGAGCGCGGCCTGGCCGTCTTCGGCCTCGCGCACGCTGAAGCCGCCGCCGGTCAGGGCGAAAGCGACCATCTGCCGCATGGAGGTGGAGTCGTCGACGATGAGCAGGTTCTTGGACATCGGTGCGGTTGCCGTTTTAGTGGATTCGGGATGGGCGTCAGGCGGCCGACGGCGTGTCGACGCCGAGGCTGCATGCGAGCGCAAGCTGGCGTGCGGCTTCGGCCAGCACGGGCGACGCGTCGGTGACGGAAGTCGGATGGCCGAGCGCAGCGCGTTCGCGCACGAACGCATGGAGCATCTGCAGGCCGGCGGTGTGCACGCGTTCGACGCGGTCGCCGTTCAGCGCGAGCGGGCCCTGGTCTTCCAGGTGCGCGCGCAGGACGGTCTGCAGGTCTGCGACGTGTTCGATGCCCAGGTCGGGCGGCAGTGGCAGTGCGTTCATGGCAGTTCGTGGTTCGCCGTGGTCGTTCGTTTGGGATAACGGCGCGGGATGGGAGGACTTGAGGGCCTTACCCCTCTCCCTGGCCGCCTTCGACGGCCTGTCCCTCTCAGCCCTGCACTCCCTGCGGTCGCCGCAAGGGGAACGCGTTGCCCACTTCTTCCACAAGGAAAGACGGTTTCCCACCTCTCCCCTTGCGGGAGAGGTCGACGCGCGCAGCGCGGCGGGAGAGGGGTGCTTTCACCCGAAGAGGGCATTCGCATCCAGCAGCACCGTCGGCTTGGCCACGACGCGGGCCACGCCCACGATGGCGCGCGACGGCGAGGCCATCAGCGGCGGTTCGATGCGATCGGGCCCGAGCGTCACCACGTCGTCCACCGCCGACACCAGTGCGCCGATCAGTTCGTTGTCGCGTTCGACCACGACGATGCGTGCGCGCTCGTCCGGCACGACGCGGCCGGTGCCCAGCCACATGCCCAGGTCGAACACCGGCACGATGCGGCCGCGCAGGTTCATCGCGCCCAGCACCGACGGCACCGCGCCGCGCATGGCGACGATCGGCGAGGTGCGGCCGACTTCCTGCACGCGCAGCAGTTCCAGCGCGTAGCTGTCCTCGCCGACCGCGACGCGCAGCCAGCGATGCGTGGCGGTGACCGACGGCGGCAGCGACGGCGGTGTGAGATCCATCGGACGCAGGCCGGTCGGCGCGTGCGCGGGTCGCGCGGGCGGCGTGGGACGGGGCATCTGTGCGGCTGCGGCCGGCGCTTCGATGCGCGGTGCGGGCGCGGCCTGCGTCGCCTGTGCTTCCGCGGCGGCGGCCTGTGCGAACAACGGGTCGGAATCGAGCTCGGCGAGCAGGCCGTCCAGGTCGATGGCCGGCGCGGGCGCGGGATTCGCGACTTCTTCGGTCATCGCTTCGGCCTGCACGAACAGCGGGTCGGCGTCGAGTTCGGCGAGCAGTCCATCGAGGTCGATGGACAGTGCGGGCGACGATTCGACGGTTTCCCCGCTCATCGTCTCGGCCTGCACGAATAGCGGGTCGGAATCGAGTTCGGCCAGCAGGTTGTCGAATGCCGCGACAGATCCCTCTCCCGCAAGGGGAGAGGTGGGCGCTACGGCTGCGTTCGCTTCTTCGGAAACTTCATTCGCCGCTTCGATGTGCGGCTCGATCGTCGTTTCGATTGCCGCCTCGACCGCCGTTTCGATCGCGATCGCGTTCGCCGCGACCGGCGCGTGCGCGAGCGGTTCGACCGGGAGGTCGAGCAGCTCTTCGAGGTAGGCGTCGATGACGGGGTGGTTCATGTTCACGCCGCTTCCTTGCGCTGGTCGCCGCCGCTCTCGCTGGTGAGCAGCCACTTCAGCGCGCGGCGATAGGCGTCGGCGCCGCGGCCGTCCGGCGGCTCGGCGCGGGTCAGGGACGCGGCGTCGCGCAGGCGCGTGTCCATCGGCACGGCATACGGCCACACGCGATCGCCGTAACGGTCCTGCAGTTCGTACAGGCTCTGGATGCCGGTGCGCGTGCGGCGGTCGAACAGCGTCGGCAGCACGTGGCGCGGCAGCGGACGGCGACGCGAGCGTTCGACCATCTCGGCCGTGCGCAGCATGTCGGCCAGGCCGTGCAGCGCGAGCGGGTCGGTCTGCGTGGGCACGATCAGGCGATCGGCCGCGGCCAGTGCGTTGACCATCAGCAGGCCCAGCGTCGGCGGGCAGTCCATCAGCACGTAGTCGTAGACCTCGCGCACCGTGTGCAGCGCGCGACCGAGCGCGAGGCCCAGTCCCGGCTGGGTCGCGCCGCGGCGCTCCAGCGTCGCAAGCGCGGGTTGCGCGGCGACCAGCTGCAGGTCCGGGATCTCGGTGTAGCGCGCCAGTTCGAGCAGGCTTGCGGCGCTGCCGTTGAACAGGTCGTGCGTGCCCGAGGGCGCTGGATCGACGGGGACTTCGAACGCGCGCGTCAGCGATGCGTGCGGATCGAGGTCGAGCAGGAGCACGCGGTTGCCGGCGCTGGCCAGTCCGCGTGCGAGCAACAACGACGTCGTGGTCTTGCCGACGCCGCCCTTCTGGTTGGCAATAGCCCAGGCGCGCATCAGCCCGCTCCCGGTGGTGGGGTGGAAATACGTTTCGCCGCGGCGGTCGCTTGCGCGGTGTCGGCGGCGATGCCTTCGGTACCGGCGGCATGCGCGCGCGCCGTCGCGGCGGCGGAACCCGGCGCCTTCGGCGCGGGGAAGAGATCGGCTTCGACGGCCGGCGCCACGCTGGCGGCCTGTTCCGATTCGATGGCGATGGCCGGGCCGCGCTCCTCGAGCGCGTCCGGCCCCTGCGGGCTGGCGAGGATCACCAGCAGCACGCGGCGGTTCGCGTTGCGGCCTTCCGGCGTGGCGTTGTCGGCGACCGGCTGGAACTCGCCGTAGCCGACCACGGCCAGGCGGTTGGCGGTGATGCCCGACTGCATCATCACGTGGACGATGCTGGCCGCGCGTGCGGACGAGAGTTCCCAGTTCGACGGGAACTGCGAGGTCGCGATCGGCACGTTGTCGGTGTAGCCCTCCACGCGCAGCGCGTTGGGTTCGTCGCGCAGCACGTCGGCGATCTGGCGCACCGTGCCCAGCGCCTGCGGGTTCGGCGTAGCCACGCCACTGGCGAACAGGATGTCGCTCTGGATCTCGACTTCCAGGAAGTTGTAGCTGCGGCGCACCGTGACCAGCTTCTGCCGGACCAGTTCCGACAGCGCGTCCTGGATGCGGCGGCCCAGCGACAGCAGCTGCTGGCCGTGCGCGTCGCGCGCTTCGGCGCTGGCCTGCTGCATCTGCACCTGCATCTGCTTCTGCGCCTGCGCGCTGGAACCGAAGGTCGGCATGTCCAGCACCTGGCGCATGCGCGGCGAGCTGATCGGGCTGGACGCCGACGGGCCGGACTTGGAACCCGGCGTCACCAGCGAAGGCCGGTCGAACGCGGAGCCGCGCAGCTGGTGCATGCCCAGCTGGATCGGCGAGACCGTGCGCGGCGGACCGCCGAACGCGGACGACAGTGCGTCGGCGAGCACGCGGTACTTGCCCTCGTTGATCGAGGAGATCGCGTACATCACCACGAAGAACGCCAGCAGCAGCGTGATCAGATCGCCGTACGGGATCGCCCACGCCTCGTGGTTGGCGTGTTCCTCGTGCTGGTGGCGGCGACGCGAGGCCATGATCGTTTCGTCAGACCACGAAGCCGTTGAGCCGCGCTTCGATGTTGCGCGGGTTCTCGCCCTGGGCGATCGCGATCAGGCCTTCGATGATCATCTCGCGCTCGTCGGCCTGCTGCGTGATCAGTCCCTTCAGCTTGGCTGCCATCGGCAGCAGCATCAGGTTGGCCATGCCGATGCCGTAGATGGTCGCGGTGAACGCGGCGGCGATGCCGTGGCCGAGCTTGCTCGGATCGGCGAGGTTCTTCATCACCGCCATCAGGCCGAGCACCGCACCGATGATGCCCAGCGTCGGCGAGTAGATGCCCATGCCTTCGAACACCTTGGCCGCGGCCATGTCGCGCTGCGACTGGCCGTGCAGTTCGATCTCCAGCATCTGCCGGATCGAATCGGGTTCGACGCCGTCGACCACCATCTGCAGGCCCTTGCGCACGAACGGGTCTTCCTGCGCGTTCACTTCCGCTTCCAGGCCGAGCAGGCCCTGGCGGCGCGCGACGGTGCTCCATTCGACCAGGCGCGCGATCATCGCCGGACGGTCCTGCACCGGCGGCCGGAACACCCAGCGCGCGATCGCCATCGCGCGCTTGAACGTCGCCAGCGGCGTCTGCAGCAGGATCGCGGCGGTGGTGCCGAGGATGACGATGACGAACGCAGCCGGCGACCACAGGCCCGACAGGCCCGCACCCTTGAGGATGCTGCCGCCGATCAGGGCGACGAGCGCTAGTACGACACCGGTGAGGCTGAGTCTGTCCATCGTGGGGAAGGCATCCGTCAAGGTGAATCGCGTTGTCCCCCTCTCCCTTCATGGGAGAGGGACAGGCCGCCGGAGGCGGCCAGGGAGAGGGCCGTGGAGGCGCCGCTGCACAGCGACCCCTCTACCGCCCCTCCGGGGCACCTTCTCCCGCAAGGGGAGAAGGAACAGCGCGCGAAGCTCAGTTGGTTTATCGGTCCCTCGCCGCGCTACTTGAGCCGCGCAGCCCGGTTCTGAGCAGCGCGTCCACATCCAGGATCAGCGCCATGCGGCCGTCGCCGACCAGGCTGGCGCCGGCGTAACCGGCCAGTCCGCGCAGGGTTCGCGGCAATGCCTTGATCACCACCTCCTCGCGACCGCGCACGCGATCGACGGTGAGGCAGAAGCGCTGGTCGCCCGATTGCAGCACCACGCAGGTCGTGGCCGCGCCGGGTTGCGGCGGCAGTCCGAGCCAGGTGCGCAGGTCGATCAGCGGCAGCGGCTGGTCGCGCAGGTCGAGCATGCTCTGGCCGTCGACCCACAGCGCTTCCACGCGTTCGTGCGCGAGCACTTCGATCACGCGCACCAGCGGCAGCGCGTAGACATCGCCGTCGAGTTCGATCAGCAGCGTCGGCAGGATCGCCAGGGTCAGGGGCACGCGGATCACGAAGCGCGTGCCGCGGCCGACCTCGGACTGGATCTGCACCTGGCCGCTGAGTTCGCGGATCTTCGACTGCACCACGTCCATGCCGACGCCGCGACCGGACAGGTCGCTGACTTCGCTGCGCGTGGAGAAGCCGGCCATGAAGATCAGGTTGAGACATTCGTCCGAGCTCAGCCGCGCGGCGGCGTCGGCGTCGATCAGGCCCTTGTTGCATGCGCTGCGGCGGATCTTCTCCGGGTCGATGCCGGCGCCGTCGTCGCTGACTTCGATCGAGACGTGGTCGCCTTCCTGCTGCGCGGACAGGCGCACCGTGCCCTGTTCGGACTTGCCGGCGGCGCGGCGCGCCTCTGGCGATTCGATGCCGTGGTCGATCGCGTTGCGCACCAGGTGCACCAGCGGATCGGCCAGCGCTTCGACGAGATTGCGGTCGAGTTCGGTGTCGGCGCCGACGATGTCCAGTTCCACGGACTTCGACACCTGCCGCGCGACGTCGCGCGCCAGCTTTGGGAAACGCGCGAACACGCGGCCGACCGGCTGCATGCGCACCATCATCACCGCCGACTGCAGGCGCGAAGTGGCGACGTCGAGCGCGGTCACCGCGCGGTCGAGGTCTTCGTCGCGCAGGCGCGGACGGATCGTCTTGAGGCGGTTGCGCGCGAGCACGAGCTCGCCGACGAGATCGACCATCGCATCGAGGCGACGCACGTCGACGCGCACGGTGGGATCTTCGGCGGCCTTCGGCGCAGGTGCGCTCCTGGCGCCTGCACCTGCTCTCAGCGCGGAATTGGCAGGAGCTTGCGGGGCCGCGTCAGCGCCCGGACCCGCGTGAGGGGCAACCGTGCCCGGCACGCCGCCGGCGCCGTGCAACTGATCCAGCAGCGCTTCGAACTCGGAGTCGTCGATGTCGCTACCCGCATGCGCGGGCTTCGCGGCCGGCTTGGCGGAGATCGTCGGCATCTGGGTGACGAAACCCTTGGCGCCGTCGCGCAGCGATTTCAGCAGCGCCGGCGGTGCGTGTTCGGGTTCCTCGCCGTTGGAGACCGCGGCGAGCATGTCGACCAGCAGGTCGACGGCCTGCTGCGCACCGTCGAAAGCCGCGGCGT
Source organism: Lysobacter panacisoli (assembly GCF_009765165.1). Lineage (NCBI taxonomy): Bacteria > Pseudomonadati > Pseudomonadota > Gammaproteobacteria > Lysobacterales > Lysobacteraceae > Lysobacter > Lysobacter panacisoli. Next base: position 2,160,559 of record NZ_VLNU01000001.1, read on the forward strand.
CCATCGGCACGGTGCCGTCGCGCGCGACGTTGAGGCGGTCTTCCACCGCGTGGCAGATCGACACCATCGGCGCGAAGTCGAGGAAGCCCGCGCCGCCCTTGATCGTGTGGAAACCACGGAAGACGGTGTTGAGGCAATTGCGATCGGCCGGCGCGTGTTCCAGCGCGACCATCTGTTCGCCGAGCTGGTCGAGGATCTCGCGCGCCTCGATCAGGAAGTCGGCGGCGATGTCTGAGGAAATGGCGCTCATGGGGTGGTTCCCGACGAAGAATCGCCGATGCCGCGCGCACGCTCCCATGCTGTCATCCCCGCGAAGGCGGGGATCCAACTGCCAGATGCATCAACACCTTGGTAAGGCGTGCAGCGGCGGAAAGCTGGATTCCCGCCTTCGCGGGAATGACGGCGGGGGTGTGGAGCGGCAGGGACGAAGGCCGGGCGATGCATGACTACAGCCCCAGCGAAGACAGCAGTTCGTTCGCGTCGTCCTGCGTCGCCGGCGCGGGATCGATGCCCGCCACGGACGGGCCGTGGCCGCGATGGTTGTTGAGGTGCAGCGGCGTGCTGTGGTCGTCGGCGACTTCGCCCAGTCCTGCATGCACGGCGCGCACCAGGTCGACCACGCGGCGGATGATCTGGCCGGTGAGGTCCTGGTAGCCCTGTGCGGCGGTCATCTCGGAGAAACGCCCGCGGATCGCGGCGATCGTCGCGGCCTGTTCCTCGACGGCGGCGTCGGGCAGCGTGCCCAGCAGCGTTCCGCATTCCTGGATCAGGTCGAGCGTGCGATGGCTCGCGTCCTCGCTCACGTGCACGACGTGCTCCAGCCGCGCGCACGCTTCCGGCAGCGAACCGGTGGACGCGATTCCGCCATTGCCGAGCGCGCTTTCCAGTTCGCGCGCCAGCTTCGCCAGTCCCTGCACCAGCGGCTGGCTGCGCCACTGGATCAGCGCGTCGACATTGCTGCGCCAGCCGGCGACGTCGTCGTGCTCCAGCGCCCACAGTGCGGCGTGCAGGCGTGCGATCACGGCCTGACGATCCTGCGGAGCAGGCGCGTCGATCACGCGGCCGCTCCCAGGCGCTCGAACACCTTGTTGAGCTTGTCTTCCAGCGTGGCGGCGGTGAAGGGCTTGATGACGTAGCCGTTCACACCGGCCTGCGCGGCTTCGATGATCTGCTCGCGCTTGGCTTCGGCGGTGACCATCAGCACCGGGATCTTCGCCAGCGAGGCGTCGGCGCGGATCGCCTTGAGCAGGTCGATGCCGGGCATGCCGGGCATGTTCCAGTCGGTGACGACCAGGTCGTACGGCGCCTTCTTCAGTTCGACCAGCGCGGTGCTGCCGTCGTCGGCTTCGGCGGTGTTGTGGAAGCCCAGGTCGTTCAGCAGGTTCTTGACGATGCGGCGCATGGTCGAGAAGTCGTCGACGATGAGGATGCGGAGGTTCTTGTCCATGTGGGCTTGCCTTTGCTGCGATATGGAGTTTGTGATCAGTGGAGCGCCGAGCGTTTCCTTCTCCCCTTGCGGGAGAAGGCGGCGCGCAGCGCCGGAAGAGGGGTAGCGCGAAGCGCCGCGACGATCGCACCCCTCTCCCTGGCCGCCTTCGGCGGCCTGTCCCTCTCCCGCAAGGGGAGAGGGAGAAACGAAAGCTCAATACCCATGCTCGTCGTCGTCTTCGTCGTGCGTCCCGCGCCATTCGCCCAGTCGCGAGCGCAGGCGCAACATCGCCTGGCCGTGGATCTGGCACACGCGCGATTCGCTCACCGACAGCACCGCGCCGATCTCGCGCAGGTTCATTTCCTGCTCGTAGTACAGCGACAGCACCAGCTGTTCGCGTTCGGGCAGGCCGGAGATCGCATCGCCGAGCGCTTCGCGGAACGCAACGTGCTCGAACTCGCGCGCGGGCGTCGCACCGGAGTGGTGGGCCAGGTGCGGCTCGCCGTCGTGCTCGTCCAGGTGCGCTTCCAGGCTGATCAGCTGGCCGCGCGCGGCGTCTTCGAGCATGCGGTGGTATTCGTCCAGCGGCACGTTCAGCGCGCCGGCGACTTCCTGCGCAGTCGCAGCGCGGCCGGTGCGCTGTTCGACTTCGCGCGTGGCGGCGACGACGTCGCGATAGCGGCGGTGCACCGAACGCGGCACCCAGTCGCCGCGACGGATCTCGTCGATCATCGCGCCACGGATGCGGATCGATGCGTAGGTCTCGAACGCGGCGCCCTGGTCGGCCTGGAAATTGCGCGCCGCGTCGATCAGGCCGAGCATGCCGGCCTGGATCAGGTCGTCGATCTCCACGCTCGCCGGCAGGCGCGCGGCCAGGTGGTGGGCGATGCGGCGCACCAGTTCGCCATGACGCTCGACGACTTCGGTGGCGTTGCAGTTGTCGGTGGCGCGCTGGGTGGCGCGGTACTGCGCGGCGGCGGCGTTCATGCGACGGCGCTCCGTAGCGGATCGTTGGCGTGTGCCGCACCGCCGTGCGCGACCAGGCGCTCCATGAAGAACTCGACGCCGCCGCGTGGACCGGCCGGCGATTGCCAGCTGTTGGCGCGGCGCGCGATGTCGCGGAAGGCCAGCGCCGACGGGCAGCCGGGGAACGCTTCGACGACGGCTTCCTGGCGCTGGATCGCGCGGCGCAGCCATTCGTCGCGCGGGACCGCGCCGAGGTAGTGCAGGGTCACGTCGAGGAAGCGCGCGCTGACGCGTTCGAGCTTCTCGAACAGCTGCTTGCCCTCGATGGCGTTGTTGACCTGGTTGGCCAGCACCTGCACGCGGGTCACGCCGCGCTCGCGGCTGAGCACCTTGATCAGTGCGTAGGCGTCGGTGACCGAGGCCGGTTCGTCGCAGACCACGACGATCACGTCCTGCGCCGCCTGGCAGAAGGTCAGCACGCTGTCGGAGATGCCGGCGGCGTTGTCGACCACCATCGCGTCCAGCGGCAGGTCGAGCTGGCAGAAGGCGTGGACCAGGCCGATGTGCTGCTGCGGCAGCAGTTCGGTCATGTGGCGCTTGCCCGAGGCGGCCGGCACCACCCAGAGGCCGCGCGGACCTTCGAGCAGCGTGTCCTGCAGTTCGCAGCGGCCGGCGAAGACGTCGGCGAGGGTGAACTGCGGCGACAGGCCGAGCATCACGTCGACGTTGGCCAGTCCGAGGTCGGTGTCCAGCAGCAACGTGCGCTGGCCGGCGTGGACCAGGGCCATCGCGAGGTTCACCGAGACCGAGGTCTTGCCGACCCCACCCTTGCCACTGGCCACGGCGATGACGCGCACGGGCGCGCGCGCGCTGTTGGAAGCGGAGGCGTTCAGATCAGCTGGCGAAGGCATGGCGGTCCTCGGTGGGGAGGGTCAGGGAACGCGGACTCACTGGACGCGCGTCCAGAGACCCGAGAGGGTTATCGGCAGCACGTCGCACTTTCTCCAGTGTCTTCACCAACGCGGTCGCGTCGGCGGCGGCGAGATCGTGCGGAACCTGTTGCCCGTCGGTGGTGTAGGCCAGGCTGAGGCCGTGCTGGACCATCACCGACAGGGCCGAGCCGAGGCGGCCGGTCTCGTCGAGCTTGGTCAGCACCACGCCCTCGGGCGAGGCCGGGCGATAGCGGCGGATCACTTCGCCCAGGTCGTGGGCCTGGGTATTGGCCGGCAGCACCAGCAGGCTGCGCACCCGCTTGGCCGCGCGCAGCCAGAGGATCTGGCCCAGCAGGGCGCGGTCGCGCAGACCGTGGCCGGCGGTATCGACCAGCACCAGCGGGTAGTCCGCGAGCTGGTCCAGGGCGTCGTTCAGCGCTTCCGGACCGTTGGCCTCGCACACGGTCACGCCGAGGCGGCGGCCGAGGATGTGCAGTTGTTCGGTCGCGCCGGGGCGCTCGGTGTCGGTGGTGACCAGGGCCACGTCGCGGGCGCGGTGGCGCTGGGCGAAGCGCGCGGCGAGCTTGGCCGCCGTGGTGGTCTTGCCGGCGCCGGTCGGACCGACCAGGGCGATCACGCCGCCGTCGTCGATCGGCTCGCTGCGCACCACGCTGAGCGCGCGCGCCAGTTCGGCCAGCATCGGCTCGCGCACCTGCGACGGGTCGAGGCGGGCGTCGATGCGGCCGGCGATGGTCTGCGCCAGGTTTTCGTCGCAGCCGTAGTTCATCAGCGCGTCGAACGCGGCCGCGCGCGCCGGCGAACCGCGCAGGCGTTCGACCGACATCTGCGCCAGCTCGCGCTCGATCAGCGCACGCATCGTCGCCATCTCCTCGCGCATGGCGAGCAGGGTTGGATCGCGCTGGTCGGGGACCGCGTGGAGATGGGTTTCGCGCGGGGCGCTGTCGACGGCTTCGACGCGGATCGGCGCGGAGGCTTCGTGAGCGGGAGTGGGGCTGGGGTGAGGGTCGGCGGAGTGGGAAGGCATCGCGCTCGGGCTGACCTTCATCGACTCGACGTCGTCGCGACCGGATGCGTGGTCCTGCGCCCGGGCCTCTCCCTCGATTCCGCTCCCGTTGGGTGAGGTAGCGACAGCGTCGGCGACCTGAGCAGTGCTTTCGACTGCAGCCGTCGGCACCGCCACCGCCTGCTCGAAGCGATCGCCCTGCGAGATCAGCGCGGCCATCATCGCGTCGAAGCGCGAGGTGTCCGGCTTCGACGACGCGGCGGCGGCGACGCGGGCTTCGGCCTTGGGTTCGCGCGTAACGGCGCGGGCGGGCTCGACCGTCGGCTGGACCGGCGCGGAGCCGGCCGGCGCTTCGCCGATGGCGAACACGGCACGGCCACGGATCGGCGATTCGGCGATCGCATTGCGCGCGCGCGCCGACAGCGTCACTTCAGCCGCTTCTTCTTCGATGTCGGCGACCGGCGTAGTCCAGGCCGGCTTGCTCTTGATTGCGGGTTTGGTCAGCAGCGTCGCCAGCGAGCCCAGGCGCGAGCCGGACGTTTCCTCGTCCTCGCGGGTGGGAAGCGGCGGCATCACCGCGGCCACCGTCGCCGGCGTGGTCGGCGAGGCCACCGGTGCGGGTGTCGGCGGCAGCGACGGCAAAGCGGCGCGCAGGGCCTGCTGCGCCAGAGATTCGTCGTAGTCGGTCGCCGCGACGATCTCGATGCCGTCGTCGGTCGGACGGTTCGACAGGATCACCGCATCGGGTCCCTGCTCGTCGCGCACCATGCGCAGCGCGGTGCGCATGTCGGGGGCGATGAAACGTTTGATTCGCATGGGTCAACAACCGTTGTCTGGTGAGTCGTGCCGGGTGGTTCGATGGAGCGTGTGTTCGTGTTCGTGTCGCTATGGGTGTTGCATCAGCCCACCGATCCCACCAGTCGCAACCGCTTGTCCTCCGGCACCTCGCCGTAGGCCAGCACGGTCAGCGCGGGGACGCTGTGCCGCACGAGCCGGGCGATCGCGGAGCGGATGCCACCGGGGACCAGCAGTACCGCGGGTTCGCCGCGGGTTTCCTGGCGGGTGACGCACTCGCTGAGGTTCTGGTGAAGACGCTCGGCGAGTCCGGGTTCCAGCGCGGCGCCCTGGCCGCTGACGGAGTCCTGCAATACCCGTTCCAGAGCCGGCGCCAAGGTATAGACGGGCAGTTCGGCGCCCAGGCCGTTGAGTTCCTGGACGATGAAGCGGCCCAGCGCGGTGCGTACCGCGGCGGTCAGCAGGGCCGGGTCCTGGGTGTGCGCGCCGTGTTCGAGCAGCGCTTCGACGATCTGGCGCAACTGGCGCACCGGTACGCGCTCGGCGAGCAGCGACTGCAGCACGCGCACCACCGTCGACAGCGGCAGCAGCTTCGGCGTCAGGTCCTCGACCAGGCGCGGCGAGTTGCGGCCGAGCGTGGACAGCAGCTGCTGCACTTCCTCGTGGCCGAGCAGTTCGGCCGCGCGTTCGCGCACCAGGTGCGAGAGATGCGTGGCGACCACGGTCGCGGCATCGACCACGGTGTAGCCCAGCGATTCGGCATTCGCGCGCTGGCTGGGCTGGATCCACACCGCGTCCAGTCCGAACGCCGGGTCCTTGCCGGGAATGCCCTCGAGCTTGCCGAACACGTGGCCCGGATCGAGCGCGAGGTCGCGGTCGGGATGCAGTTCGCCGGTGGCGATCGGCACGCCGTGCACCAGCACGCGGTACTGGCCCGGCGACAGTTCCAGGTTGTCGCGCACGTGCACGGCGGGAATCAGGAAACCCAGGTCCTGGGTGAGCTTGCGGCGCACGCCCTTCAGGCGCGCGAGCAGTTCGCCGCCCTGGTGCTTGTCGACCAGCGCGATCAGGCGGTAGCCGACTTCCAGGCCGAGCGGTTCGACCGGACGCAGTTCGTCCCAGCTCAGTTCCGGCTGCGCGGCGGCGGTCGCGGCCGCTTCGGTTTCCGGTGTCGCTTCCGGCGCGGCGCTCGCGCGCTGGTGCATCCGCCATGCCGCATAGCCGAGGATCGCCGCGAGGATCAGGAACGGCACGTTCGGCATGCCCGGCACGATGCCGACCAGGCCCAGCAGCGCCGCGGCCACCGACAGCGCACGCGGATGCAGCACCTGCGTGGTGACCGCCTGGCCCATTTCCTGTTCGCGCGTGGCGCGCGTGACCAGCATCGCCACCGCGGTGGAGATCAGCAGCGCCGGCAGCTGCGCGACGAGGCCGTCGCCGATCGCCAGCAGCGTGTAGGTCTTGCCCGCTTCGGCGAAGGCCATGTCGTGCTGGAGCACGCCGATCAGCACGCCGCCGATCACGTTGATCGCCAGGATCAGCAGGCCGGCGATGGCGTCGCCGCGCACGAACTTGCTGGCGCCGTCCATCGAACCATAGAAGTCGGCTTCCGCACGCACTTCCTCGCGACGGGCCTTGGCGTCCTCGCGGGTGAGCAGGCCGGCGTTGAGGTCGGCGTCGATCGCCATCTGCTTGCCGGGCAGGGCGTCGAGGATGAAGCGCGCCGACACTTCCGAGATGCGCCCGGCGCCCTTGGTGACGACGACGAAGTTGACGATGGTCAGGATCGCGAATACCACGATGCCGACCGCGAAGCTGCCGCCGATGACGAACTGGCCGAAGGATTCGATGACGTGGCCGGCCGCGGCCGGGCCCTGGTGGCCGTGCAGCAGGACCACGCGGGTGGAGGCGACGTTGAGCGCGAGGCGCAGCAGCGTGACCAGCAGCAACACGCTGGGGAAGACCGAGAATTCCAGCGGCCGCTTCACGTACACGACCGCCAGCAGCACCACCAGCGACATCGCGATGTTGATGGTGAACAGGCCGTCCAGCACCAGCGGCGACAGCGGCACGATCACCATCGCCAGCATCGCCAGCACGACCACCGGGGTCGCCAGGCCGCTGCGGACCGCGTGGCCTATCTCGGCGAGGGAGAAGCGCCTGTCAAAAGACGGACTGCTCACGGTGTCGGGCCTTTGACGGGCGTCCCGGCGGCGGCTTCACCGTCGGCCAGCACCGCGTCCACGGCGACGTCGCCCAGCTGCGGCATCGGCCCGTGCGAACGGTGCCAGCGCTTGATCTGGTAGACGTAGGACAGGACCTGCGCGACGGCCGCGTAGAGCTTCACCGGGATCTCCTGGTCGATCTGCGCATGCCGATACAAGGCGCGTGCCAAAGGCGGCGCTTCCACCACGGTGATCCGGTGCTTGCCGGCGATGTCGCGGATCATCAGGGCGATCTCGTCCACGCCCTTGGCCACGACCTTGGGCGCGCGCATCGCGCCGGCCTCGTACTTCAGGGCCACGGCGTAGTGGGTCGGGTTGGTCACGACCACGTCGGCGGTGGGCACCGCTTCCATCGTCTGCCGGCGCGACATCTGCGAGGCGATCTGGCGCACGCGCGCCTTCACTTCCGGGTTGCCCTCGCTTTCCTTGTACTCGTCGCGCAGCTCCTGCTTGGTCATCTTCAGGCGGTTGCGGTACGACCAGTGCTGCCAGGGCACGTCGATCAGCGCCAGCACGCCGAGCGCGCCGACCATCGCCAGCACCGCCTTGCTGATCAGCCCGAGCCCGGAACCGACCGCGGTCTGCAGCGGCTGGTTCGCCATCGCCAGCAGCTGGGTGAACGCGCCGTGCACCACCAGCCCGGCGAGGCCGCCGATCAGCACCACGCGCAGCATCGAGCGCACCAGCTCGGCCAGGCTTTCCTTGCCGTACATGCGCTTGAAACCGTTGAGCGGACTCATGCGCGCGAAATCCGGCGCCAGCGACTTGCTGGCGAAGCGCAGCCCGCCCATCACCGCCGGCGCGATGAAGCACGCCCCGAGCGCGGCCAGCAGCACCGGCAGCATCGGCAACAGCAGGCCGCCGAGCAGCTTCGCCACGTGCGGCAGGAAACGGTCGTGCTGGCCGAGCAGGGCCGGATCGAGCGTCAGTGCATCGCGCAGCCAATCCTGTGAGGCGCTGCCGATGTGCGAACCGGTCGCGACCAGCGTCGCCGCCGCGCAGCCCAGCACCGCCACGTTGCCCAGTTCGCGCGATCGCGGGACGTCGCCGCGTTCGCGCGCCTCGCGCAATCGTTTTTCTGATGGCTGTTCGGTGCGGTCTTCCTGATCTTCGGCCATCGGCTTTCATTCCTCTCGCTAGCCGATCCCTGCAGCGAGCGTGCCAAACGTAGCCCGGGTAAGCGAAGCGCACCCGGGGACTCGTCGTGCGTCAGAGCCTGAGCGCCATCCCGGGTGCGCTTCGCTTACCCGGGCTACGGCGTGGTCGTCAGGCGGTCAGCGCACGCGCCGCGTTGAACGCCTCGTCGAACAGGCGCTCCACCGGTCCCTGCAGTTCGCGTGCCATAAGCATCAGCAGCAGCAGGCCGACCAGCAGCGCGACCGGCAGGCCGAGCTGCATCGGGTTGAGCTGCGGCGCCGCACGCGCCAGCACGCCGAACGCGAGGTTCACCGCCAGCAGCGCCACCACCACCGGCAACGCCAGCAGCAGGCCGGCCTGCAGGCAGGTCGAGAAGAACGTCGGCACGATCGACAGGAACTGCGGCACGTCGGCCATCGGCGTGCCCAGCGGCAGCGCGTGGTAGCTGTCGAGCAGCAGCTTCACCAGCGCCAGGTGGCCGTCGAAGGTGAAGAACAGCAGGCCGAACACGAGGTAGAACCACTGTGCCAGCACCGGCGAGGACGCGCCGCTGAGCGGATCGGCCATCGTCGCGAACGACAGGCCCATGCCCTGCGACACGAGTTCGCCCGCGAACTGTCCCGCCTCGAACGCCAGGCGCAGCATCAATCCGATCGCGATGCCGACGGCGAACTCGCGCAGCACGGTGAGCGCGGTGGCGGCATCCACGCCCGCCGGAGGCGGCGTCGGCAGCAGCGCCGACAGCGCGCCGGCCAGCGCCAGCGTGATCATCAACCGCGCGCGCATCGGCATGCTGCGTCCGCCGATCATCGGCAGCGCCTGCATCGCCGCGCCGATGCGGATCGCATGCCACAGCACGGTGCCGAGCATGCCGAACAGGTTGAGGCCGTCGATGACGGTGCCGGTGACGGGTTCCATTACCCCTCACCCTGGCGCTTCGCGCCTGTCCCTCCCCCGCAAGGGGGGAGGGCAACGCAAGGTGTGTTGAGGGCAACGCAAGGTGTGTTGAGGGCAACGCTGCGCACGTCGAGCACAGTTGCTTCTCCCTCTCCCCTTGCGGGAGAGGGACAGGCTCGCGAAGCGAGCCAGGGAGAGGGGCGCGGCCGTTCCATCAGCCGACTAGGTGCGGAATCCGATGGAACAGATCCGTCGTGAACGCCACCAGCTTGCCGAGCAGGAAATGCCCGGTCAGCGCCAGTGTCGCCACTAGCGCCACCGCCTTCACGACGAAGCCGATGGTGGGCTCGTTGAGCTGCGTGGCGGCCTGGATCACGCCCACCAGCACGCCGACCACGAGCACCGCGATCAGCGGCGGTGCGCCCAGCATCAGCGCCATCTGCAGGCCGCGGCCGATCTCGGTGAGTGCGGTTTCGGGCGTCATGGCATCACACCGGGTTGAAGCTGGCCGCGAGCGATCCGACCACCAGCACCCAGCCGTCCACCAGCACGAACAGCAGGATCTTGAACGGCGCCGAGATCAGCATCGGCGAGAGCATCATCATGCCCATCGACATCAGCACGCTCGCCACCACCAGGTCGATGATCACGAACGGGATGTAGATCAGGAACGCGATCTCGAACGCGGTCTTCAGCTCGCTGGTCAGGAACGACGCGGCGAGCACGCTGAACGGCACGTCCTGCGGCGTCGCGTACGGGCCGCTGTTGGACAGGCCCGCGAACGTCATCAGGTCGGTCTCGCGGATCTGCGCCAGCATGAAGCCGCGGAACGGCTCCGACGCGGCGGTCCATGCGCTGCGGAAATCCATCTGGTTGTTGAGGTAGGGCGCGATGCCCGCGGCCCAGGCCTGGTCGAACACCGGCATCATCACCATCGCGGTGAGGAACAACGCCAGCGCCAGCAGCACCTGGTTGCTCGGCGTCTGCCCGGTGCCGAGCGCCTGCCGCAGCAGGCCCAGCACGATGATGATGCGGGTGAACGCGGTCAGTCCCAGCAACGCCGCCGGCAGCAGCGTGATGCCGGTCATCAGCAGCAGCACCTGCATCGGCATGCTGACCGGCTCGCCTCCGATCTTGCCGACCGTCACCGCCGGCAACGGCTGCGACAGTGCCGCCGCCGCGCTCGGCGATGCCGACGGATCGACGACGGCCGGCGCGCTCTGCGCGAAGGCGGGCAGGGCGAACATCAGTGCGAACAGCAGCGTGGCCAGGAGCGCCAGCGCGATAGAGCGTTGGGAGATCCGCGTCCGGCTCGTCATTCCCGCGAAGGCCGGAATCCATGCATCCGGTATGTCACGGCTTCCGGAAGGCGTGATGCTCCTGACGGTTGGATCCCCGCCTTTGCGGGGATGACGTACTGAATGGGTGAGGGCGCGGGAAATCACGGCTTCTTTCCGAAATGCTGGGCGAGCAGTTGCGCGAACGGGGTCGCGATGTTCTGCCCCTGCGAAGGCTGTGCCACGGGCAGCGGCGCATCGAGCGTGTGCAGGTGGCGGATGCCGGAGGAGCTCACGCCCAGCAGCAGCTGCGTCGAGCCGGCCTCGACCACGACCACGCGGTCGCGCGGACCCAGCGCGAGCGAGCCGACCACGCGCAGCGCGTTGTTCGACGCGCGACCGACGCCCGGCATGCGCCGTGCGAGCCAGCCCAGTCCGAGGATCAGCGAGACGACGAGGATCAGCGCGAACACCGCACCGCCGATGCCGGGGCCGTCGGAGGGCTTGGCGAAGGCGGGTGCCTTCTGCGGTTGTGCGATCGTCGCCGTATGCGTTCTTGCGCCTGCCCCCGCTTGCAGAGGGAGGCTGGGAGTGACTGGCGAGGCGCTTTGCGCCGAGGCTTGTGGCGATGCGTTCGCCGCAAGCGGCCCGCATCCCTCGCCAACGCTCCCCTGCGCGCAGGGCAGGGCGTTATCTGCCTGAGCAACCGATGCCGCGACCGGCGTCGGCGGCGCCGCAGGAGCATCCACTGCGCTGACCCCGACCGCGACGGTGCGGTCGGACTGCGCCGCGCCGTCCGCGCTCATCGCAGCCTCTTGATGCGCTCGGCCGGGCTGACGACGTCGGTCAGGCGCACGCCGAAGCGGTCGTTGACCACGACCACCTCGCCCTGTGCGATCAGCGTGCCGTTGACGTACAGGTCCAGCGGTTCGCCGGCACCGCGCTCCAGTTCCACCACCGAGCCCTGGTTGAGCTGCAGCAGGTTGCGGATCGGGATGCGCGCGCGGCCGACTTCCAGCGACAGCGTCACCGGCACGTCGAGGATCACGTCCAGGTTGAGGTCGCTGGCGATGCCGCCCTCGTTGGTCAGCGGGTCGAAGGCAGCGCGTGCGGCGGAGTCGTTGGAGTTCATCGGCATCAGGCCTGGGTGAGCGCGGCGTGGACCGCGATGGAATCGGGATTGGTGGGGTCGAACGCCGGCTTCTCGCGCACCGCGTGCACGGCGTTGACCTTGATGGCGTTGCGGCCGTTGTGCGTGCCGAACTCGCCGGAGAACAGCGGCATCTGCTCGACCTTCAGCGTCGCCGTGCGCGGGATGTCGATCGGGATCACGTCGCCCACGCGCAGGCGGCACAGCTCGCGCAGGCTGATCGCGCGCTGCGCCAGTACGCTGGACAACTCGATCTCCGCATCGTGGAGCTGCGAGCGCAACGCCACCGTCCAGCTCTCGTCGCGCTCGATGCGGTCGCTCTGTACGCCGGCGTCGAGCGCCTCGCGGATCGGTTCGAGCATCGCGTAGGGCAGCGACACGTGGAACTCGCCACCGCCGCCTTCCAGTTCGACATGGAAACGGCACACGACGATGTACTCGCGCGGGCTGATGATGTTGGCGAAGTGCGGGTTGACCTCGGAATTGAGGTATTCGAACTCCACCGGCATCACCGGCGCCCAGGCTTCCACCAGATCGGAGAAGGTCTGCTTGAGCAGCAGCTGGATCACGCGCATCTCGGTCGGCGTGAACTCGCGACCTTCGATGCGCGTGTGGTACTTGCCCGAGCCGCCGAAGAAGTTGTCGACTACAGTGAACACCAGGCGCGGCTCGAACATCACCAGCGCGGTGCCGCGCAGCGGCTTCATCTTCACCAGGTTGAGGTTGGTCGGCACCTGCAGCGAATGCATGTATTCGCCGAAACGGATCAGGTCGATGCCGCGCACCGACAGGTCGGCCGAGCGGCGCAGCAGGTTGAACAGGCCGATGCGCCAGGTACGGGCGAAGCGCTCGTTGATCATCTCCAGCGTCGGCAGCTTGCCGCGGACGATGCGGTCCTGGCTGGCGAAGTCGTAGTTGCGCGCCTCGCCCGGCGCCGCCGGCGGTTCGGTTTCCACCGCACCGCTGTCGACGCCGTGCAGCAGGGCATCGATCTCGTCCTGTGAGAGCAGGTCGCTCATCATCGCGGTCGCTTCCTGTCGGTGGCGTCGGTCACTGCGTGACGAGGCTGGTGAAGAACACCGCCTCGACCTTGTTCGGCGCACGCTCGGACTTGAGCACGCCGCGCACTTCGGCGAGGGCCTGCTCCTGCAGGCGTTCCTTGGCGGTGCGCTGGGCGAGCTGCGCGGCGGTCTGCTGGCCGAACAGCAGCAGCAGGCGATTGCGGATCGCCGGGCTGTGCAGTTCCAGTGCGGCGCCGGTGGCTTCGTCGCGGGTCATCACCTGCACGTCGGCCTGCAGGTAGCGCACCGAGCCGGTGTCGGCGAGGTTCACCACGAACGCCGGCTCCAGCGCGTAGTAGCGCGCCGGCGCCACGGCCGCGGGCGTCTTCGCCCCGGCCTGCGTCTCGCCTGCGTGGCGACCTTCCAGGAACCACCAGGCGCCGGCGGCGGCCATGCCGACCAGCAGCAGCGCGATCAGGATCCACAGCGCCAGGTTGTTGCTGCGCGGCGGAGGAGGAGCGGCGTTGGCGGCGGGCTTGGACATGCGGCGGATCCGGCGGATGGGGAATGCCGTGTCCGTGCAAGCGGTGTGCCGCAGGGTTTCCCTTCTCCCCTTGAGGGAGAAGGTGCCCGAAGGGCGGAAGAGGGGGCGCGCGAAGCGCGTGCCCAACCCCTCTCCCTGGCCGACTGCGTCGGCCTGTCCCTCTCAGCTCTGCACTCCCTGCGGTCGCCGCAAGGGGAGAGGGAAACGCAGGTGAACCTGTGGGAAAGGGAAACGCAGTGCGCTTCGTTGCGATCGCGCGTCAGTGCTGCCGCCGCTTCTTCCTTCTCCCCTCGTGGGAGAAGGTGCCCGAAGGGCGGAAGAGGGGGTGGCGGCGCAGCCGCCGGTCTTTTGACGCGCCGCGCGCGCCAGACTCCCGTCAGTCGCCCGGCGCGTTCATCCGTCGTCCGTCAGGCGTACTCATCCAGCAGTCCGCGCGTGGCACGCGCGGCCAGGCCCGGCGTCCACCCGGCGTCATTGCCGCGCTCGCCGCCGTTCCCCGCCGGTGTCGAACCGGAGGCCTGCCCGCTCGACGCCTGCTGTTCGCCAGGCTGGCGCTGGCCGACATCGGCATGGCCGAGCTGCAGTCCCTGCTGGCCCAGCATGTCGCGCAGGCGCGGCAGGCTGGATTCGAGCGCCTGGCGCACGTCGGCCTGCGCGCTGTGGAATTCGGCGTTGACGCGGTTGCCGTCCAGCTGCAGGCGTACGTCGATGGTGCCCAGATGGTCGGGGCTGACACGGATCTCGGCGTGGCCGACGCGCTGTTCGGCCATCCACGCGATGCGCGAACCGAAGCCGTCGTCGAATCCGGCATCCAGACCCAGTGGCTGGTTCGCGGCGACCGCGGCGGCGGTGGCGCGGGACAGCGGATGCACCGTGGCCGAGGCGATGGTCAGCGGCGTCGTGGGCGCGCTCGCGGCATCGTCGACGGCACTTGCGGTCAGGGCGGTCTCTGTCGCGTTCGCATCGCCATCGTTGGCGGCCGCGGCGCCCATCGCCATCGCGAAGGCCGCAGTGGCCTCGCCTTCGACCGGAGCAGCCGCGGACTGCGACGCGGCAGTCGGCAGCGCGGGCAACGGCGTCTTCGCGGTGTTGCCGGCGGCGCGCGGATCGAGTGTGCCGGTGAGGACGGTATCGGTCGGCGCAAGCGTCGATGCCGCGTCGGCGGCGGGCACGGGCGCGACGGCGGTCGCACCGGCGAGGCCGTTGAGCAGCGCGAGCAGCTGCTCAGGAAGCGTTGCCGGTGCGGCAGCGGGCGTGGCGCTCGCCGTCGTCGTGTTGTCGGACGAATCGGCCGTGGCCGAGGTTCCGGCCGGGGCCGTTTCGGCCGTCGCGGTGTCGCGCTCGGTGCTGTCCGTACTGTCGGTCGATGCGCCGTCGTCACTCTTCGATTCGGCGCGACGCGGACCGTCGTCGCTGCGCGATTCCTGCGTCTTCGTGTCGTTCTGCGCGCGCTGCCCGCCGTCGTCGGTCTTGCGCGCTTCGCCCTTGTCGGCGGGACGTTCGTTCTGCGCACGGTGCGACCCCGCCTGCTCCGGCGAACGCGTCTGGGTTTCGCTGCGCGGGGACGACTGCATCAGCGCGTCGAAGCCGCCATCGCGGTCGTCGTTACCGCCGTTGCCGGACGACTGCGGCGCATTGCGCGTGGACGACGCGCCGTTCGCGGCGTTGCTGCCCAGCAGCGAGGAAAACGTGGGGATCACTCCGGAGCTCCGTCGTTGCCGTTGCCGCGCACGCGGCGCGCGCCGAGGTCGTCGAGTTCGCGCTGCACGCGCTGCTCGGCCACGCGCGATTCCTGCGCGCGGTAGCTGTCGGCGAGCTGCCCCAACACCTTGGCGTCGCGGCTGGCGAGCATCAGCCGCGCGCGTTCGACGTCGCGGTTCTGGCGGCTGCTGTCGACGATGCGGCTCTGCTGGTCCACCGCGGTTTCGAGCTTGGCGCGGAACGCGATGCGGTTGGCGAGCAATGCCGGGGCGATGGTGGCGTCGGCCGACGGCGCGACGGCGTATTCCTCGGCGTAGCGGCGCAGCGCGTCCAGGCGCTGTTCCTGCTCGGCCAGCTGGCGGTCGCGCTCGGCGACTTCGCGGGCGGCGGCGTCCTGGCGTTGCTGCATCAGGTTCAGCAGCGGATCGAGTCGTTCCGAGCGGGTCATGCGGTCTCCGTCTTCGCGGAAGTGACAGTGGGTTCGCGGACATCGTCGAGCAGGCGCGCGAGCGCATCGCGGCTGGCGGCGACGTCGGCCGCCTCGCTCACGTCCTGTCCGAGGAAGTTGAGGATCGCCGGCCAGCGCGCCAGCGCTTCATCGACGACCGGATCGTTGCCGCGCTGGTAGGCGCCGATGGCGATCAGGTCGCGCTGTGCGTTGTAGGCCGCCATCAGGCGCTTGAGCTTGCGGATGCGTTCGCGCCACGGCGCGTCGGTGATGTCCTGCATCACGCGGCTGACCGAGACTTCCACGTCGATGGCCGGATACTGGCCGGCATCGGCGATGCGGCGGGTCAGCACGATGTGGCCGTCGAGGATCGCGCGTGCGGCATCGGCGATGGGTTCCTGCTGGTCGTCGCCTTCGGTCAGCACGGTGTAGAACGCGGTGATCGAACCGCGCCCGTCGGCGCCGTTGCCCGCGCGTTCGACCAGCGCCGGCAGCTTGGCGAACACGCTCGGCGGATAACCGCGCGTGGTCGGCGGTTCGCCGACCGACAGGCCGATCTCGCGCTGCGCGTGCGCGTAGCGGGTGAGCGAATCCATCAGCAGCAGCACGTGCAGGCCCTGGTCGCGGTACCACTCGGCGATGGCGGTCGCGCGCAGCGCGCCGTGCAGGCGCGCCAGCGGCGGGCGATCGGCCGGTGCGGCCACCACGACCGCGCGGCGCAGGCCTTCCTCGCCGAGCGTGGCTTCGACGAAATCGCGCACTTCGCGTCCGCGTTCGCCGATCAGTCCGACGACGATCACGTCGGCGGCGGTGAAGCGGGTCATCATGCCCAGCAGCGTGGATTTGCCGACGCCGGAACCGGCGAACAGACCCACGCGCTGGCCGCGTCCGATCGGCAGCAGCGCGTTGATCGCGCGCACGCCGACGTCGAGCGATCGCGTGATCGGCTCGCGCATCAGCGGATTGATCGAAGCGCCGGCGAGGCCGACCCAGTGTTCGGCGCGGATCGGGCCGCGTCCGTCGAGCGGTACGCCGTCGCTGTCGATCACGCGCCCGAGCAGGCCTTCGCCGACCGCGACTTCGCCGCGCTGGCGGCTGGGCACGACGCGTGCGTTGGGCAGCAGGCCTTCCAGGTGTGCGCTGGGCATGAGGAAGGTGCGGTCGCCGGAGAAACCGACGACTTCCGCATCCACCCACACGCCGCCCTGCGTTTCAACGCGGCAGCGCGAACCCAGCGGTGCGCTGCAACCGCTGGCTTCCAGCGTGAGGCCGACGGCGCGGCGCAGCACGCCTTCGCGCGCAAGGCCGAGCGCGCGCGGTTGCGGCGCGGCCGATTCCAGTCGCGCGGCGAGGCGCAGGTTGCGCGCGTCACGCCAGTGGGAGGCGGGGGTGGTCATGCGCCGAGGCTCGCGTGCATGTCCCTCTCCCCTTGCGGGAGAGGGACAGACCGCCGCAGGCGGTCAGGGAGAGGGGTGGGGTGAAGATGGCATGCGCTGCGCGCACCCCTCTTCCGCCCCTTCGGGGCACCTTCTCCCGCAAGGGGAGAAGGAACAGCACAGCTGGCTGGAGAACGATCAGCGCCTTCGTTGCTCGCGCGCTTTGTCCCTCTCCCCTTGCGGGAGAGGGACAGGCTCGCGAAGCGGGCCAGGGAGAGGGGCAGGGCACTCATCGCACGGCTCCATGCGCAGCGATCGTGCTCTCCAGCGCCGCCTGCAGACGCGCCGCGATGGTGCCGTCGATGCGCACGCTTTCGCTGTGCACGCGCAGCTCGCCGCGCGCCAGCGTGCTGTCGTTGGTCAGGCGCACGCCATCGAGGCCGGCAAGATGCGGATACAGGACGCCCATGTCGTCCGGATGCAGGCGCAGTTCGACGTCGCGTTCGCTGCGGCCCACCGCGTCGAGCGCTTCGCGCACGAGGTCGGCGAGCAGCGCAGGATCGGCGCTGTAGGCCGGGCCGAGCAGCGAGCCCGCCACGCGCACGGACAACTCCGCCAGCGCTTCGGCGACTTCATCGTCCAGTCGCGACAACGGGCGGGTGAAACCGTCGAGGATGCCTTCGATCTGCGCGATCAGACGGCGCACTTCGGCCTGGCCCGTCGCGAAACCCTCGGCGTGGCCGCGGGCGAGACCGTCCTGGTAACCCTGTTCGTGCGCGGCTTCCTCGATCGCCTGCAACGCTTCCACGCTCGGCGGGGAAGGCAGTTCGACCAGCGGTTCCACCACCGGCGGCGCGTCCAGTCCGGGCGCAGTCCAGCGCACCGCGCCGGCGAGTTCGTGGTTCCACGCGGCCAGGCTCATACGAACGCCTCGGCCTTGGCGGCGAGCTGGATCGTGCCGGCGTCGGCCATCTTGCGGACCATCGCGAGGATTTCCTTCTGCGCCGCTTCGACTTCCGCCAGTCGCACCGGGCCGCGCGCTTCCATGTCCTCGACGAGGATTTCCGCGGCGCGCTGCGACATGTTGGCGGTGATCTTCTCGCGCACCTTGCCGTCGGCGCCGCGCAGGGCGACGGCGAGCTTGTCGTTGGGCACTTCGCGCAGCACGGCCTGCATGGCGCGGTCGTCGATCTCGGCGAGGTTGTCGAACACGAACATCAAATCGCGGATGCGCACGCCCAGTTCGTTGTCGATCTCGCCGATGGTGCCCAGGATCATCTCGTCCTGGCCCGAATCCATGAAGTTGAGGATGTTGGCCGCGACCTTCACGCCGCCGACCGAGGACGACTTGAGGTTCTGCGCGCCGGCGAACTGGCGTGCCATCACGTCGTTGAGTTCGTTCAGCGCGTTCGGCGGAATGCCGTCGAGCGTGGCGATGCGCAGCAGCACGTCGGCGCGCACGCGGTCGGGCAGGCACTTCAGTGCCTCGGCGGCCTGGTCGCTTTCCAGGTGCGCCATGACTATAGCGATGATCTGCGGATGCTCGTTGCGCACCAGGTCGGCGATGGCGCGCGGTTCCATCCACTTCAGCGTGTCCAGGCCGGAAGTGTTGCGGCCCAGCAGGATGCGGTCGATCAGGCTGCTCGCGCGTTCCTCACCGAGCGCCTGCACCAGCACCGCGCGCACGTATTCATCGGCGCCAGAACCCAGGCCGCTGGGCTGCGCCAGGTTGTCGACGAACTGGTCGATCACCTTGCCCACGGATTCGCGCGAGACGCCGCTGACCGAGGTCATGGCCAGGCCGAGCTTCTGCACTTCCTTGGCGCTCATGTGCTTGAGCACCTCGGCGGCCTGCTGCTCGCCGAGCGAGAGCAGGACGACCGCGGCGCGCTGCACGCCCGTCAGTCCGGTCGGATCAGCCATCGGATTCCACCCAGTCGCGTACCACCTGTGCCACGCGCTTGGAGTCGTTGTTGACCGCGGCGCGCGCCACTTCGAGCTTGTCGTCGAACGTCATCGAACCCGGTGCGAGCACGGCGGGGACGACCGCGTCGGAGGCCGGCGCGGACAGCGCGACCGGGATGTCGTCGTCGTCGATCGGCACCACCTTGGCCGTGGCGATCTTCGGCTTGGCCGTCTTGCCGCCCATCAGCTGGCGGAACAGCGGGCGCAGCACGGTGAGGATCAGCACCAGCACCGCCAGGCCACCGACGGCGATGCGCAGGAATTCCATTGCGCGCGGGTGTTCCCACAGCGGCGCCTTCTCGCCTTCGCCATTGGCGACGATGTCGCGCGCGAACGGTGCGTT
Organism: Lysobacter panacisoli; assembly: GCF_009765165.1. NCBI lineage: Bacteria > Pseudomonadati > Pseudomonadota > Gammaproteobacteria > Lysobacterales > Lysobacteraceae > Lysobacter > Lysobacter panacisoli. The sequence continues at coordinate 2,179,769 of NZ_VLNU01000001.1, forward strand.
GACCACCGACACCGCGTCGCCGCGCTGCGTATCGAAACCGATCGCCTGCTGCACCAGCGTCTCGATGCGCTTGAGTTCCGGATCGGTGAGCGCGCGCAGCGCCGGCTTTCCGTCCTTGCCGGCCGCGGCGGGCACGTTGTCCACCAGTACCGCGGCGGTGACGCGGCGCACGCGACCCGGACCCTGGCGGGTGTGGGTGAGGGTGCGGTCGATCTCGTAGTTGCGCACGCTGCTGCGCGAGGACGGACCGCTCGACGTCGTCTGCACCTGCTGCGCGGCGGCCGTGGCCGGCGCAGCGGCAGTCGCGTTGGCCGGCGGCGCCGCGGCGGGCGTGTTGCTGGCGCTGCCCGGAACGCCTTGCGGCGCGGTGTTGCCGCCGGCGCTGGATTCGGACAACTGCTCGCTGCGCACCATCGGCTGCTGCGGGCCGTAGACCTCGCGTGCTTCCTCGGTCTGGGCGAAGTCCATGTCGACGCTGACCTGCGCGCTGATGCGGCCGTTGCCGGTCATCGGTTCGAGCAGCTCGTGGATGCGCTGCACGTAGGTCGCTTCGAGCCGGTGCTGCTGGTCGAACTGCTTGGCGGCGACGGCCGCGTCGCTGTCGGGATCGACGTTGGAAAGCATGCGGCCGAACTGGTCGACCACGGTCACGCGCTCCGGCGGCAGGCCGGGAATGCTGGACGCGACCAGATGCACGATCGCATCGACCTGGCCCTGTTCCAGCGACGCGCCGCTGTGCAGCTGCAGCACCACCGACGCGCTGGCCGGTTCCTTCTGGCGGGTGAACGCACTCGGCTTGGGCATCGCCAGGTGCACGCGCGCCTCGCGCACCGGGCGCAGGTTCGCGATGGTGCGGGCGAGTTCGGATTCCAGCGCGTGCTGGTAACGCGCGTTCTCGATGAACTGGCTGGTGCCGAAGCCCTGGTCGCCCTTGATCGCTTCGAAGCCGGTGTCGTTGTTGGCGGGCAGGCCGGCCGCGGCGAGCGCGAGCTTGGCCTGGCCGATCTGGTCCTGCGGCACCGCCAGCGCGCCGCTGCCCGGATCGACGCGGAACGGGATCTGCGCGGTGCGCAGCAGCTCGGAGGCTTCGCTGGTCGATTTGGCGTCGAGGCCCGCGTAGACCGGCACGTAATCCGGACGCTGCGTCCAGAAGAACAGCCACAGGCCGAGCGCGATGACCGCGGCCACCAGCGCGAACAGCCCGAGCTGGCGTACCACCGGGATGTCCTGCAGTCCGCGCAGTTCGCGCAGCTTGTTCTGGTCGGGAAGGGCGATGACGGCCATGTCGGGTTACGGGGTCCGGGAATGAGTGGGCGAAGGAGCGGTATGCGGTGTGTCCGTTACACCGGCATGTTCATGACGTCCTGGTACGCCTGGACGAGGCGGTTTCGCACCTCGACCGTGGCGCGGAAGGCGACGCTGGACTGCTGCATGGCGACCATCACCCGCGCCAGGTCGGCGCGCGGATCGCCCATTTCGAACGCCTGCTGCAGCGCGCCGCTGGTGTTCTGCGCACGACTGACGCTGTCGATGGCGTTGTTGAGGGTCTGCTGGAATCCCGGCGCGGCCGCACCGCCCGCGACCGCACCCGGGGCCAGCGCGCTCGGCGCGATGGCATTGCCCGGCGCGGCATCCGGCCCACGCATGCGCATCTCGTGGGCGCGGATCTGGGACAGGATGGAAGAGATGGCGTCGGTCATGGTCCGTACGGCGATGCGGATTACCTGCGGGGTACAGGCAAGCGGCGTGCCACGGGTTCATGAACGGGTTTCCGGCGCTCGGGCTGTGGACGGTGTCCGGTTTCTGGCGCGGGGTGGGGCACCCGGCAGGCGGGGGCGATGTGGCGACGGCGCGGCGTAGCCACTTCGGGTTGCTTTGGAATGAAATGCAACTGGATGTGGTCGATGGGAGCAGGGCCGCTGAGGTTGCGAGCCTTGGAGCAACAGTGCCGTAGCCCGGGTAAGCGAAGCGCACCCGGGGCATCCCTGTACTCCCCGGGTGCGCTTCGCTTACCCGGGCTACGAGACTGCTGTTGCTGTGCTGTTGCTGTGCTGTTGCCGTGCACTGCCTTGCTCTTCGCCCTTCAGCGACTTCCGATCGAGCCGAGCACCGGAGCCGGAAAGGGGCCGAAGAGCCGCCCACTGTTTGAGCGCAGCGAGTTTGGGCGGCGTGCCCCTTTGCGGCGTAGGCGCGCAGGGCACCGCCGCGTAGCGGCGGCTCGTGAGAGGAGCGAACGGTGTTGGTTACTTTTGTCAGGACAAAAGTAACCCGCTCGCTTGCGAGCGGAAGCTGTTGCCGTTGCTCAAAGCCGTTGCTCAACGCTGTTGTTTCAAGGATGAAAAAGAGAGCGCTAACACCGCCCCCTCAAACAAAACCGCCTCAGAACCCCTGCGCCAGCTCCATCGATTCGCGCTCGATCCCGTATTTGCGCAGCTTCTCCACCAGTGCCGTAGCCCGGGTAAGCGAAGCGCACCCGGGGATGCCGGGAATGCCCCCGGGTGCGCTTCGCTTACCCGGGCTACGAGACTGTTGCTGTTGCTGTTGCTGTTGCTGTTGACGTTGCCATTGCTGTTGCCGTGCACTGCTCTTGCTTCGCCCTTCAGCGACTTCCGAGCGAGCCGAGCACCGGAGCCGGAAAGGGGCCGAAGAGCCGCCCACTGTTTGAGCGCAGCGAGTTTGGGCGGCGTGCCCCTTTACGGCGTAGGCGCGCAGGGCACCGCCGCGTAGCGGCGGCTCGTGAGAGGAGCGAACGGTTTTGGTTACTTTTGCCAGGACAAAAGTAACCCGCTCGCTTGCGAGCGGAAGCTGTTGCTGTTGCTCAAAAGCAGTTGCTCAAAAGCAGTTGCTCAAAAGCAGTTGCTCAAAAGCAGTTGCTCAAAAGCAGTTGCTCAAAAGCAGTTGCTCAAAAGCAGTTGCTCGGAGTGCGAAAAAGAGAGCGCTAACACCGCCCCCTCAAACAAAACCGCCTCAGAACCCCTGCGCCAGCTCCATCGATTCGCGCTCGATCCCGTACTTGCGCAGCTTCTCCACCAGCGTCGTGCGGCGCAGGCCGAGCAGCGGCGCGGCGTGGGCGACGACGCCGCCGGTCTGGGCGAGCGCAGCGCGGATCAGGTCCAGTTCGATGTTGGCGATGTGCCCGCGCAGGTCGATGCCCTGCGGCGGCAGCGTCGCGGTCGCCGAGAGCGTCGCGGGATCCGGCGCCTCGGCCTCGCGCAGCAGCGCCATCACCGGTGCGGGTTCCTCGGCAGGGATGGCGTCGATCGCGGACAGCGTCGCGGCCGGCAGCTGGCTGCGGTAGCGCGCGGGCAGGTCGTCGGCGCGGACCAGGCCGGACGGATGCAGTACCGACAGGCGTTCGAGCAGGTTGCTGAGCTCGCGCACGTTGCCCGGCCACGCGTACTGCTGGAGCATCGCGATCGCATCGCCCGAAAGGCTCACGCGACCACGACCGCTCTCGGACAACTGGCGGCTGATCGCGCCGATCAGGTCCGGCAGGTCGGCGGCGCGCTCGCGCAGCGACGGCATTTCGATCGGGAACACGTTGAGGCGGTAGAACAGGTCCTCGCGGAACTTGCCTTCGGCGATGTGCGATTCGAGGTTGCGGTGCGTGGCGGCGATGACGCGCACGTCGCACTTGATGGTCGCGCCGCCGCCGACGCGCTCGAAGCAGCGTTCCTGCAGCACGCGCAGCAGCTTGACCTGCATCGCCATCGGCATGTCGCCGATTTCGTCGAGCAGCAGCGTGCCGCCTTCGGCCATCTCGAAACGGCCCTTGCGCTGCGTGAGCGCGCCGGTGAAGGCGCCCTTCTCGTGGCCGAACAGTTCGCTTTCCAGCAGGTCCGGCGGGATCGCGCCGCAGTTGATCGCGACGAACGGCTTCTCGCGGCGCTTGGAGCGCGCGTGGATCGCACGTGCGGCGACTTCCTTGCCGGTGCCGGATTCGCCCAGGATCAGCACGGTGGTGTCGAACGCGGCGACCTGGTCGATCATGCGGTTCAGGCGCAGCACGGCCGGGCTGCGGCCGGTCGGTCCGACCTGCGGCAGTTCGCGGCGCGCGTCGTCGTCCAGGCGCTTGAGGCTGGCGCGACGCAGCACGTCCTGCAGCTGCGCGCGGCGGATCGGATAGTCCAGCGGCCACACGGTGTCGGGATGGATCTGCGTGCGCCACGCCGCGCGGCTTCCCTCGGCGTCGTGGCCCGGCAGTTCCAGCACCGGCGGATGCATCGGCTGCGCACCGAGCCATGCCGCGAAGCGCTCCCACGCCTCGCCGTCGCCGACATCGCCGGCGATCACCGCGACCCAGTCGGACGCGCGCGCGCGTTCCAGGTTCACGTCGCCCACGTCGGCGGCGATGCGCGGGGTGAAGTCCATGAACTCCAGCAACGTGGCGACGCGTTCGGCGCGTGCCATGTCCTGGTCGATCAGGAGGATTCGGGACTCACTCATGGGTGTCTTCCGTGGCAAGCCGCTCGAGCAGCGGCAGAACGTCCTGGATGTAGGCCAACTTGCTGACGAAGGCGTCGGCGCCCGCGCGCAGCGAGTGTTCGCGGTGTTCGGTGTCGTCGAAATGACTGGCGATGACGATGTACGGCGGCTCGTCCTGCGCCTTGATCAGGCGCGCGGCCTGCAGTCCGCCCATTTCGGGCATCGCCATGTCCATCAGCACCACGTCCGGACGCAGCGTCTCGCACTGGGTGATGGCTTCGATGCCGTTGCCGGCGGTGCCGACGACGTTCGCCCACGGCTGCCGGCGCAGGTGGCGGATCGCCGCGCTGATGAAGCCGGGATGGTCGTCGACGATGAGGATCTTCAGTTCACGCATGATCAGCTGGCCTTTGCGAAGGCGACCGCGCGGCAACGCTGGCGTGCCGGCGCGATCGAGAGCTGGTCACGGTACTTGGCGACGGTGCGGCGCGCCACACGCACGCCCTGGCGGGCGAGCAGGCCGGCGATGGTGTCGTCGGCCAGCGGCGCATGCGCCGGTTCGGCGTCGATCAGGCGCTTGACCATCGCCTTGACCGCGCTGCCGGAGACTTCCGCGCCTTCCAGGCGCACCGCGAACAGGCGCTTGAGTTCGATCGTGCCGCGCGGGGTCTGCAGGAACTTGCCGCTGGTGATGCGCGAGACGGTGGATTCGTGCATGCCGATGGCGTCCGCGACTTCGCGCAGGGTCAGCGGTGCGATCGCTTCGTCGCCGCGTTCCAGGTACGCGCGCTGGCGTTCGACCAGCACCTGCGTGGTGCGCAGCAGCGTGTCGTTGCGCATCGCCACGCCGCGCACCAGCCAGCGTGCTTCGTCGAGCAGGCCGCGCAGCGCGCTGACGTCGCCTGGTGCGTCGGCGAGGGCGCGTTCGCAATGCGCGGCGATGCGCACGCGCGGCGCGGAACGGCCGTTGAGCGCGACGCGCCAGCCGCCGTCGGCGTGCCAGGCGACCACGTCGGGGACGATCACGCCCGCATCGTCCGGCGTGGTGTCTTCCATCGGATGCGCGCGCAGGGTCATGACCAGCGCGACGGCGTCGCGCACGTCGGCGGCGTCGCACTTGAGCGACTTCGCCAGCGCGGCTTCGTCGTGCACGGCGAGCAGGTCGAGGTGGTCGCGCAGGATGCGCAGGCCGAGCGTGCGTGCGCTGGATTCGGGCTGCATCGACAGCTGCGCGCGCAGGCATTCGCCGGCGTCCTGCGCGGCCACGCCGGTGCATTCGCCGTGCAGCAGGCGCTGGCGCACGATTTCCAGTTCGCTGGCATCGAGGTTGCAGGTGCTCGCACCGAGCAGGTGCAGTTCGTCGAGCGGGGATTCGAGATAGCCGCGGTCGTCGCACTGGTCCAGCCACCACGCGGCGATGGCGACGTCGCGGGCGTTCCACTGCAGCGACAGCGACTGCAGCAGGCGCTGGCGCGGATCGGAGGAGGCGCCTTCGGCGATGCGCGACGCGGCGTCGTCGTAGTCGCCGCCAGTGTTGCCGCCGGAGAGGAAGGAGGGTTCGGGCAGTTCATCCCACGCGGCGGATTCGACGCGCGCGTCGGCCTCGATTTCCTCGGCCTCGACTTCGGGCTCGTCCTGCTCCAGCAGCGGGTTGCGCTCCAGGGCCTGGCGCAGCTCCATCTCGAGCTGCGGCGCAGTGAGCTGGAGCAGCCGGATCGACTGCAGGAGTTGAGGCGTCAGGTTGACGCCGAGCCCGAGTTGCGGGCGCATCGTTGCTTTCACGGTTGTGTCCCCATCCGCCATGTCGGCGGCCACGGATGTCATCGTGATGTGAAGGTGACGGCATTCGAATCGGGGCGAACCCGGACACTCTTCGGGGAAAACCCGCGGGTTTGTAGGGGTTGCCCCTACATTGCGACGTACTTCCGACAGGGCTGGTTCGGGTGCGTCATCAGCTGACGCGAAAGGGCACGGAGATGGCCGTCACCGTTGGGGTTTGTGACGACGTTCCGGCGTCGGGAAGGCGTCGCGATCGGGGGCATGCAATGGGTGGGCCAGAGGCTGGGTTTTGCTTGTGTTTTGAGCTGTGCCCAGCAAGATTTTCCGAGCAACAGCGAAAGTTTTTTGAGCGACTGCAACAGCTTCCGACCGTCTAAAGCCGGTCGGGTTACTTTTCTTTGCTGACCCAAAGAAAAAGTAACCAAAAGAAAGAGTCATTGAGATCCAACCCAGTCCTGCGACCGGACAGCGAAAGGGTGCCTTCGCGAGTCGACTCCTGCCTCCGCGCGAAGCGCCGCACGTCCTGTGCGACGCCCTCCGGGGCTAAGGACGGGCGAGCTGTTCGTGAAGCCGGGCAAGAGTGCCGTAGCCCGGGTAAGCGAAGCGCACCCGGGGCATCCCTGTACTCCCCGGGTGCGCTTCGCTTACCCGGGCTACGAGACTGCCGTTGATGTTGATGTTGATGTTGATGTTGCCGTGCACTGCTGTTGTTCTTGCTCTTCGCCCTTCAGCGACTTCCGATCGAGCCGAGCACCGGAGCCGGAAAGGGGCCGAAGAGCCGCCCACTGTTTGAGCGGAGCGCAGTGCAGCGAGTTTGGGCGGCGTGCCCCTTTGCGGCGTAGGCGCGCAGGGCACCGCCGCGCAGCGGCGGCTCGTGAGAGGAGCGAACGGTTTTGGTTACTTTTGTCTAGACAAAAGTAACCCGCTCGCTCGCGAGCGGAAGCTGTTGCCGTTGCTACGCAGTACCAGCAGACCCAAAAACAAAAAACCGGCATTCGCCGGTTTTGTCAGTTCACTCGATTGGACGATCGCTCACGCATTCGGCCGATCATGCAACCGCATCGCCATGCGCAACAGCTCGATCGCATTGCGGCAGCCCAGCGTCGCCATGATGCGCGCGCGGTGGGTTTCCACCGTCTTCACGCTGATGCCCAGGTCCGCTGCGATCTGCTTGCTGGTGCGGCCGGCGCCGAGGGCGGCGAGGATCTCGCGCTGGCGCGGCGGCAGGGAGTCGATGCCCTCGTCCGCGCGCGGGCGGGCGAACAGCTGCGGGGCGGAGACCTGCGGGCTCAGGTAGGTGCGGCCGGCGGCGGCGGCGCGGATCGCGATCTCCAGCTCGGCCGGGGCCGCTTCCTTGACCACGAAACCGCTGGCGCCGCGGGCCAGGGCCTCGCGCACATGGGTCGGGTCGTCGTGCATGGACATCACCACCACCGCGCAGGCGGCATGGTCGCGGCGCAGTTCGACCAGGGCCTCGAAGCCGCTGCGGCCGGGCATGGACAGGTCCATCAGGACGATGTCGGGCTGGTGCAGGCGTGCGCCGACGATGGCCTGGTCCGCATTGGCGGCTTCAGCCACGACTTCGATGTCCGCGAAGGACTCCAGTAGACGGCGCAATCCGGCGCGAACCAGCGTGTGGTCGTCACAGATCAGTACGCGCAACAGCCCCGACCCCAACTCCGTTCCCCGATCCCGTCTTCCAGTGCGGGCACCTTATCCGAGGTGGGGTGGAGGGGCCATTCGTTCACGCTCGGAATGTGACGGCCACGGCAAATGCCGCCACATGCGGAACAGTATCGATGCCGGGGCGAATGGAGCGGCCGGGCCGGGAGGCGCGCTAGCGCTGGCGACGGCTTTCGGCGATCTGGCGGCGGTGCAGGCGGAACAGATGGCGCTCGACCGCGTCGGCCAGGGGCGGGGCGACGGGTTCGAACTGCAGCCACAGTCGGCCCGGTTCGCTGGCGATCACCCGTGCCGACAGGTCGATGCAGTCCGGCAGCCAGTCGGCCGGCTGCAGGCGCAGCAGGCCGGGGGTGCCGATCGCGGGCTGCGGTTCGGGCGCGTAGACGTCCAGGCGGGCGCCGCGAGTGGACCAGCGCAGGCGGACCGGGTCGGGGACGTGGCCGCGTTCGCGCAGGAGCACGCCGAACAGGCCCAGCAGCAGGTCGAGCTTGGCCTCCACGCGCTGCAGGGCGGACGAGGTTTCGATGTGTTCGTCGCTGTCCTCGTTGCGCACGCCCTCGCTGTGGGCGAGGGCGACCAGCAGCATTTCGGCGCGGACGGAGGCGGCCTGGCGCGCGCCGGCATCGGGCGCGCCGGGGACGAACACGGCGGCGCGGCGGTCCTCGTGGACGAGGACCTCGTCGAACAGGGTCGCGTCGGCCGCGGCCGGGGTCATCCGGCGGTGGTCCGGTAGGCCAGTGCGCCGCGACGGTCGCGGCCGAGGCGGGCGAGATTGCGCGCGATCTCGTCGCGGACCAGGGTCAGGTCGCCGAGCAGCGCGTTCTGGCGTTCCAGCAACTCGCGCCAAGGCGCGGCGGCCGGACCGGTCAGGTCGACGCCGTCGAGGGCGAGGCGCAGTTCGCGGTCGTGCTCGTCGAGCAGTTCGAACGCGCGCTCCCACTGCTCCGCGTGCAACGCCGCGCGGACTTCGGCTTCGGGCAGGCGCGGTACCGCCGCCGTCACGGCGTGGCCGCCTTCGGCGCGATCGCCTGCCAGGCCGATTCGATGTCGCCGAGCAGGGAATCGACTTCCACCAGCGCTTCGCTGTCGTTCTCGACGTTGGCCGACAGCAGGCGCTGCTGGGCGTAGTCGTACAGCGATTGCAGGCCCTGCGCGATCTCGCCGCCGGCATCCATGTTCAACGCGCTGCTCAGTCCGGTGATCAGGCCGCTGGCATCGCTGATGGCCTTGGCCTTGCGCGGGATGTCGCCGCGTTCCAGGCAGGCGCCGGCGAGGCGGATGCGATCGCGCGCGCCCGACAGCATCAGCCCGACGAGGCGGTGCGGATCGGCTTCGAGCACGGCGGCGCTGACGCCGGTGCTGCGGTACTGGTTGGCGTAGTTGCGGTGGGCGCCGAGCATGGTGGTTCTCCGGTGTGACGTCGTCGGACCGGCTTACGCCGAACCGAGTTGCTGGGACAGGAAGCCGCTGCTGCCCTGCAGTTGGGTGACCAGTTGCTCCATCGCCGTGAACTGCGCGGTGTAGCGGGCCTGCAGCGATTCCATGCGGCGGTCCAGGTCTTCGTACTGCTTGTCGTAGGTCTTCATCCGCGCGTTGAGGCTGTCGGTGCGCGAGTCGAGCAGGCCGTTGTCTTCCAGCACGCTGCCGAGCATGTCCTCCAGCTTCGCGCCGTAACTGCCGTCCTCGCCCGAGAACAGGCGAGACAACGCGCCCGGGTCTTCGGCCAGCGCCTTGGTCAGGTCGCCGGTGTTGAGCGCGAGCGTGCCGTCGGTGTTGATCTTCAGGCCGAGGGCCTTGAACGCCACCACGTTCTCGCTGGCCATGTTGCGCAGCGAGCTCTGCAGGCCGCGCACCATCGAGTCGCCGGTCAGCGCCGAACCGGTCTTGGTCTCGGCGTTGTAGGCGGTGAGCGACTTGGTCAGGCCGATCGCGGCGTTGTACGCGCTCACGAACGAGGCCAGCGTGGTCTTCAGCGCGGCATCGTCGGTGGCGACCTTGAGTGTGAAGACCTCGTCCGGCTTGGCTGTCTTGAGCGTGATCGTGACGCCCGGCAGCAGGTCGGTGATGCTGTTGCTGCTGGAGGTGCGCTTGAGGCCGTCGACGTAGACGACCGCGTCTTCGGCCTTGACGGTCTCGGTCATGGCGGTGGACACGCCCGGATCGTAGACCAGCGCCGACAGTCCGCCGTCGCCGCCTTCGGTGGTGATGCGCAGCTTGCCTTCGGTGCCGGCATCGACCGCGGTGAGCACCAGGTGCTGGCCGCCGTCGGCGTTCACCAGGCTGGCCTGCACGCCCTTGCCGGCGGCGGCCTCGTTGATCGCGCTGCGGATGTCGGCCAGCGTGTTGCGGCCTTCCTTGATCTCGACTTCGATCTTCTCGTCGCCGGCCTCGATCACGAGCTTGCCGGTGCCGATCTTCGCGTCGGCCGCTTTCGCCGGCGACGTCAGCTTGTGCGCACTGGCCAGCGATTCGACTTCGATCTTGTATTCGCCGACGGCCGCCGTGCTGCTGGCGGTGGCGGTGAAGCCGGCCTTGTCGTCGGGAATCGTGGCGACGCGTGCATTGGCGCCGTCGTTCTTGCGCAGCTTCTCCAGCGCGCTCTGCAGCGTGGAGAACGTGCTCTTGAGCGAGCCCATCGCCGACAGTTGCGTCTTGGCGGCGTTCTCGCCGCGGGCGATGCGGTTCTCGATCGGCGAGCGTTCGGCCGCGACCAGCTGCGAGACCAGCGAAGGGATGTCGATGCCCGAACCGAGCGTGGAAATGGCCATGACCGCTTACCTTCCGCGTCGACCGTGGACCGCGACGAGCGGCGTGGGACGGGGCGAACGATGAGCGGTCATGGCAACTCCTTGCGGAAAGAACCGGCGGGATGCGTTCGCGCGCATCCCGCCAAGGGTGCCATCGGGACGCGGATCTCGCGCCCCGTCTGGCGATGGATCAGCCCAGCAGGCTGAGGACGTTCTGCGGTACGGCGTTGGCCTGCGCGAGCATCGCGGTGCCGGCCTGGCTCAGGATCTGAGTACGGGTCAGCTCAGCGGTTTCCTTCGCGTAGTCGGCATCGCGGATGCGGCTGCGCGAGGCGCTCAGGTTCTCGCTCGTCGCCTGCAGGTTGGCGATGGTCGAGGTGAAGCGGTTCTGGATCGCACCCATGTCGGCGCGGGCCGAGTTGACGCTGGTCAGGGCCTTGTCGACGATTTCCAGGGCCTGCTGCGCGCCGGTGAACGAGGAGATGTCCAGGTCCTTCGCGTACTTCTTGCCGGGGGCCGAAGCGGCCGGGGTGGCGGTGAAGGTCGGGGCCGTCTTGGTCGCCGGGGTGGCGGCCGTGTCGGTCCAGGTGCCGCCGCTCATGCCGATGGCCTTGAACGCGCCGGTGGAATCCGCGCTCTCCTTGATGGAGGTCAGGTTCACCTTGGTCGGGTCGGTGCCGTCGACTTCGGCGTAGACGCCGGTCTGGTCCAGCTTCTCGTTGATCGCGGTGGCCAGGGCCTTGGCGGCGGCGCCCTGCATGTCGGCGGCGGTCGTGCCGGTGGCCTTGATCTCGATGTCGCTCAGCGTCACGGCGGTGCCGTTGGCGCCGGTGATCGTGGCGCCGCTGATCTTCAGGCCCGTGGCGGCCGTGACGGCGGTGGCGGCGACGGTCACCGAGTTCTTGTCGAACACCGCACCGCCCAGCGCGTCGGCGTTGGCGTCGACGATGTTGTTCACGCCGATCGTCTGACCGGCGTTGGCGCCGACCTGGAACAGCGCACCGGCGAAGGAGCCGTCGAGCAGCTTGGTGCCGTTGAAGTTGGTCTGGTTGGCGACGCGGTCGATTTCCGAGACCAGCTGCGTGACTTCGGCGTTCAGCGCGTCACGGTCGGACTGCGAGTTGGTGGCGTTGGCCGACTGCACCGACAGCTCGCGGATACGCTGCAGGTTGTTGCCGATTTCGACCATCGCGCCTTCGGCCGACTGGGCCAGCGAGATGCCGTCGTTGGCGTTGCGCACGGCGACGTCGAGGCCGCGGATCTGGGTGCTGAAGCGCTCCGAGATGGCCAGGCCGGCCGCGTCGTCCTTCGCGCTGTTGATGCGCAGACCCGACGACAGGCGCTGGATCGTGGTGCCGAGGCTGGCGCTGCTGGTGCCCAGGTTGCGCTGGGCATTGAGCGACATCACGTTGCTGTTGATGACTTGTGCCATGGTGATTCTCCGTAGGTTTCGGTTAGGGCACCGGCGAAGCGGTTCGCCGGCCGGCAATGCCGCAGTGGTTGGTCGGTGTTGCCGGCCCTTGCCGCTGCTGACCTAGATAGCGGCGTCCCTGGTGAAACCTTTAGCCTCCGGTTGACAAGTCTTGTGATCCGGGTTCCGGAATCGTGATCCGGCGGACAGCGCAAGCGCCCCGCGCCGGATCGCCGGTCCCGGTTACAACAGATCGAACAGCGAACTGGACTGCGTGCGCATGAAGGCCTGCTGCGCGGCCTGGAGCGCGGTGTTCTCGAGGGTGAAGCGGGTGATCGCCTCGGCGTAGTCCAGGTCGCGGATGCTCGACAGCGTGGTCTCCAGCGTAACCGACTGCGCTTCGCGCAATTCGGCGGCGCTGTCCATCGCAGCCAGCTGCGCACCGCCGGTGGCGCGGCCGTCGATGAAATGGTCCTGCGCGGTGGCGGCGTTGCGCAGCGATGCCTGCAACGCGTTCTGCTGCGCCGCGCGCTGCTGCGGCGTGTCGTCGGGAAGTTCCAGCGCCGACACCAGGTCGCCGAGCATGCCGAATACGTCCTGCGTGCCGGCCGGGCCGACGCTGAAACTGTCGCCGGCCGCGGGCGCACCGTCGATGCGCAGGTTGAGGCCGCCGACGCTGATGCCTTCGCCGCTGGCGTAGGTGCCCGTACCGACGACGGCACCGGCGGCGTTGCGGAGTTCGTACGCATCGGGCGCGGTGAACACCACGCTGTAACTCTGGCCGTTCCAGCCGGAGTTGGGGTCCATGCCGAATTCCATCAGCACGCCGCTGCCGGTGTTGCCCGTGGCGGCGCGGCCATCGACGCGACCGTCGCCGCTGCGCACGCGCATGAACAGCTCGCTGCCCGGGATCGTGTCGGAGACGAAGTGGTCCGGTGCGATCTCGACTTTGCGTTGCGTCTGGTCGCCCGTGTAACCGACATTGCCGGCGCTCACCACGAACGGCGCATGGTCGTCGGCGGTGCCGCCGAACAGGTAGCGGCCGTTGCCGTCCTGGCTGTTGGCCAGGCCGATGAGTTCCTCGCGGATCACCTTCAGTTCCGCGGTGATCGCCTTCTTGTCGTCGCTCGACAGGCTCGCGTTGTTGGCCTGGATGGTGAGTTCGCGCACGCGCGCCAGTCGATCGCCGGCCTGCGCGAGCACGCTTTCCTGCAGGTTGAGCCGGTTGCCGAGCAGGTTCGCGTTCTCGCCGAAGCGTTCCAGTTCAGCGCTGGCGCGATCGAGCGACACCGCGGTGCCGGCGGCGACCGGATCGTCCTTGGCGGTGATCAGCCGCTGGCCCGAGGCGAGCTGCTGCTGCGTGTGCGCCAGGCTGGCCTGCTTGGCCAGCATGGTGCTCAGCGACTGCATGTAGACGCCGCCGGTGGAGATGCGCGTGTTGGTCATCGGCTCACCGCACTGATCAGGGACTGGAACATGCTGTCGGCGGTGGAGATCACCTGCGCCGCGGCCTGGTAGGCCTGCTGGAAGCGGATGAGGTTGGCCGCCTCTTCGTCGATGTTGACGCCGGAGATCGCGTCGCGCGCGGACTGTGCCTGGTCGTGCAGGATCTTCTGCGCGTCGGCGGCGTAGTCGGCCTGGCGCGCGGACGAACCGACCATCGTGGTCAGGCCGCCGATCGCGCCGTTGAGCGACACCGTGCCGCTGTTGAGCGCTTTCGCGTCGTCGAGGTTGCTCAGCAACAATGCGTTGCCGTTGTCGCTGGAACCGGCGCCCGTGCTGCCGACGCGGAAGTTGTCGCCCGCGGACGGCACGCCGTCGAGGGTGAGGCTCCAGCCGTTCGCGGCGATCGGTTGTCCCGGCGTGTAGGTGTAGGGACCGGCGCCGTTGACGGTGTACTGCGTGCCGTCGATGAACTCGATGTCGGCCGGCGTGAGCAGGTTGGCGTTGGTCGGATCGGTGACCTTGATGCCGCTGACCTTGCCGTTGCCGATGTTGCCGATGTCCGTCTGCGCCTTCACCGGCGTCGCCGCGGCGATGCGGTTGGGATCGTCGATCGCGACCTTGATGCCGCCGGCCGCGCCCGCGGTGGGCTGCAGCAGGAAGCGGTCGCCGCCGGCCGGCGTACCGCCGACGACGAGTTCCACGCCGCCGATCGTCAGCGGATCGGCCGCGGTGCCGGTGCCGGTGAGCGGCACCGCCGCGCCGGTGTCGGCGCGCGTCGCGCTCCACGCGGTGCCGTCGAACTTCAGCACCACGTTCTGCGCGTCGAGCTTGGACAGATCGCCCACGCTCGCGGTGAGCGTGCCGGTGCCGGTGTTGGCGGCGTGGCCGGTGGCGCGTGGCGCGGGCAGCGAGAAGAAGTCCGTGCCCATCTGGCCGTTGAGGTCCATGCCGGCGCGGTGCTGCTGGTTGAACGTCTCCGCCAGTCCGACCGCGATGCGCCCCAGTTCGGCCTGCGCCGGATCGAGCACGTCGCTGCGGAAATCCATCAGGCCGCCGATCTTGCCGCCGAGCGAGGACTCGTTGAGGCGGATCTGCTGGCCGTTCGCGTCGAGCGCGAGCTGCAGGCGCTCGGGCTGGAACGGATCGGTGATGGTGGTCAGCTTCGACGAGGTGTTGCCGACCACCAGCGCCTGTCCGCCCGCGGTGAAGACGTTGAGCGCGCCGTCCTTCTGCGCGACCGCGGTGCCCCCGGTGTGGCCGACCAGTTCCGACACCAGGCGGTCGCGCTGGTCGAGCAGGTCGTTGGACACGTTGTTCGGGTTGGAGGAGATCTCGCCGTTGAGCCGCGCGATTTCCGCGCCGAGGCGGTTCACTTCCTCCGCACTCGCGCGCAGGCCGCTGTTGACCTCGTTGCCGAGCGAATCGAGCTGCGAGTTGAGCTGGTTGAAGCGGTTGGTCAACGCGCGCGCATCGGCGAGCACTTCCTGGCGCGCGGCGGAAGACGACGCGTTGCTGCTCAGGCCGGTGGTCGCGTCGAAGAAGTTGGACCACACGCCCGACAGGCCGGTCGCCTTGTCGGACATCAGGCTGTCCACGCGCGAGGCCATCGCCGACAACTGCTGCAGGCGCGATAGTTCGCCGCCGCTGTCGAGCAGGCGCGACGTCGCCAGGTCGTCGGCGATGCGGCGCACGTCGGCAACCTGCACGCCGTTGCCGACCCAGCCATACCCCATGTCGGTGGGATGGCGCGTGGCCAGTTCGACGCGTTGGCGCGAGTAGCCTTCGGTCGCGACGTTGGCGACGTTGTGGCTCACGGTCGCGAGCGCGCGCTGGAAGGCGATGAGTGCGCCGGAACCGGTGGAAAGTACGTTCGCCATGATCAGCCTCGGGTCGTGCCGCCGTCGAGCGCGGCGAGGGCACGGTTGAGCGTGGCGCCTTCCGCGATCGCATTGATCTTCGCGGCGTAGGCGGGGTCGGTTGCGTAGCCGGCGCTCTGCAGCGCCTGGGCGAAACGCCGGGTGTCGTGTCCGGCCGCGCGCGCCTGCGCGTAGCGCGGGTTGTCGAGCAGGCGCGCGTAGTCGGAGAAGCTTTCGCCGACCGTGCCGTAGGCGCGGAAGTCGGCGCGTTCGCTGCGGCGTTCGCCGTTGCTGTATTCGTGCGTGGCGGCGTTGACGCTTTCGCCCTTCCAGCGTGAGCCGGCCTTGATGCCGAACAGGTTGTGCGAACTGGCGCTGCCTTCCTTCGCCAGGCGCCGGCCCCAGCCGGTTTCGAGCGCGGCCTGCGCGACCAGCGCCTTGGGCGAGACGCCCAGCTCCTGCGCGGTGCGCTGCGCATGCGGCCACACCGAACGCACGAACGCCTCCGGACTGCTGCAGTCCAGCGGTGCGTCCGGATCGCATTCGACCGGCGTGGTGTCCATGCGCGGTGCGACCGGCATCGCCATCGCCGGCATCGACACGCCGTCGCTGCTGCGCGCGAGCGGGATCGACGTCGTTGCAGCGCCGGTGCCGTCGAGCGGAAAGCCGCCGGCCGGTGCGACCGGGATAGTGGTGCCGCCCGCACCGCTGCTGCGTTCGAGCTGGCGCACGATCATCGGTGCCAGGCCCAGCCCGCGACCCTTGGCGAGTTCGCGCGAGAGCTGCTGGTCGTACATGTCGCGGTAGGTGCTGTTGTCGCCCATCAGCGGGTCGCCGAAGCTGGCGCTGCGCATCGACTTGACCAGCATCTGCGCGAACTGCGCCTCCAGCTGCTGCGCGGCATGCTCCAGGCGCGAGCGATCGGCGCGCGGGGCGGCCGTCGTCGTCAGGGGCAGGTCGGTGGCGGAGGCGGGCAGGCGCATGGGGGGGTCAAGGCAAGACGCGTGCCTGCGAACGGCGTAGCCCGGGTAAGGCGAAGCCGCACCCGGGGTGGGGCGCCTGAAACGCAAAGAACCCGGGTGCGCTTCGCTTACCCGGGCTACGTATTGCGCATTTGGTGTGTGGTCGAATCAGATGACCTCCAGCTCCGCCCGCAACGCGCCGGCGCGCTTGAGCGCTTCCAGGATCGCGACGATGTCGCCCGGCGCGGCGCCGACTGCGTTCACCGCGCGCACGATCTGCTCCAGCGAGGTGCCGCCCTGGAACAGGAACATGCGGCCGCCCTCCTGGTTCGCTTCCACGCTCGACTGCGGCGTGACCACGGTATTGCCGCGGCCGAATTCGTTGGGCTGGCTGACCTGGACGGCTTCGGTGATCGACACCGTGAGCGAACCGTGCGAGACCGCGGCCGGCAGCACGCTGACCTGGCCGCCCATCACCACGGTGCCGGTGCGCGAATTGACGATCACCTTGGACGCGGCCGCGCCCGGGCTGATGTCCAGCGATTCCAGCCGCGCCAGGAATCCGACGCGGTCGCCGTCGGCCGGCGGCATCACGTCGATGGTCACCGCGTCGACGGCGCGCGCGCGGCCGTTGCCGAACGCGTCGTTGACCGCATCGACGATGCGCGCGGCGGTGGTGAAGTCGGCTTCGTGCAGGTTGAGCGTGACGACGCCCGACGGCGGCGCACCGGCGACCGCGCGTTCGACGATGGCGCCATTGGGGATGCGGCCGCCGTTGGGCGCGTTGACCGAGATGCGCGAGCCGTCGCGACCCGACGCACCGAAGCCCGACACCACGAGGCTGCCCTGCGCGATCGCGTAGATCTCGCCGTCGGCGCCGCGCAGCGGTGCCATCAACAGGCTGCCGCCGCGCAGCGAACCGGCGTTGCCGATCGAGGACACGGTGACGTCGATCGGCTGGCCCGGCTTGGCGAACGGCGGAAGTTCGGCGTGGATCGCGACCGCGGCGACGTTCTTCAGCTGCGGATTCACGCCCGGCGGAATGCTGACGCCGAGCTGGTCGAGCATGGTCTTCAGGCTCTGCACGGTGAACGGCGTCTGGCTGGTGCGGTCGCCGCTGCCGTCCAGTCCGACCACCAGGCCGTAGCCGATCAGCGGATTGCCGCGCACGCCGGCGACCTGCGCGAGGTCCTTGATGCGCTCGGCGTGGGCGGGCATCGCCGCGGCGAAGGCCAGCAGCGCGAAGGAAAAGAAAGCCGGAATCCAGGTGCGCGCCGGACGAAGACTCGCGGCGACGTACGGCAGCGACGGCCTGGATCCCGGCGTGGACCGGGAAGGCGATGCGAGGGCAGTGCGGATTGTGCGTGCGATGCGATCCACGACAGACCTCAATAGGGATAGACGGCGGAGTTGAAGAAGCGGCCCAGCCAGCCCATCGCGTTGGAACGTGCCAGCGTCCCGCGCCCGCCATAGACGATGCGCGCGTCGCCAACACGGTCGGACGAAATCCGGTTGTCGGGACCGATATCGGCGGTGCGGACGATTCCTTGAACCTGGATCAGCTCGTCGCCCTGGTTCAGGCGCACCTGCTTCTCGCCGCGCACCAGCAGGTTGCCGTTGCCCAGGTCCTGCACGACGGTGGCGGTCACCGATCCGCTGAGGCGGTTGCTCTGGGTGCTGTTGCCCGCACCCTGGAACTCGCGCGAACCCTCGGCCGAAGCCTGCAGGATCGGATTGCCCTTGTAGGTGATCGGCACGCCGGCGATGGTCGGCGCGGCCATGTCGATGGTCGAATCCTTGCTCACCGCGGTGTTGGCCTGGGCCCGCGCGCTGGTGTTCTCGACCAGCACGATGGTGACCAGGTCGCCGACGCCGCGCGCCTTGTTGTCCTCGAACAGGCGCAACGCACGCGAGCCGGGATAGATCGCGCCTTCGCTGGCCGGCACGGACGGCGCGGCGACCGCGATCGCGGGCGCGGACATCGGCGCGAACGGACGCACGTCGCCGACCACGGCGGCACAGCCGGCCAGGCCCAGCATGGCGACAGCGGGGAGCAGGCGAAGGAAGGTGTTCACCGCCGTCCTCACAGGTTGTTGTTGAGGAAGCCGAGCATCGAGTCGGTGGTCGAGATCGCCTTGGCGTTGGTTTCGTACGCGCGCTGCGTCTCGATCATCGACACCAGCTCCTCGACGACGTTGACGTTGGAACCTTCCAGCTGGCCCTGCGCGAGCATGCCGACGCCGTTGGTGCCGGGCGCGCCGGTCTGCGCCGGGCCACTGGCGCCGGTCTCGACGTAAAGGTTGCCGCCCTTGGCCTGCAGGCCGGCGGGATTGACGAAGTCGGCCAGCGTCAACGCGCCGACCTGCACGTCCTCGGCCTGACCCTGCAGCTTCACCGTCACCGTGCCGTCGGGAGAGATGGTCACGCTCTGCGTGCCTTCGGGGAACTGGATGCCCGGCTGCACGGGATAACCGGAACTGGTGACCAGCTCGCCCTGCGGGCTGCGCTTGAAGCTGCCGTCGCGCGTGTAGGCGGTGCTGCCGTCGGGCATCAGCACTTCGAAGAAGCCACGGCCGTCGATGCCCACGTCGAGCGCGCCGCCGGTGACGGCGAGGCTGCCCTGCGAGAACTCCTTCGCGGTCGCCGCCACTCGCACACCGGTGCCCGTGGACAGGCCGGTCGGCAACTGGGTCTGTTCCGAACTCGCACCGCCGGGCTGGCGCACGGTCTGGTACAGCAGGTCCTGGAACTCGGCACGGTCGCGCTTGAAGCCGGTGGTGTTGGTGTTGGCGAGGTTGTTGGAAATCACCGCCATGCGCGTCTGCTGCGCGTCGAGGCCGGTCTTGGCGATCCACAAAGCCTGGGTCATGGCGGTGTTCCTCTGGGTTCAGTAGCCCGGGTAAGGCCGAAGGCCGCACCCGGGTTGGGCGGTGATCCCGGGTGCGCTGCGCTTACCCGGGCTACGGCGGCGGTTCATCTCAACGCGACGACAGCAGCGAATTGGCGCTGCGCGCGTTCTCGTCCACGCTCTGCAAGACGCGTACCTGCATTTCGAAGGCGCGCGCGGTCTGGATCATCTGCACCAGCATCGAGGTCGCCTCGACGTTGCTGTTCTCCAGCGCACCGGTCACCAGCGATTCGCCGGCCGCCGGCGCGGGCGGCTGGCCGTTGGCGGGACGCATCAGGCCGTCGTCGCCGCGCACCATGTCGGCGGTGCGCGCTTCGACCACGCGCAGGCGTCCGGCTTCGGCGATGGTGGAAGCCGGCTGGCCCTGCGGCACGATCGAGATCGTGCCGTCGCTGGCGATGTCGAGCGACTGGTGCGGCGGCACGGTCAGCGGCGCACCGTCGGCACCGATCACCGGACGGCCGTTGCTGGTGAGCAGGCCGTTGGCGGTCATCTGCAGGTTGCCGGCGCGCGTGTAGGCGACGCCGCCCTGCGAATCCTGCACCGCCAGCCAGCGGTCGGATTGCAGTGCCACGTCGAGCGTGCCACCGGTGTTGACGATGCCGCCGTGCGCACCGCTCACGCCGAAGGTCTGCGCCGCGGCGGCCACGCGCGAAGCGTGGCCGGGGCCGGTGATCGGCGCGGCGGCGGTGCCGCCGAGCGTGGCCTGGAAGCCCACCGTGTCGGCATTGGCGAGGTTGTGCGAGACCGATGCCTGCGTCTTCAGCGACGCGCTGGCGCCGGTCATCGCGATGTACAGCGCGCGGTCGGTCATGTCGCTCGTCCGTCAGCCGCGCGTCAGCGGATGTTGATGATGGTCTGGGTGATCTGGTCCTGCGTCGAGATCATCTGCGCGTTCGCCTGGAAGTTGCGCTGCGCGGTGATCATGTTGACCAGCTGTTCGGTCAAATCGACGTTGGACGCTTCCAGCGAGCCCGACTGCAGGATGCCGAAGTCCGCCGTGTCCGGCGCACCGGTGCGCGGCTCACCCGAGGAATACGTCTCGGCCCACGTGTTGTTGCCCTGCGGCTGCAGGCCCTGCGGATTGGTGAACGTGCTCAGCGCGATCTGGCCCAGCGGCACGTCGGCGCCGTTGGAGAAACGCGCGAACACCACGCCGGTGGGATCGATGTCGATCTCGTTGAGCTTGCCCGCGGGGTAACCGTCCGGGTTGATCTCGCGCAGCGCGAAGGCCGATCCATACTGCGCCGAGCCCGACAGGCTGAGCGTCAGGTTCATGACGCCGGCACCGGTGGTCGGCGTGAAAGGGGCCATCGTGATCTGGCCGTTGGCCGGCGTCAGCAGCGCGCCCGCGGGCGAGAACTGCAGCGTGGTCGGTGCGCCGACGGCAGTGCCGTCGATGTAGTTGTGGACCTGCCACTCGTTGGCGTTGGCGGTCTTCACGAAGTACGAGGTCTGCACGTGCGCGACGCCGAGCGAGTCGTACACGGTCGCGCCGCCCGTGGAGTGGTTGTAGGTGTTGGTGTCGGTCGGATCGAACGGCACGACGGTCGGCGCCGCCGCGTTGCCGGGCAGGGTGACCTGCATGTCGACGTTGGTCGACGCCTGCGGCGGGCTGGTCGTGGTGAGCAGCTGCAGGTCGGTCAGGCGACCGACGTCGAAGCCGTTGCCGTTGGCGTTGGGCGCGAACACCTGCAGGCGCTTGCCGTCGGGCGTGCCGATGAAGCCGTTCGGATCGGGCTGGAAGTTGCCCGCGCGCGAGTACACGCGCGCGCCGTTGTCGTTGAGGACGAAGAAGCCTTCGCCGTCGATGGCGACGTCGAGGCCGCGGCCGGTCGTGTCGAAATTACCCTGCGAGAACTGCTGCGCGACGTTGCTCAGCTTCACGCCCGAACCGATCGCGTTGCGCGACAGGCCGTAGGCGGTGGAGGCGAACAGGTCGGCGAACTCGGCGCGCGATTCCTTGAAGCCGACGGTGTTGACGTTGGCGATGTTGTTCGCGGTGACGTTGAGGTCGGCGTTGGCCGCGTTGATGCCGGACAGCGAGGTGTTGAAGCTCATGGTGATCTCCGGAAGGAGGATTCCCTCTCCCTGCGAGGAAGAAGGCGGGGCGAGAGGGACGGCGTCAGCTGATGCGCAGCACGTAGTCGAGCGGGGCGGTGCCCAGGCCGGGCAGGTCGAGGAACACGCCATCGCTGCCGACCGTGACGCTCTGTACGCGCGACTCGACGTAGGTGCTCAGGGACTTCTTGCTTTCGCCGGTGCCGTGCGTCGCGGTGACGCCATAGGTGCCGGCGGGCAGGCGTTCGCCCGCGTCGTTCTTGCCGTCCCATTCGAACGACACTTCGCCGGCCTTGTCGGCCTGCACGGTGAACTGACGCACACGCTGGCCGTTGGCGTCGGTGACTTCGAAGGTGACGGTGCCCGAGTCCGGCGCGGCGACCACGCCCTTGACGCCGTTTTCGGCGCCCAGCGACATCTTGGCCGACGGCACCAGCACGTTGCGTCCGACCAGCGCCGCGCCGCGCAGCATCTGGTCGGTCGCCAGCGAGTTGGTGTAGCCGTCCATCGAAGCCTGCAGGCCCTGGATGCCCTGCACCGTGGAGAACTGCGCGAGCTGGCCGAGGAACTCGCTGTTCTGCATCGGGTTCAACGGATCCTGGTGCTGCAGCTGTTCGGTCATCAGGCGCAGGAAATCGGCCTGGCCGAGCGACTCTTCCTTCTTCTTGCTCGAACTCGCGGCCTGTCCGCCGAGGTTGGCGTAGATGTCGGAGGCGATGGTGCTCATGAGGGTGTCCTTGTCGATCGAGCCCGTCAGCGGCCCATGTTCAGCGTGGCCAGCGCCAGCTCCTTGGCGCTGTTGAAGACCTCGACGTTGGCCTGGTAGCTGCGCGAGGCGGAAATGAGATCGACCATCTGCGCGACCGGGTCCACCGCGGGCGCGTACACGTAGCCCTGCGCGTCGGCGAGCGGATGGCCGGGTTCGTAGCGCTTGAGCGGCGCGGCGTCGCTCTCGCGCACCTCCACCACGTTGACGCCGGCGAGCGACGGATCGCCCGGCACGCCTTCTGCGCGGAACACCGGCTGCTTGGCGCGGAACACGTCGTCGGGATTGCCCGACACCGAATCGGCGTTGGCGAGGTTGGAAGCGATGGTGCTCAGTCGCACCGACTGCGCGTTCATCGCCGAACCGGCGACGTCGAAGATGGGCAGGTTGCTCATGCGCGCGATCTCCTTTACTGGCCGGTGATCGCGGTCAGCATCGTGCGGACCTTGGATTCGACGAAGTTCAGCGAGGCGCGGTACTCCAGCGCCGCCTGCGCGAACAGCGCGTGCTCGCGCTCACCGTCGACGGTGTTGCCGTCGAGGCTGGGCTGGCTGGACGGACGGGCGAAACGCGCGCCCTGCACGGCGCCATCGATGGCGTCGCCGGCCGCGGCGTTGGGCTGCAGCGCGGCCTGCAGGGCCGAGGTGAAGTCCAGGTCCTGCGCCTGGAAGCCGGGCGTGTCGGCGTTGGCCATGTTGGCCGACAGCAGTTGCAGCCGCTGCTCGCGCAGGGCCAGCGCAGTGCCGTGGATGCCAAGGAAGTCGGACATGACGCCTCCGGGGTCGGGTTCACCCGGGGGAGAGGCAAGCGGCGTGCCAGAGCGCGGAAATCGTGGGGCCAGGCCCTGCCGTCATTCCCGCGAAGGCGGGAATCCAGCGGACCGCTGCATCAGCCCTGCCGGAGAACCTGCGAGCTCTGACGGTTGGATCCCCGCCTTCGCGGGGATGACGACAGAGCGTTACCTGTGCCTACGACAGCGAGTTCACCCGCGCCGTCACGCGCTGCGCCAGCTCGTGTTCGGAGTACTTGGGCACGAAGTCGTCCGCGCCCACGCGCTCGACCATCGCCTGGTTGAACACGCCCGACAGCGAGGTGTGCAACAGCACGAACAGCCCGCGCAGGGCCGGGTCGCGCCGGATTTCCGTCGTCAGGGTGTAGCCGTCCATCGCCGGCATCTCGATGTCGGAGATGACCATCGCGTAGCGCTCGTTCGGGTTGAACCCGCTCTGGACCAGCTGTTGCAGGTGCTCCAGCGCCTGGCGGCCGTCCGAGAGGAGGGTGGATCCCAGGCCCAGGTGTTCCAGCACCAGGCGGATCTGGTTGCGCGCCACGCGCGAGTCGTCCACCACCAGCACCTCGCGCGGGGCGGCGGGGTTGGACGCGGCGAGCGGGGCGATGCGATCGGCGTCGCTGGCGCGCGGTGCGGATTCGGCCAGCACGCTTTCCACGTCGATCAGCTGGATCAGCTCGCCGTGGTGGCGGGTGACGCCGGTGAGGTAGTGCTGTTCGGCGCCGTGTTCCGGCGGCGGATGGATGTCCTCGACCGCGATGTTGACGATCCGGTCCACCGCCGAGACCAGGAAGCCCTGCACGGAGCGGTTGAACTCGGTCACCACCAGGTAGCGGGGCTCGGCCGAGTCCGGTGTGCCGTGGCCGATGGCGCGGGCCAGATCCAGCACCGGGATACTGCGACCGCGCACGTCGGCCGCACCGCTGAACGCGGCGGGCAGCTGCGGCAGGGTGAACAGCGGCGGGCGCGGCAGGACTTCCTGCACCTTGAAGACGTTCACGCCAAAAAGCTGACGCGAGCCGAGGCGGAACAGGAGCAGCGCCAGGCGGTTGTGGCCGGCCAGGCGGGTGCGTTGGTCGATGCGGTCGAGCAGGTCCTGACTCATGCGCAGGTTGTCGGCCGGGCGGGGCGGGACTTGAGGCTGCACCCCTCTCCCTGGCCGCCTGCGGCGGCCTGTCCCTCTCCCGCAAGGGGAGAGGGACACGAGGACGCTGTTGCTGCTGTTGCTGTTGCTCGCTGTTGCTGTTTCTCGCTGTTGCTGTTGCTGTGCCCTGCTTTTGCATTTCCTTCTCCCCTCGCGGGAGAAGGTGCCCGAAGGGCGGAAGAGGGGCGCCTGCGCCCGCAGCACCCGCATTCGCAACGCCCATCCGCGCCACGGCACAAATCCTGCAGGCACGCAGCGAACCCTCTTCGGAGCCCCTCGTGCGCGCCATCCTCATCGCCTTGCTGGCATTGACGCCGTCGCTGCTGCAGGCGGGGGCGTTCCAGTCGCCCGATTCGATCCGCACTGCCGCGATCGCTGCGATGGGTGCGGCCGGACAAGTCGACGCATCGGTGGATTCGCAGCTGCGCATGCCCGCGTGCGGGCAGCCGCTGGCGGCCACCGTCGCCGGAGCGACTTCAGTCGCGGTGCGCTGTGCCGACAATCCGGGATGGCAGGTCTATGTGCCGGTGCGGGTGCGTCGGGAAGCCGACGTGGTCGTACTCGCCAGGCCGGTGCGCAGCGACGAGCCGATCGGGCCGGAGCACCTCGCGGTGCAGCGGCGCGAACTCGGGCAGGAGGCCGGACCGGTCGTGGCCGATCCGGCTGCGGCCCTCGGTCGGCGTCTGCGCAAGGCCAAGCCGGCCGGCGCGGTGCTGACCGCGGACGATCTGGGCGACGAGGCGGCCTTGCGTCGCGGCGACCCGGTCACCCTGGTCTCGCGCGCCGGCGGGATGGAGGTGCGCATGGGTGGTCGCGCCCTCGGGCCGGCCCGGATGGGCTCGACGGTCTCGGTCGAGAACACCGGATCGCGCCGTATCATCCGGGGTCGGCTGGTCGGCCCCGGGGTCGTTGAGGTCAATCTGTGACGGCCTCTGCAACCCTGTCAGGTTTTCCCCTCAAGTCTGCCCACGGGCGGCCGTTACTCAGTTCGAACACGTTTTCCAGGAGTCAGTCATGACCCACAAGATCGACGGTGCCATGTCGCCCGCGCTGCGTCAGATCGACGCCGCGGCCAGCTCGTCCGTGCAGTCCCGCTCCGGTGCCGAACGCGGCCAGCCGGTCGGTGCGACCGCGGCGGCAGACCAGATGCGCCTGACCGGTGACGCCACCGGCCTGCAGGCGCTGGAGCGCGAGCTCGGCGCGGCCCCGGCCGGCATCGACGTCGCCAAGGTCAACGCCGTGCGCGCCGCCATCGCCGATGGCAGCTACCGCGTCGACCCGCAGGCGATCGCCGACCGCATGCTCTCGCTCGAGAACGCGCTGTCCAAGTGACCGCCCACGTGACCGGCGACCTGCACCCGCTGGATGCGCTCGAACGCGCGCTGCACGAGGAGCGTCGCGCGCTGCTCGAGCACGACGTCGACGCGCTGCTGGGCTCGACCCAGGCCAAGCTCGTCGCATTGCGGCAGGCCGAAGCGTCGCAGGTCGGCGCGAACGAAGCGCCCCGGGTGCTTGCCCTGAGCGAGCTCAACCAGGCCAACGGCGCCCTGCTGGCGCGCCGCCGCCGCGAAGTGAACTGGTCGCTGCGCCACCTCGGTCGGGTCGACGCGGACACCGTGTACGATGCCTCGGGACAGTCGGGCGCCAAACCGCAGGCGCGCTGTCTCGGAGTCGGATGAACGAACTGGGCGACGCGCTGGATAGCACCACCTGGAGCGAAGACATGCTCTGGGCGGTCGCGATGTCCGACCTCGCCGTGTTCCTGCTCGACGGCGACGGCAAACTGCTCCACAGCAACGACGCCGCGCGCGTGCTGGCCATGCGCCTGCACCCGAACGAAGTGCATCCCGATCCGGCGATGCTGCTGTCCTATGTTCCCGAACAGGGCTGGCAGATCGCGGTGCGCGACGGCCGCTGGATCGGCGAAGCGCCGACCACGCAGCCCGGACTGGTCCTCGAGATCAAGGCGTTCGCCGGACGCGATCGCGGCCGCTGCCGCCGCTTCGCGGTGATGAGCGACATCTCCGTGCGCTCTGCGCGCGAGGGCGAACTGCGTCGCCGCCACGACGAACTGCAATCCACCTACGACCGCCTCGCCAGTGCGCAGGAACAACTGCTGCAGTCGGAGAAGATGGCCTCGATCGGCCAGCTCGCGGCCGGCGTCGCGCACGAGATCAACAATCCGATCGGCTACGTGCACTCCAACCTGGGCACGTTGCAGGAATACGTCGGCGCGCTGCTCGCGCTGCTCGACGGCTACAACACCGCGCTGCAGTCCGACGAACCCACCGTCAGCCGCCCACTGCTGCGCAAGCTGCGCGACCGTCTGGACGTGGACTTCATCGTCGGCGACCTGCCCAAGTTGCTGGAGGAATCGCGCGAGGGCATCGAGCGCGTGACCAAGATCGTGCAGGACCTCAAGGAGTTCTCGCACGTCGAGCGCGACGAGCCGATGCGCCCGTCGGACCTGCGCAAGGGCCTGGAATCCACGCTCAACATCGTGTGGAACGACCTGAAGTACAAGGCGCGCATCGACAAGCACTACGACGAAGTGCCGCTGGTGGAGTGCTACCTGTCGGAGATCAACCAGGTCTTCATGAACCTGCTGATCAACGCCGGCCAGGCCATCGCCGACCGCGGCCTGATCACGCTGGCGATGGGCACCGAAGGCGACGAGGTGTGGGTGAGCGTCGGCGACGACGGCGTCGGCATTCCCGAGGAAGTGCAGGCGCGCATCTTCGATCCGTTCTACACGACCAAGCCGATCGGTCGCGGCACCGGACTCGGTCTCGCCATCGCATACCGCATCGTCGCCAAGCACCACGGTCGCATCGATGTGAGCAGTCGTCCCGGCGCGGGCAGCACGTTCCGCGTGGTGCTGCCGATCGCGCAGCCGGTGTTGTCGCGACCGCGGAAGTAGTTCTTGTTCCCTTCTCCCATTGCGGGAGGTGGCCCTGTGTTCTTCCCTTCTCCCCTTGCGGGAGAAGGTGGCGCGAAGCGCCGGAAGAGGGGTAGGCGCGAAGCGCTCTGCACCCCTCTCCCCGGCTCGCTTTGCGAGCCTGTCCCTCTCAGCCCTGCACTCCCTGCGATCGCCGCAAGGGGAGAGGGAGGAGCCATAGGGGGAGCGGAACTCCATCGGCTAGAATGCGCGCCGCATGCTCCTGCCTCCCGCCCTCCAGCGCACCATGAACCAGCTGGCGCTCGTCGCCATGCTGCTCCTGCTGGCGTTGCCGACGGTCGGGCGCGTGCTGGATGCCGCGTCTCCCGACGCGAGTGGCGTGTGGGCGCAGATGTGCACGATGGCCGGCCTGAAGCTGGTGAAGATCGCGCCGGGCGACGCGACTCCAATCGATCCGCCTGCACCGAAGTCGCCAGCCGGCAGCATGCTGGCCGGCGAGGATTGCGCCTACTGTCCGATCCTCGGCGGCATGGCCGTGCTGGTGCTGTACGTGCTGTTCGGCGTGCCGGTCGCCTCGCACCTCGCGCCGATACCGTGGCGGCTGTTCGCGCCGCGCACGTTCGCGTATCCCTCCGGACTGGGTTCGCGCGGCCCGCCGATCGCGCTCTGAAAGCCTGATTCCCGATCCTGCGTGCGACGCATCGTCGCGCGCATCCACTGCTTTCGGAGTTCTCCAATGTCGATCCTCCCGATCGCGATGCCGCGTGCGTCGCGACTGGCCGTGGCCGTTGCCACGGTCCTCGTTTCCTCGTGCCCGGCGTTCGCCGCGCCGGCGCTGCCCGCCACCACGCTCGACGCAGTCGAAGTGCGCGGCGTGCGTCCCGACCTCACCACCGCGCCGCGCATCGAACAGGCACGCGAACGCCTCGACGAACGCGCCGGTGGCACCGCGCTCATCGATGGCGATGCGTATCGCGCCGGCCGCGTTTCCACGCTGACCGATGCGCTCGGCTTCGCGCCCGGCGTGTTCGTGCAATCGCGCTTCGGCGCGGAAGAGGCGCGCGTGTCGATCCGCGGCTCGGGTCTGCAGCGCACCTTCCACGGACGCGGCCTGGAAGTGCTGCAGGACGGCAGCCCGCTCAATCTCGCCGATGGCGCATTCGACATGCAGGCGATCGAACCGCTCGCCGCGCGCTACATCGAAGTGTGGCGCGGCGCGAACGCGCTCGAATACGGCGCGGCGACGCTCGGCGGCGCGATCAACTTCGTTTCGCCCAACGGTCATGACGCCGCGCCGATCGACGCACGCGTGGAAGGCGGCAGCTTCGGCTACCGCCGCGAACAGGTCGCGTTGGCCGGCGCCACGAACGATGCGGACGGCTTCCTGAGCGTCACCGGCTTCCAGCAGGACGGCTATCGCGAGCATGCGAAGCAGGAGACGTACCGGCTCTCCGGCAACGCCGGATACCGTTTCGGCGACACGCTCGACGGGCGCGTGTACCTCACGCACGTCGAAACGAATTCAGAACTGCCGGGCAACCTGACGCTGGCGCAGTCGCGCACCGATCCACGCGCCGCCAGCGCGGGCAACGTCGCGCTCGACCAGCGCCGCGATTTCCGCCTCGACCGCATCGGCGCGAAACTGGGCTGGGCACCGGACGAAGCGCAGACGCTCACGCTGTCGGCGTACTACGCCGACAAGTCGCTGCATCATCCGATCTACCAGGTGCTCGAACAGGATTCGCGCGATACCGGCGTCGATCTGCGCTGGCGTGGAGAAACGGAAATCGCCGGTCATCGTAACGTGCTCATCGCGGGCGTCGCCTACGCGCGTGGCGAGATCGACGACGACCGTTTCGTCAACGTGGCCGGTCGCGCGGGTGCGCGCACCAACGCGTTCGAACAGCGCGCCACCAATGCGAAGGCCTACATCGAGAACCAGACCTGGCTCGATCCGCAGTGGGCGTTGTCGCTGGGCGGGCAGGGCGTGCGTTCCACGCGACGCTCACGCGACCTGTTCGTCACCGGCGGTCGCGACGAGAGCTTCGACGTCGATTACACCGGCTTCAGCCCGAAGCTCGGCGTGCGCTATCTCATCGATCCGACATCGCAGCTGTTCGCCAACATCAGTCGCAGCCTTGAACCGCCGAGCTTCGGCGAACTCACTGGAGGCCCCGGCGTCACCCAGGTCGACGAACAGAAGGCGACCACCGCGGAGATCGGCCTGCGCGTGCAGCGCGACGCGCTGTCGCTGGATGTCGCGCTGTATCGCGCGCGTGTCGATGGCGAGCTGCTCGCGCTGACCGATGGAAACGGCAATCCGCTCGGCACGGTGAACGCGGATCGCACGATCCACCAGGGGCTCGAACTTGGGCTGGCGTGGCACTTCGCGCCGGCGTGGACACTGTCGGCGAACTACCTGTGGAACGACTTTCGCTTCGACCACGACGCGGTCTACGGCGACAACGAACTCGCCGGCGTTCCACCGCAGCAGCTGCGTGCATCGCTGCGCTGGTCGCCGGGCGATGCACTGTATGTCGCGCCGAACATCGAGTGGGTGCCGCAGGACTACTACATCGACCACGCCAACACGTTCAGTGCACCGGGCTACACGCTGGCGGGCCTGCGCGTCGGTGGCGCGATCGCATCGAACTGGTCGTGGTTCGTGGACGCGCGCAATCTTGCCGATCGCAGGTGGATCTCGAGCACCAACGTCGTTGCCAACGCGATGGGCCGCGACCAGGCCAGCTTCCTTCCCGGCGACGGGCGCTCGTTCTACGTCGGCGTGGAGTGGAAGATGTGATTCGGCAGCGATGCAGGCGCTTGCACATGGCGCCTGCATCGCGCCACGCGGTCACCAGTCAGCACGCAGTCCGATCTTGCCTTCCCACGACCGGCGATCGTCGTCGAAGCCCTGCGAGTAGCCGACGTTGCCGTAGAAGAGCACGTTGCGGTCGATCTCGCGGGTCAGCGCCAGCTCGGCTTCCCACCACGTGCCGCCAAGATCGGCGGCGAACGGGATGTAGCCCCGGTCCGAGGAAATCTCGGTGACGGGCTCGCCCTTGAACTCGTGCCAGATGCCAAGGCGCAGCCAGCCGGTGCTCTGCAGCGGGAAGTCGGGATCGTCGTGGTGGATCCAGTCGCGCGACAGACGCGCGCTGAGGCGACCGACGAGTGAATCGGTGTCGTCGAAGCGCACCGTCGCGGCGAGGTCGGAGGTGTCGTCGAAATCGAACCACTGGTAGATCAGCTGGCCCTGCGGTTCCAGCAGCCAGCCCTTGTCCAGCGCGAAGGGATAGCCGCCTTCGAGCGAAGCGGCGAAGCCCCAGCCTTCGGTCTTCATGCGCGGCAGGTCCACGGCGGGATTGGCGCGGACCTCGTACCAGGTCGCCTGCAGCACGGCATCGACGTACGGCTCCTCGCGATCTTCCGGATCGTCCTTGGCGTCGTAGCGGGTCCAGTACCCGCCGATGGTGTAGGCATCGACGCGATCGTCGCCCGCGCGCGTTCCGGTGTAGTGATCCACTTCTGTTTCCGCGTAGCCGACCGCGAGATAGAGACCTGCGTGATCGCGATGCTCGTCGGCCTCTTCATGGCGATACAGGTCGTGGCCGAGCTGCACCGCACCCAGTGTGTAGTCGTAGCTCGGGCCATCGCGGTAGATGCCGCGCGAGCTGTCGCGTTCGCCGTCGACGTAGATCAATCGACCCCACATGCCATCGAGGCGTCCGTCTTCATCGAGATCGCGACGGCCGCGCAGCTGCTCCTGTTCGCCAACGCGTTCGTGCAGCGTGTCGAGCAGCGAACGGCCGTAGTGGATCGCGGTCGGTATCGCCGCCGTGTACAGCGACACTTCGGCGCGGTAGTTCGGGACAGGTGGCGTCGGTGGTACGGGCGGCGTCGGTGGTTCCGGCGGTGGCGGAGTGGGCGGAGGCGGCGGGCACGGTGGGACGGGGGCGCTGGCTCCTGAACAGTCGATGGTCGAACGTAGGAACCAGCTTTCCGGCGCAGTGGCATCGACGCTCGCGCGGTGCAGCGTGTACTCGTACGGCCCGCCGACGACGCGGCCGCTGAGTGAGAACGCATTCGGCGTGGTGGTCGCGCCATTGATCGCGTCGACCACGAGGATGCCATTGGCGAGCGTCACCGCACCGGCGCCGCCTGCGGGCTTGATTGCGAGGAAGCCCGGCCCTGATGCGTTGCCTCCATCCACCACGAGCATGTCCGAAGGTGAGCTGTCGTCGCCGAGCACGGTGTTGAGCGCGATGGTGCCGTCGCCGCTGTAATTCACCACGGTAAGCGTCTTGAACACGCCTGCGGTCGGCGGCGAGAAATCGATCAGGCTGGGATCGTTGACCAGGGTGGTGAGGTTGGAGTTGCCGGTGAGATTCCACCGCGCATCCACCATCGTCACGTTGGACACGCTGCCGACGGCGGTGATCGCCGAACCCGTCACGGTGGAACGCGTCAGGGTGATGTCCGCCAGTCCGGGAACGATCGGCGGTGCGGACGGTGCAGGTGGCTGGCCGGACGGTGGCGGCGGATTGCCATCGTCGTCGGTGGGGTCGCCGGGCCCCAGGATCGGCGGACTTCCAAGCAGCGTCGGGAAGTCGGCTTGCGTGCCGACCAGCAGCCACTGGCCCGATCCACCAGCGGTGGAGTCGGTCATTGCGACGCTGCCGTTTCCGGCGACGCCGATGGTCGGGCCGCTGACGTTGGCGATGTCGCTGGAGGTGAAACTCGCGCTCGACACCGCGTCGGGATTTCCGCTGACGAACAACCCCGTGGCAGTCGTCCCACTGGCGCGCACGCTGGTACTGGCGCCGACGATGCGACCGCCGATCTCCGCGACCGCACCGTGCGCGCTCTGCCCAGTGGCAAGCACCGATCCGCCGTTGATCGTCACCGACGTCGGTGCATCGCGCGACAGTGCACCGTGCGCAAGTGTGCCTTCAGTACGGACCGTCGTGTTGTTGGCGACCACCCGCGCTTCGCCGCGTCCGCTCGGCGTGCTGCCGTAGTTGGCGAGCGTGGCGCGCAAGCCGGTCGCGCCGGTGCCGTGCGTGGTGATGCGCGCATCGGTGACGGTGAGGCTCGCGAGCGGGCCGGGAAGGTCGTTGCGCGCCTGCGCCGCCGCGCCGTGCGCGTTCAATCCGGAGGTTTCGATCGAGCCGCGCAGCGAGGTCAACGTCGCCGCGAACTGCGCGCCGTTCTGTTCGACCACCGAATAGAGCCCGAGACCGCGATCGCCCTGCGTCGTGATGGTGACGTCGGTCAGCGAGGCAGTGCCGCCGTCGTCCGCGACCGCGCCGATGGCAACGGTGCCGAACGTGTTGGCGACGGTGCCGCTCGCGCTCAGCCGACCGCCGGGATTGCGCGCGGTCATCGCATGCGGATTCGCCGCCGTGGCGATCTGGCTCCCGCGCGTGGTGATGCTGCCGCCGTTGAACGTCACCTGGCTGTTGATGTCGGCCAGGACGCCCATCGCGTTGTTGTTGCCGAGGGTGGTGATGACGACGTTGGTCGCATTGATTGTCGCGTTGCCCGCGACGATGCCGCTGCTGTAATCGCCGGCCGT
This sequence comes from Lysobacter panacisoli, assembly GCF_009765165.1. Classification (NCBI taxonomy): domain Bacteria; kingdom Pseudomonadati; phylum Pseudomonadota; class Gammaproteobacteria; order Lysobacterales; family Lysobacteraceae; genus Lysobacter; species Lysobacter panacisoli. The sequence goes on from NZ_VLNU01000001.1 coordinate 2,212,224, forward strand.
GTCGATCGCGGTTCCGGTGAGGGTGGCGCTTCCGGCGATCGCCTGCAGCGCGTGGCTGCTGCCCGGCGTGGTGCTCAGTCGCCCGCCGGTCATGGTCAGCACGGATCCTGCGCCTTCGATGCGCGCCGCCGGTGCCCACGGGCCGGTCGGTGTGCCCTGCGTGACCGAGAACGTGGTGTTGGTGACGGTCGCATCGCCGCCGATTCGCAGCAGCAATCCCATCGATCGCGAACCGCTGACGCTCACGCTCGAATCGGAGACGAACGCGTGGGACCCATCGTCGTCGACGGTGATGCCGTGGCCGAACTGGCCGCTGGCAGTCAGCGTGCTGTTGGCGCTGACGCGGACGATACCGCCGCTCGTGGCGCGCGCGACGGCGGTGGGATTGAGTATGTTGCCGCTGCCGCGACTGCTGAGGATGGATCCGGAGGCCTGCACTTCACCGCCCGCATCGGCACGCAGCACGTTGGACAAGGTGCCGTTGACTTCGGCATTCACGCTGCTGGCGACCGCGAGGCTGCCCGGCCCGGACGCGACCACGCCGTGGCTGCCCTGGGTCCCGCTCGCCGCGCCGGTCGTGGTGACGAAGGCGCGGGTGATGTCGACGCGCCCACCCGCCAGCGCCACGGCCCCGAACGCACCTGGCGCACCGGTCACGATATCGCCCTGTTCGAAGACGATGCGACTGCCGCTGCCGATCGCCTGCAGGGCGTTGCCGCCGGTGCCGCCGTTGGACTGCGTGTGCGCGCCGGAATCGCGCAGCGTGATGAATCCGCCGTTCTCGGCGGACACCGCATGCAGGTTGGCCGATGTGCCGGTGATGGGATCGAGCAGCACGAACGTGTTGAATCCGGTGATCCGGCTGCCGGCACCGATCGCGCGCAGGCCGAACTGGTTCGCCGCTGCAGCGCCGATGGACGTCGTATCGACCGTGGAGTTGTCGATGGCGACCAGCGCGCCGGACTGCGACAACACGCCGGTCGCACCCGCGCCGGCGAGGTTCACCGTAAAGCTGTCGGCGGTTACCGATGTAGTCGTACCACTCGCGGATGCGCCGATACCGGACGCGGCGACGTTGACGGTCGTGCCGGACGTGACGGTGCATGTCGCATCGACGACGACGAGCGGCGCCGGACAGGTTTGCGCATGGGCGGGCAGGGCCGATGCAATGGCCAGGAACAACGTGCTGCGGATCAGTGCGCGCGACGCGCGCGAGGCTTCGTACGCCTTCATCGCACTGGCTTCCTGCGTGCGAACGAGTCGAGAGGTCTACTCCCGCATGCGTGAACTCGTTGTGTGCGGTGCCTTCACCATGCTGAACTTCGCTGGCATCGACGTGGGCGAACGTACGTCAGGCTTGGCGCGCGTAACGGGACGGCGACATGCCGACGTGCCGGCTGAAGGCCGTGCTGAAGGTGCTGGTCGAGCCGTAGCCGACGCGTTCGGCCGTGTCGGCGATGCTCGTTTCCGCATGGCGCAGCAGGTCCTTCGCCAACGCCATTCGCCAGGCGAGCAGGTATTCCATTGGCGCGATGCCGAGGGTGCGCGTGAACCTATCGAAGAATACCGATCGCGACAGTGCGGCGATGCCGGCCAGCTGCGCGACCGTCCACGCGTGCGCGGGTCGTGCGTGCATGCCGCGCAGCGCGGGTGCCAGGCGCGCATCGACGAGTCCGCGCAACAGGCCCGGCGGTGCATCGACACCGGGCGCCGCACGCAGCGTTTCCACCAGCAGCAGATCGATGAGGTGCGCGAGCACCACGTCGCGCCCGGGTCGATCGCCGCAGCATTCCTCGCGCAGCAGTTCGACGAGCAGCGACAGTCGCGGCACGCCGCGCACGTGAACGAGCGCGGGCAACAGCGAGGCGAGCAGCGTCGGATCCTGCGCGTCGAATTCGAACCAGCCGCCGAGCAGGCGCACGTCGGCCGCGCCGTCCTGGCGTCCGTGGCGCACTTCACCGGTGGGCGCTGGCATCGCCTTCGGATCGATCGTTACCGGCAACGCGCTGTGCTCGCCCGACAGAGTGAAGCCTGGCGTAGCCGGCAGCAGGACGAAATCGCCGGCTTCCAGCGCGATGGCGTCCTCGTCATCAACCGCGAGCGTGCAGTCTCCTTCCAGCACGACGCAGAAGCTGGGCTTGCCGAATTCGGAGTAGCGCACCGCCCATCGGCCAGCGCCGCTGATGCCCTTGGAAAACACCGCGCGCGGTCGGAGCAGGCGGACGACGTCGGAGAGGGGGTCGCTCATGTCAGGACGATGGCCAAATAAAACAGGACTGAGGCGCGTAGATCGTCCGGTTATGCTCGCCTATCGTCTGTTCCGGATCAACTACCCCGGAACCCCCTCATGAATACCGTCCTCATTACCGGCTGCTCCTCTGGCTACGGCCTGGAGACCGCCCGCCGCTTCCACGCGCAGGGATGGCGCGTGATCGCCACCATGCGCACGCCGCGCGCCGACCTGCTGCCCGTCGACGAGCGGATGGCGGTGGTCGCGCTCGACGTCACCCGACCCGACAGCATCACCGCTGCGCTGGAGCGCATCGGCCCACTCGACGTGCTGGTCAACAACGCCGGGATCGGATTGTTCGGCGCGTTCGAGGCCACGCCGATGACGACGGTGCGCGATGTGTTCGAGACCAACACTTTCGGCGTGATGGCGATGACGCAGGCGGTGATCCCGCAGTTCCGCGCGCGACGCGCGGGCACGATCGTCAACGTCACCTCCAGCGCGACGCTGGCGCCGATGCCGCTGGTGGCGGCGTACACCGCGAGCAAGACCGCGATTGAAGGCTTCACCGCCTCGCTCGCGCACGAGCTGGGCGCGTTCGGTGTCGCGGTCAAACTGGTCGAGCCCGGCTATGCGCCGAGCACGCGCTTCACCGCCAACGGCGAGGAGCGGATGCGCGGACTGGTGCCGCCGGCGTACGCGGATTTCGCCCAGCAGGTGTTCGGCACGCTGACGCAGCTGAAGGAAGTGACGCGCGAATCGGATGTTGCCGACACGGTATGGCGCGCGGCCAACGACACCAGCGATCGGCTGCATTACCCGGCCGGCGCGGATGCGGTGGCGTTGGCGTCGCTGGGTGCGCGCGCGATGCGGTGATCGCAATGCGCTCAGTACAGTGCTTCGCCCGCCGCGCGGCGTTCGTGCGCGCGGAATGCGTCGAGGATGTGCTGGCGCAGTTCCTCGTCGTTCCACGGCTTGGTCAGGAAGCGGTAGATCGCGCCGCGATTGATCGCTTCGGTGATCGTCGCCAGGTCGGTGTAGCCGGACAGCACCATGCGGATGGTGTCCGGGTAGAGATCGCGCACGCGGGTCAGGAACTCGGTGCCGCTCATGTCGGCCATGCGCTGGTCGGAGAGGATGACCTGCGCGGTGTTGCTGGCGAGCAGGTCGAAGGCTTCGCGCGTGCTGTTGGCGGTGAGGATCTGGTAGCCGTCGCGACGGAACAGGCGTACGAGTGAACGCAGCACGTTCTCCTCGTCGTCGAGCAGGAGCAGCGTGCGTTCCGGGCGCGTGGCGGCGAACGCGCCCGGCAGCAGGAAGCGTTTGCGCACCAGATCGCCGAGCTGGTCGGCCGGCTGCGAAGGACTGAACAGGTAGCCCTGGAAGAAATCGCAGTGGTTGCGGCGCAGGAAGCCGAGTTCGGCTTCGCTCTCCACGCCCTTGGCGATCACCTTCATGCCGAGCTGGTGGCCCATCGCGATGATGCCGCGCACGATCGCGGCGCTGCGCGGATCGCTGGCGACGTTGCGGATGAAGCTGCGATCGATCTTGATGCGATCGAGCGGGTACTGGCCGAGCGCGGCGAAGCTGAGCCCGCCGAGGCCGAAATCCTGCACGGTCAGCGTAGCGCCGAGCGCGCGCAGTCCGGTCAACGTGTCGTGCACGCGGTGGCTGTCGGTGACCAGCACGCTTTCGGGAATCTCGAACTCCAGCGCGCTGCCCGGCAGGCCGAAGCGATGGAGCAGGGCACCGATGCGGTCCAGGCAGTCGCGCTGCACCAGCAGCGGGCCCGACAAGTGCACCGACATCGACAGGTAATCGAGTCCTTCGTCTCGCCACTGCGCGAGCTGTTCCGTCGCCGATTCCACCACCCACGCACCGAGTCGCGCGGCGAGGCCGACGCGGTTGATCGGTTCGAGGAACTGGCTCGGGCGCAGCAGGCCACGGTCGGTCTGCCAGCGCAGCAGTGCGGCGAAACCGGTCACGCCGCCGTCGTGCGCGGCGACCTGCGGTTGGTAGTACAGGCGGAACTCGCCGCGATCGATCGCCTCGACGAAACGCTGCGCGAGGCCGTCGCTCGGCGCGGAGCGGTCGGACGCGGCCGAGTACAGGCCGACGTTGTTGAGGCCGTCCAGCTTGACCCGGCGCAACGCTTCCTCGGCCTTCGACAGCAACGTCGCGGCGTTCGGTGCGTGGTCGGGGAACACGGCGATGCCGATCGAGAGCGTCACCGGCAGCGTGTACGGCGGGATCGACAGCGGCGTCTCGAACGCGTCGCGCAGGCGTTCGGCCAGTCCCGCGCCGTCGAGTTCGCCTTCGCGATAACCGATGCCGACCACGAACTCATCGCTGGTCAGGCGCCAGATCCAACCGTCGCGCGGCACCGCGCGGCGGAGGCGCTGGGCGATCGCCGCCAGCGCCTGGTCGCCGGTGGCGGTGCCCATGTTGGTGTTGATCGACCGGAACATGTCCACGTCGATGTGCAGCAGCGCGATGCGACGCTTGGTCGCACCGGCGACCGCGAGGGCGGTCGCCAGGCTGGGGCCGTTGGCACCGAGACGGTGCAGGCCCGTGATGGGGTCTACCGCGGTATCGCCTGGATCGTCGTACCGCTGTGCCATGAAACCCTGGTGCTACTTGGTGCCGGTCGGGGGAGAGGCGGGCTGGCTGCCGAAATCGCCATCGGCCGACGCGGCGAGGTAGGCGAACACCGCGTAGGCCGCGACATTCTGCGCCAGCGCCTGCGGGTCGATTTTATCGAAGGTGTCGTCCGGGGTGTGGTGAAGATCGAAGTAATCGGTGCCGTCCTGGGCCAGTCGCGCCCACGCCACGCCGTTCTGGGCCGAAGGACCGACGTCCGGACCCGGGCCGCCCTGGCCCGGCGTGTAGGCGATGCCCAGCGGCTCCAGCACCTTGGCGATCTGCGCGTCGGCGGCCTTGGCGTGCTCCGGGGCGGAGCTGGAATAGGCGTAGATGCGGCCGGCGCCGAAGTCGCTCTCGGCGGCGATCTGGTGGCGGACCACCTGGTCGGCGTACTTCGCCGCGTAGGCCTTGCCGCCGTGCAGGCCCTGTTCCTCGTTGGAGAAGGCGACCACGCGGATGGTGCGCGCGGGGTGCTGCTTGAGGTCGCCGATGAGCTTGGCGGCGGCCATCGTCAGGCCAACGCCGGCGCCGTCGTCGATCGCGCCGGTGCCCAGGTCCCACGAATCGAGGTGCCCGCCGATCAGCACGACTTCCTCCGGCTTCTTCGAGCCGCGGATCTCGCCGACCACGTTCTGCGACGTGTAGGTGCCGTCCCAGCCGCAGTCCAGCGCGAGGCGCACCTTCACCGGGCCGCGTTCGAGCAGGCGGCGCAGCTGTTCGGCGTCCGGCACGGCCAGCGCGGCGGACGGAATCGGCGTCAGGCCTTCATCGAAACGGGTGATGCCGGTGTGCGGGTTGCGGTGCGAGTCCGTGCCGGCCGAGCGCATCAGGTAGGCGCTGGCGCCTGCGCGGATCGCAGCCGACGGGCCGCGGCTGCGCACGCGCGAGCCCGGGCCGTAGCCCGAACCGTCGCGGGCGCGTTCCATCTTGTAGTCGATGAAAGCGATCTTGCCGGCCAGCGAACCCGGGGCGGCCGCTTCGAGCGCGGCGAGGTCGGCGAAGCGCACGACTTCGGCTTCGACCGTACCGGCCGGGCTGCCGCCGAGTGCGGTCAGGTGCAGCGGCTGCATGTTCCTGCCGACCACCTGCGCCGACTCGCTGCGGCGTTCCCACTTCGGGAACGTGACCGGCTCGGTCCAGACCTTGTCGAAGCCCAGTTCCTTGAGCTTGGCCACGGCCCAGGCCACGGCGCGCGCATCGGCTTCGCTGCCTGCCAGGCGCGGGCCGACCTCGGTGGTCAGCGATTCGGTGATGCGATAGCCCAGGTCGCTGGCCAGCGCGGTTTCGCGCAGTTGCGCGGCGGTGGCGATGGCCTTGTCGGGAATGCGCGTCTCGCGTTGCGCGGCATCGGCAGGTGCGCCGATCGTGGCGGCGGTCAGGAGCGTGGCGATGGCCACCGACAGTGTTGCGCGCATTCCGGTGATTCCCCCAAGGACGAAACGTCGAGCGTAGCAATTCGCCCGCCATCAGCAGGGTGTCGGTAGTCACGCGACGGTATTTGCACGATCTGTCGTTTCGCGCGGCAGCGCCGGTGGCGTGCCGCGCGTGCGCTTACTTCTTCAGCAAGTCGCGGATCTCGCGCAGCAGCAGGACGTCTTCCGGCGTGGTCGGCGCGGCGGCAGGCGCGCGCACGCGGTTGTAGGCCTTGAGGAACAGGAAGATCACGAACGCGATCAGCACGAAATCGATGATCGTCTGGATGAAGATGCCGTACTTGATCGCCAGTTCCGCCGCGACTTCCTTGCCGGCCGAATCGAGCTGCGCCGACTTGATCACGTACTTCCAGTCGCTGACGCTCACGCCCTTGGTGAAGGCGCCGACCGCCGGCATGACGATGCCGTCCACCAGCGAGGTGACGATCTTGCCGAAGGCGGCGCCGATCACCACGCCGACCGCCAGGTCGACCACGTTGCCGCGCGAAACGAATTCCTTGAACTCGGTGATCAGGCCCATGTCGGCGCTCTCTCCTGCGATGACGGAAGGGTTCGGCGGATGCCGGGGCGACTATACCGCTGCGGCAACGATACGGCCCGAGTGCTCGGCGATGCCTTCCACGACGGCGTGGAAGCGGTCGCCCGGCTGCAGCGGGCCAACGCCGGCCGGCGTGCCCATGAAGATCAGGTCGCCCGCACGCAGCGCGTACAGGCGCGACAGCTCGTGCAGGATGTCCGGCACGGTCCAGATCAGGTCGGCCAGCGAACCCTGCTGCCGGGTCTCGCCATTGATCGCCAGACTGATGCGGCGATCGCCGAGTTCGCCGACCTGCGCCTTCGGCACGATCGCGCTGATCGGCGCGGCGTGGTCGAAGGATTTGCCGGTGTCCCAGGGCAATCCCTTGGCCTTGGCCGCGCCCTGCAGGTCGCGGCGGGTGAGGTCGAGTCCGACCGCGTAGCCGTAGATCAGGCGTTCGGCATCGGCCGGATCGAGCACGCCCGCGGGCGCGTCGTGGCCGAGCGCGACCACCAGCTCGACTTCGTGATGCAGGTCCTGCGTGCCCGGCGGATACGGCACGTCGGCCTGCAGCGCGATCGCATCGGCGGGCTTGAGGAAGAAGACGGGCGTGCCGCGTTCGGCGCGCGACGCGGGTGCGGTCGCGCCCATCTCGCGGGCGTGGTCGGCGAAGTTGCGGCCGACGCAGTAGATGCGGTGGACCGGGAATGTCTGGTCCGTGCCGCGGACGGGGACGCGCGGTTGCGGCGGGGCCGCGATGACGTCGCCCATGCGCTTACAGCGCGTTGGTGTGGCGTTCGCGGCGCTCGGCTTCCAGCACCGGCTGGCCGACCACGCGGAACTCGCCCTCGACCACGCGCGCATCGCGCGCGATCGGCTTGCCACGCTGCTTCCACAGCTTGTACACGATGCCCGCGGCGATCATGGCCGCACCGAGCACGACCGAGAACGCCACCAGCACCGCCAGCACGCCCAGGCCGACCACGCCGAGCGCGAACCGCAGCAGGCGATGACGCGGCTTGCGCGGCTCGAACGCCGAACGCACGCGCGAATGGAAGTGGGAAGTACCGAAGCGGAAGGTCTGGGCGAACATTGCAGTACGTCGTGACACAATGCGGCGCGAACGCCGGGGCAAGCGAGTATCGGGCCAGCCATGACCGAGGGTGTGAGAACTTCGTTAAGCAATTCGCACGCCACGGGGCCCGGAAGGACCCCGTTGCTGGGGCTGGAACGCTTGCCGGACGGGGCTTTCGCCGAGGTCGAGGTGGTCATCGACGGGGATGCGGAATCGCTGATTCTGTATCGTGACGGCGATCACGTGCGAGCGTGGCTCAACATCTGCCCGCACGCCGGCCGCCGCCTCGACTGGGCGCCGGGCCAGTTCCTCAAGAGCAAGGAAGGCCTGCTCGTCTGCGCCGCGCATGGCGCCAGTTTCGAACTCGCACAAGGCGAATGCGTCGCCGGGCCGTGCCGCGGCGAATCGCTGCGCACGGTGGTCGTGAACGTGCGCGACGGAGCGGTGTGGCTGGATTGATTCAAGCCGGCATGTGAGTCAGCGTGCCGCGGACGATCGCAACACCGCGATCAGAACATCAGATTGACCATCACCACGATCACCACCGTGTAGATCAGCGACAGCGGGCCGCCGATCTTCCATAGCTCCTTGCCGGTGTAGCCGGCGGGGCCGGTGATCATCGAGATGACCGGGTTGGATGCGGTCATGAAGTTGTTGGACGCCGACAGCGCGACGATCAGCGCGAACGAGGTCGGGTTGCCGCCCGCGGCGAGCGCGAGGTTCACCGCCAGCGGCACGGTGACGATGGTCGCGCCGACGTGGCTGATCACCAGTGAGAAGAGCGTGGTGAACAGTCCCAGCAGGATTTCCAGCAGCCACACCGGAGTGCCGGTGGGCAATCGTTCGATGGTGTGTCCGGCGACCCACGCCGCCGCGCCGCTGGAATCCATCGCCCATCCCAGCGGGATCAGGCACGCCATCAGGAAGACGGTCTTCCAGTTGATCGCCGCGTAGGCTTCGTCGATGTGGATCACGCCGGCGATGAGCATGCCGGCTACGCCGGTCATCAGCGCGATCGACACCGGCAGGCGCGAGGACAGCGCCAGCAACATGGCGACGGCGAAGATCGCCATCGCGATCTTGAACTTGTGCGGACGCTGCTCGCCCTTGGGGTAGTCGGTGACGACCACCAGGTCCTTGCTCTCCGCCGCCTCGCCAAGGTCGGTCCAGATGCTGTGGAAGACCAGCATGTCGCCGGCGCGCAGGCTCACGTCGCGCACGTTCTCGCGCAGCACGGTCTTGTCGCGGTTGATCGCCAGCAGGCTCAGGCCCATCTGCTTGCGCAGCTGCAGCGCGCGTCCGGTCTTGCCGATGAAGTTGGACGTCGCCGGCACCACTGCTTCGGAGATGCCGGCACGGCTGGGATTGAACAGGTCGCCGAAGTTGCGCAGGCGCGCGGACAGGCGCAGGAAATGATTCTGCGCGAAGTCGCTGATCTGCTGGCGCGGGCCCATCGCGCCGAGCACGCTGCCGACCCAGATACGCGTGTCGGCCGGCGGCGCCAGGCGCGATTCGTTGTCGCTCTTGAGCGCCAGGAACAGCGGCGCACCGCGCAGCGCTTCGGCTTCGCCGAGCGACATGCCGACCAGCGGGCTGTCGGCGGTGACGGTGAGTTCGTACACGTCGCCGTCGATGCCATAGGCCTTGGCGAAGTAACTCTGCGTGCGTGCAGGCGTCGCACCCTTGCCGTCGTCGGTGTCGTCCTTGCTCAGGCGTTTGTCGCCGAAGAAATGGAAGTACGCCAGCGACGCGGCCAACAGCGCCAGGCCGATCGGCAGCGGCGCGAACATCTTCAGCGGTTCCAGCGTCGCAGCGCCCGAGGGCAGGTTGCTGTTGGCCGCGAGCAGAAGGTCGTTGAGCAGGATCAGCGGCGAATTGCCGACCATCGTCAGCGCACCGCCCATGACGATGGCGGCGGCGATCGGCAACAGCAGGCGCGGCAGGCTCAGGCCGGTGCGCGAGGACAACCGCGCGGCGACGGGCATGTACAACGCCATCACCGACGGGTTCTGCATGATCGAGGAGTTGAGGCCGGCCACCGCGCTGGTGAGCAGCAGCAGTCGCTGTTCCATGCCCTTAGCGCGCCGCAGCAGCCAGCCAGCGAGGCGATTGAGTGCGCCGGTGCGATCCAGACCCGCGCCGAGGATCATCGTCGCGATGATGCTGATGACGGCGTTACCGGAGAAGCCGTTGAACAGTTCGTCGGGTTCGACCAGTCCCGACAGGCCCAGCAGGACCAGTACCACCAGGGCCACGACGTCGGCGCGGATGCGCTCGAACAGGAACATCACCATCGTGAAGCCCACCAGCCCGAGCACGAGCTTCATGTCGGTGGTGAGCGTCAGCGCAGTGTCCATGCCGGGGCGATCTGTCTCTCTCGTTCGTTCGTATCGTCAGCGACGGTCGTAGAGCAGGTCCCACACCCCGTGGCCGAGCTTCTGGCCGCGGGTTTCGAAGTGGGTCTGCGGTCGCCACGGCGGCCGCTCGACGCTTCCGCGCGGACCGGCGCGATTGACCAGGCCGGAAGTCGCGTCGAGCACGTCCCACATCTGCTCTGCATAGTCCTGCCAATCGGTGGCGAGGTGCAAGCGTCCGCCGATCGCCAGCTTGCTCGCCAGCAGGGCGGCGAACTCGGGCTGGACCAGCCGGCGCTTGTTGTGGCGCTTCTTGTGCCACGGATCGGGGAAGTAGATGCGGATCTCGTCGAGCGAGCCGTCGGCGATCTCGTTGCGCAGCACTTCGACCGCGTCGTGGTGGTAGACGCGCACGTTGCCGGCGTCGTCCTGCGCGAGCGCGTTGAGCAGCCGGCCCACGCCGGGCGCGTGGACTTCGATGCCGATGAGGTCGCGTTCGTGGTCGTTCTGCGCAGCGAAGCGCAGGGCCTCGCCGTTGCCGAAGCCGATCTCGAGCACGCGCTTCGCGCTGCGGCCGAAGGCGACGTCGAAATCACGCGGCTGGCCCGTGTAGTCGAGCCCGTAGCGCGGCCACAGCGTGTCGAACGCGCGCTGTTGTGCCTCGGTGAAACGGCCCTGGCGAAGCACGAAGCTGCGGACCTGGCGACGGCCTTCCTCGACGGTGAAGGGTTTCGGCGGGGCCTTGCTCTTCGGTGCGCTGGCGTCGCTGTCCGACATCAGCCGATCAGCCCATCGACCGGCGAGGACGCGCTGGCGAAACGCTTGCGCGGGATGCGGCCGGCCTTGAACGCGGCGCGTCCGGCCTCGACCGCGAGCTTCATCGCGTGGGCCATCAGCACCGGATCCTTCGCGCCGGCGATGGCGGTGTTCATCAGCACGCCGTCGCAACCCAGTTCCATCGCGATGGCGGCGTCGGAAGCGGTGCCCACGCCGGCGTCGACGATGATCGGCACCTTCGCGTTCTCGACGATCTCGAGCAGGTTGTACTTGTTCTGCACGCCCAGGCCCGAGCCGATCGGTGCAGCCAGCGGCATCACCGCGACGCAGCCGATCTCTTCCAGGCGCTTGGCCAGGATCGGATCGTCGGAGGTGTAGACCATCACGTCGAAACCGTCCTTCACCAGCAGCTCGGCCGCGGCCAGCGTCTGCACGACATCGGGATAGAGCGTCTTCTGGTCGCCGAGCACTTCCAGTTTCACCAGCGAATGGCCATCGAGCAGCTCGCGCGCGAGGCGGCAGGTGCGCACCGCGTCGTCGGCGGTGTAGCAGCCGGCGGTGTTGGGCAGGATCGTGTACTTGTCCGGCGGCAGCACGTCGAGCAGGTTCGGTTCGCCCGGGTTCTGGCCGATGTTGCTGCGGCGGATGGCGACGGTGACGATCTGCGCGGCGGCGGCCTCGGTGGCCAGCCGGGTCTGTTCGAGGTCGACGAACTTGCCCGTGCCGGTGAGCAGGCGCGAGCCATACGACTTGCCGGCGATGACGAGCGGATCGGTGGAGAGATGCGGGGGAAGCGGAGCGGTCATCGCGCTAGTTTAGCAGCGGTGGCGTGGGCTTCCTGGTGTGTTGGTGCGGTGCGCGCGACGCCGGAGTGTTGCTTCGAGGGTGATGTTGTTGCGATCCGTGGCTTCGGGCGACGGGCTTCGGGTTGCCCGGCTCGGCTCGTGGGCTTGGAATTCGGTGCAGGTGCCGGTTGCCATCCGTGGCGTCACGCGACTGGTTTCGGATCGCCCGGGCCGGCCATCCGTGGTCGGGCGTTCGGCAGGCCACGCGGCAGTGCCGCGTGAACTGAGGATTCGGTGTGGACTACGGTTGCCATCCGTGGCGTCGCGCGACCGGCTTCGGATCGCCCGGCCCGACCATCCTTGGTCGGGCGTTCGGCCGCGCGCGAGGCAGTGCCTCGCAAGCGCGCGGCCTCACCCGCCTCCGAGTGCATGCACGATCTCCACGCGATCGCCTTCCACGAGCGGGTGCTCGACGTGGCGGCTGCGCGGCACGATCTGGTTGTTGACCTCCACCGCGACGCGGCGCTCGCCGAGGCCTTCGGCCTGCAGCAGCTGGGCGACGGTGGTGTTCGCCGCGATCGCGCGCGGCTCGCCGTTCAGAACGATGTCCATGAGGCGTATTGTCGCCCCCTGTGCCGGTACCGGCCAGTCGGCACGGTTTTTGACGCAGTGCGGCGTGAGTGCCGCGTGACCGCATGGTTCGATTCGCCATCCGCGGGCGTATGTGCCCGGGATCCACGACAACGACGACAACGACCACCAGGAAACCCCGATGATCACACCCGTTCGATCCGTGCTGGCCGCCGCGCTGGCGCTGGCAGCCGCACCGGTCTTCGCGCAGACGTACTCGCAGACGATCTTCTTCGGCGACAGCCTGACCGACTCGGGCACGTTCCGGCCGGGGCTCATCCAGGCGGTCGGCCCGAGCGGTGCGCTGCTGGGCAAGTTCACCACCAACCCGAACCTGGTCTGGTCGGAGTACGTGGCCGACTACTACCACTCCAATGCGCGGCCCTCCAACACGGCGGGCCAAGGCGGCAACAACTACGCCGTCGGCGGCGCGCGCAACAACGTGAACGGTGCGAGCCCGTTCGGTGCGATCCCTTCGCTGTCCACGCAGATCACCACCCACCTCAACTCCCGTGGCGGCCGCGCCGATGCGGATGCGCTGTACACGGTGTGGGGCGGCGCCAACGATCTGTTCGCGATCCTGCCGACGATGACGCCGGCGCAGATCCAGACCGCGATCGGTGCGGCGGTGACCGCGCAGGTGACCAACGTCGCCACGCTCGAGAACGCCGGTGCGCGCTACGTGCTGGTGCCGACCGTGCCGGACCTGGGCCTGACGCCGCAGTACCGCGCCAACGGTGCGGCCGGCATGGCGTTCGGCACGACCCTGTCGACGGGTTACAACTCGGCGCTGTTCGGCGGCCTGGCCAGCGCGAACCTGCGCGTGATCCCGGTCGATACCTTCCACCTGCTGGGCGAGATCATCGCCAACCCGGCGCCGTATGGCATCCGCAACACGACCGGTGTGGCATGCCTCACGCAGCCGGCACCGGCGGGCGGCTCCTCGCTGTTCTGCAACCCGGGTTCGTACGCCGCGCCGGATGCGCCGGACGCTTACGTGTTCGCCGACGGTGTGCATCCCTCGGCCAAGGCGCACGCGATCCTCGCCGACTACGCGATTTCGCTTCTCGAAGCGCCGCGCCAGCTCGCCGTGCTGCCGCATTCGGCGGCGGTCGTCGGCCGCTCGCGCGCCGACCGCGTCGAAGCCCAGCTGGGTTCGCGTCCGGAAGGCGAGGGCATGCGCTGGTGGGCCGACGTGCGCGCCGACTCGCAGCGCTACGGCGACGGTGAGGACTACGACGGCATCGGTCCGACGGTCAGCGTCGGCATCGACTGGGCCAGCGGCGACCTGGTGTACGGCGGTTTCGCCGGTTACGGCCAGCAGAAGATGGACTGGGGCCTCAACCGCGGTCAGTTCGACCAGGACGACGCCACGCTCGGTGGCTACCTGGGCTGGACCAGTGGCGCGGCGTGGGTGAACGGCCAGGTCAGCTACAGCTGGCTGTCGTACGACGTGGATCGTCGCGTGAAGCTCGGCCCGACGGCCCGCGTGCACAGCGGTTCGCCGGACGGCAGCAATCTTTCCGCCGCGATCGGCGCGGGCTGGAACTTCGGCGAGGGCGCGCTCAAGCACGGCCCGCTGGTCCGCCTGCTGTCGCAGACGATCGAGGTCGACGGCTACGACGAGAACAGCACCGAGGCGACCGCACTGTCGTTCGGAAAGCAGGAATTCGACTCGATGATCGGCAGCGTCGGCTGGCAGGTGGATTACCGCCTGAACGAGCACCTGAGCCCGTACGCCCGCCTGACCTACGACCACGAGTTCGAGGACACCGAGGACGAAGTGAGCGCGTCGCTGCGCTCGATGCCGGGCACCGCCGCGTATTCGGTGCCGGGCGTCACCTACGACCAGGACTACGGCACGCTGCTGCTCGGCGCGCGCACGGAACTGTTCGGCCTGCAGACCGACATCGGCACCAGCCTCACTGTCGGCCAGCGCTACGGCAACGACGCCACGCTGTTCGTCAGCATCGGCGGCGGCTTCTGACAGGCGATGCCTGATCGACCGCTCCGTATCGGAGCGGTCGCACGATGAACCGGCACGCGGCGCCGCCTGGCGCCGCGTTGCCAAGCCTCCGACGGGAGGCATAGACTTCGCCGCACGCGGGTGTAGTTCAATGGTAGAACTGCAGCTTCCCAAGCTGCTAGCGTGGGTTCGATTCCCATCACCCGCTCCAAACATCTCCAGCGGCGGCCTGCTTTACAGTGGCCGCCGTTTTTGTCTTTCAGGTCGAATCCTGGAGGCGCGATGGCGACGAAGATCGTGCTCGGTTGGCGTGAATGGGTCGCACTGCCGGACCTCGGCATCGGCCGGTTGCGCGCCAAGATCGACAGTGGCGCCCGCAGCTCGGCGCTGCACGTGGATGCACAGTGGCACTTCCACGAAGGTGGCGCGCCTTGGGTCGGTTTCCGGCTGAGTCCGGGGCATGGCGCGGGCGTGATCGAGGGCGCCGCGCCGGTGTTCGACGTCCGCGAGGTGACCGACTCCGGCGGCCATTGCACCCGCCGGGTGTTCGTCCGCACCACGCTCTCGCTGGCCGGGTTGGACCGGGAGATTGAAATCAACCTGTCGGATCGTCGCGGCATGCTGTTCCCGATGCTGCTCGGCCGGACCGCGCTGGCCCGGCAGTTCACCGTCGATCCCGCCCGATCCTTCCTGCACGGCCGCCTGCCAACGGGCGCCGCGCGTGTCCACGCACTGAAGACGTACCGATGAAGCTGGCGATCCTCTCGCGCAACAGCAAGCTCTATTCGACCCGGCGCCTCGTCGAAGCCGCGCGCGAGCACGGCCACAGCGTGCGCGTGCTCGACCCGCTGCGCTGCTACATGCGCATCGCCAGCGACGGATTCAGCATGCGCTACAAGGGCAAGCCGATCGCGGGCTACCACGCGGTGATCCCCCGCATCGGCGCGTCCATCACGCGCTACGGCTCGGCGGTACTGCGCCAGTTCGAGCTGATGGACACCTTCACGCCGAATTCCTCCGACGCGATCCTGCGCGCGCGCGACAAGCTGCGCTGCCACCAGCTGCTGGCGGCCGAGCGCATCGGCCTGCCGACGACGGTGTTCGGCGACAACCCCGACGACACCCACGACCTGCTGTCGATGCTCGGCGCGCCGCCGCACGTGATCAAGCTCAACGAGGGCACGCAGGGCGCCGGCGTGATGCTGACCGAGAAGCTTTCGGCCTCGCAGGGCGTGATCGAGGCGCTACGCGGCCTGTACGCCAACTTCCTGGTGCAGGAGTACATCGAGGAAGCGCGCGGCGCCGACCTGCGCTGCTTCGTCGTCGGCGGTCGTGTCGTCGCGGCGATGAAGCGCCAGGCGCCGAAGGGCGACTTCCGCTCGAACCTGCATCGCGGCGGTACCGCCAAGGGCGTGCGCGCGAGCGTCGAGGAAGAAGATGTCGCAATCCGCGCAGCACGCGTGCTTGGACTCGGCGTCGCCGGTGTCGATCTGATCCGTTCGCGGCGTGGACCGCTCGTGCTCGAGGTCAACGCATCGCCGGGACTGGAAGGGATCGAGGAAGCCTCGGGCGTGGACGTGGCCGGAGAGGTCGTCGGCTACCTGGCTGAGCGGATCCGGCGCCGGGCCCAGAAACGAGCCGCCAGCCGGTAAAATCCGGTTGCATGGAATTCTTTGTTTTTCGCCGAAGATCGGCGAAGAATGCTCGGATACCCGGCGTCAGCCTGCCTGAACAACGAAAATTTAACGGTCGTTTTTAACGACGGTTTAATCGATTTCAGCGTAGCCTGTGCCTACCGCAGCACTGCCGCTTCCAAGTCAGCTTTCTGGTCGATGCAGGTTACGGTAATCGGGGCAATACCCTTTTTGGCCCAGGCACGGTGGCCCCGTGTCTGGGCCTTTGTTTGCCTGCGCAGCGCGCGTGCGCGTGCGGTGACCGTTGCACTGCGGTCTCTCTGGCAGAATCGTTAAGCTGCGACGACAAGCCGCACGATCGGCTTCATCGGCGCGCGTTCATCCTGTCAGGAACCTCGACAGCGTCCGCGGGTCGAATGCCCACCATCTAGGAAGGTCACATGCGCATTCTCGTCATCGAAGACAATCAGGACATCGCCGCCAACCTCGGCGACTTTCTCGAAGACCGCGGCCATACCGTGGACTTCGCCGCCGATGGCGTCACCGGCCTGCACCTGGCGGTGGTCCACGACTTCGATGCGATCGTCCTCGACCTCAACCTGCCGGGCCTCGATGGCCTGGAGGTGTGCCGCAAGCTGCGCAACGAAGCGCGCAAGCAGACGCCGGTGCTGATGCTGACCGCGCGCGACTCGCTGGAGAACAAGCTGGCCGGTTTCGATTCCGGCGCGGACGACTACCTGATCAAGCCGTTCGCGCTGCAGGAAGTCGAAGTGCGCCTGAACGCGCTTTCGCGTCGCGGCCGTGGCGTGCAGACGCGCGTGCTCAACGTCGCCGACCTGGAGTACAACCTGGATACGCTCGAAGTGCGTCGCCAGGGCAAGCTGCTGCAGCTCAATCCGACCGCGCTGAAGATCCTGCAGGCGCTGATGGAAGCCTCGCCGGCAGTGGTGACGCGCCAGGAACTGGAAACGCGCGTGTGGGGCGAGGAGCTGCCGGACTCCGACAGCCTGCGCGTGCACATCCACGGCCTGCGCGCCGTGGTCGACAAGCCCTTCGAGGTGCCGTTGATCCAGACCCGTCATGGCATCGGTTACCGCATCGCCGCGCCCGACAACGGCTGACCGGATGGCCGTCGCAGGGGAACCCGCGCCCGCGCCGCGCCGCACGCGCTTCCGGCGGCAGCTTCGCAGCCGCATCATCCTCGCGTTCGTCCTGCTCGGCTTCGGCCTGACGGGCCTGTTCGCATGGGCGACCAACTGGACGCGCAACCGCGTCGAGAACCAGCTGGTCGAAGACGTGATGAACCGGAACATCGAACAGGCCGCGCGCCAGTACGAGACCGATCCGGAGAATCCGGAATTCAGCGTCGACCAGATCCGCGCGTACGTCTATCCGATCGACAAGATCGACTCGGTGCGCGTCAACTGGCCCGAGTGGTATGAACTGAGCGACGGCATCTACGGCATGACCGGCGTCGCCAATGGCGAGCCGTTCGCTTACAAGCTGGCGGTGCGCAAGACGCCGAAAGCGTGGTTCTTCCTCGCTTACGACATGTCGCAGGCCACGCGCGGCGAAGCGCAGTTCCAGCGCGCCATCTGGGCGTCGGTGTTCCTGTTCACGCTGCTTTCGCTGCTGGTGGGCTGGTGGTCGGCCTCGCGCGTGATGAGCCCGGTGTCCGAACTCGCCAATCGCCTCAAGCTGTCCGGACGCAGTTCCGAGCCGGAGAACCTCGCCTCGCATTTCCCGGACGACGAAGTCGGCCAGCTCGCCGAAGCGCTGGACGATTACGCCGAACGCCTGACCGAAGTCGTGCAGCGCGACCGTGAGTTCAACGCCGACGTGAGCCACGAACTGCGCACGCCGCTGGCGGTGATCAAGGGCGCGGTCGAGCTGCTGCTGTCGCGGCCGGACGTGGACGACAAGACGCGCAACCGCCTGCTGCGCATCCAGCGCGCGGAGCAGCAGTGCACCGACCTGATCAGCGCGCTGCTGCTGCTTTCGCGCAACGAACGCGGCCACGGCGCGACCGACGTCGCCCGCGTCGGCGAGCAACTGCTCGATGTGCACCGCGCCCAGCTCGGTGGCAAGCCATTGGAGCTGCGCATGGCCGGCGAGCCGAGCCTGATCGTCGATGCGCCGGAAGCCGCCGTGTCGGTGGCGCTGGGCAACCTGGTCGGCAACGCGGTGAAGTACACGACCGAAGGCGAAGTCATCGTGCGCATCGGGAAGGGCTCGGTGGACGTGATCGACTCCGGTCCTGGCCTGAGCGAGGAGGATGCGGCGAAGCTGTTCCAGCGTGGCTATCGCGGCACGCACGCGGGGCATTCGCAGGGCGGCGGCATCGGCCTGTCGATCGTGCGCCGCCTGTGCGCGCTGTACGCGTGGGACGTGCGCGTGACGCCGGGCGGCGAGCGCGGCGTGATCGCGACGCTGACCTTCGATGCGCCGATGATCCCGGCCTCGCGGAACTGATCCGCGGTTATCCCATCGCATGAAAAAGGCGCCTCGCGGCGCCTTCTTCGTATCGCGCGATGCGATCGCTTACAGCGGTTCCAGCCAGCCGTACTTGTCGTGCGTGCGACCGTCGAACAGGCCGAAGAACAGGTCCTGGATGCGACGCGTCACCGGGCCCGGCTTGCCGGTGCCGACCTGGCGGCCGTCGACGGAGCGGATCGGTGTGATCTCGGCGGCGGTGCCGCACATGAACAGTTCGTCGCACAGGTACAGGTATTCGCGCGGCAGGTCGCGTTCGATCACGTCGATGCCGGCGTCGCGGGCGAGGGTGATGATCGTGTTGCGGGTGATGCCATTGAGCAGCGCCGCGCTGACCGGCGTGGTGTGCAGCGCGCCGTCGAACACGAGGAACAGGTTCTCGCCCGCGCCTTCGGACAGCAGGCCGGTGGACGCCAGTGCGATACCTTCGCCGAAGCCGAGGCGACGCGCCTCGCGCGCGACCAGCTGGCCGCTGAGGTAGTTGCCGCCGGCCTTGGCGCCAGCCGGGATGGTGTTCGGCGCGAAGCGCTGCCAGCTCGACACGCACGC
Source organism: Lysobacter panacisoli (assembly GCF_009765165.1). Classification (NCBI taxonomy): domain Bacteria; kingdom Pseudomonadati; phylum Pseudomonadota; class Gammaproteobacteria; order Lysobacterales; family Lysobacteraceae; genus Lysobacter; species Lysobacter panacisoli. The sequence goes on from NZ_VLNU01000001.1 coordinate 2,231,310, forward strand.
ATCGATGCCGGCCTCGAGCACGCTCGCGCCCAGGTACTGGCCCATCTTCCACGTCGCCACGGCGACGTCGGTCGGCGTGTCGGCGGAAAGACCGAAACCGCCGAGGCCGCGGTACGCGACCGGGCGCAGGTAATCGGTGGTGTTGTCGTTGGCGCGGATGACTTCGCGGCAGGCTGCGTTGAGCTGTTCCAGCGAGTACGGCATCGCCATGTCGTAGATCTTGGCCGACGCGAACAGGCGGGTGTTGTGGTCGGTCAGGCGGAAGATCGCCGGACCGTTTGGCGTCTGGTAGCAGCGGATGCCTTCGAACACCGACGAGCCGTAGTGCAGCGCGTGCGACATCACGTGGGTGGTGGCTTCGGCCCAGCGCTTGATCGCGCCGTTGTGCCAGATCCAGTCGGGGTATTGCATCGCCGGCGTCCGTCAGGGGGAAAGGCGATATTGTGCCCTGCATGACCGGTCCGGCCCACTGTCGGCTTGTGCCGGGGCGGGCTGCTCAGCCCTTGATCCACCAGCAGCCGAAGTGCTTCTGCAGCCCGAACACCGTCCGCGACGGCGTGATGCTGTTGCCCAGGGTCTGTTCGATCCGCAGCGCTACTGGTGCGCGCGGGCGCGGTGGCGGGGCGGGTTCGGCGTCGCTGTCGTCGAAGGCGGGGAAGGGCGGGGCGGGCTCGGCCGGTTCCGGCTCTTCCGGCATCACCCGGACGATGTCGAGCAGCGGGCGCTGCACCAGCGCGTCAAGGCGCGCCATCACGTCGTAGGCGCCGGTGCCGGACATGCCTGTCCAGTGGTAGACCCCGGCCAGGCGGTTGGCGTCGTGCGCGTCGAAGGCGCCGGTCATCTCGAACACCAGGTCGTCCACGCTGCGTGCGCAGCCGCCGCCGGGCTTGTTCTGCGCGGCCGCCGCCGCGCGTGGCGGCGCCCGCTCGGTGCCTCCCACTTCGGCGCAGGAACGGTCGGTGAAGATCTGCTGCCCCTCGGGCGTCACGCACTGCTTCACCTGCGCGGGCGCCGCGGGCGCCCAGCTGAGCGCACACAGCGCGAGGGCGACGAGGACGAAGCGGACGACGACGGCAGGAAGCATCGGAGCAGACTACTGCGTGGCGCGCGGCCGGACTGTGCGTGCATCGCAGTCCGCGCACGCGCGGTCTCAGAAGCGGACGAAATAGCAGCCCGCGTAGCGCTCCACACCCAGTTCCATCACCTGCTGCGGCTGCGCGAACGTGAGCTGCATCGCACCCGACGCGCCGTCGCTGCCGACCAGTCCTGGCCAGAAGCTCGCGTCGATCAGCGAGTGGCGCACCAGCTGCTGCAGGCGCTGCATTACCACGTGCGCCTGGCGATGGCGCAAGCCGGGCCAGTGCACGCTCTCGGCGATGCGGTTGACGTCGCCCATCGCAAATGCGCCGAGCAGGTCCAGCGAAAGCTGGCGCGTGCTGCGCGCACAGCCTTCCTGCGGCGCACGGCGCGTGCGGATCGCGTTGGTCATTGCCGAATCACGCAGCGAGTCCATGCCGAAGGACTCGCCGTCCATCGCCAGGCGCGTGATCAGCTCGGTCGGCATCGGCGCAGGGCGTGCGTCGAGCGCACGGCACGCGCCGTCGGTGTAGACGGACATGCCGTCCGAAGTCTCGCAGCGGTGGAGGCCACCGGCGGCCTGCGCGGGGGCGATCGCGCAGATGCAGGCCAACAGCAGGCTCCATGCCGCCGCCAGGTGCGGCGTCTTCATGTTGCGACCCGGGGGGAGCGGGAGCGGTCATCGTCTCCCCGGTCGCGTCAATGCCGCGTGTGAGTTGCCGTGTCCTCAGCGGATCCGCGACAGCACGGACAGGGTCGGTTTGGTCAGATTCAGCGTGTAGAAGTGCAGACCGGGCGCGCCGCCCTCGAGCAGCCGGCGGCACATGTCGGCGACGAAGTCCGCGGCGAACTCGCGGATCGAATCCACGTCGTCGCCGTAGGCCTGCATGCGCTTGCCGATCCAGCGCGGGATTTCCGCGCCGCAGGCGTCGGAGAAGCGGCGCAGCTGGCTGAAATTGGAGATCGGCATGATTCCCGGCACGATCGGCACGTCCACGCCCATCCGCCGTGTTTCATCGACGAAACGGAAATACGCGTCGGCGTTGTAGAAGTACTGGGTGATCGCCCCGTCGGCGCCGGCGTCGATCTTGGCCTTGAAGTGGCGCAGGTCGGCGAGCGCGTCGTCGGCCTGCGGATGGCACTCGGGATAGCAGCCCACTTCGATGTGGAAGTAGCCGTCGTGTTCGCGGCGGATGAATTCGACCAGTTCGCTTGCGTAGCGGAAGTCGCCGGTATGGCCCATGCCCGAGGGCAGGTCGCCGCGCAGCGCGACGATGCGGCGGCAGCCCATCGCCTTGTAGCGTTCGATCAATTCCGACAGCTCCGCGCGCGTGCCGCCGACGCAGGACAGATGCGGCGCGGCATCGAGGCCGTGTTCGCGGTTGAGGCGCTCAACGGTTTCGGGCGTGTAGCTCAACGTCGAGCCACCCGCACCGAACGTGCACGACACGTAGTCCGGCTTCTCCGCCTTGAGCTTCGCGGCGGTCTTGTCCAGCTGCGCGCGCTGTTCGTCGGTCTTGGGTGGGTAGAACTCGAAGCTGATCGGGGGCGTGGGCATGCCGGACGCTCGCGGAAAGGTGGCGATAGTCTATCGCTTCATCGCGATGAAGAAAAACGCCATCTGCATGCAATATCTCCGCGCAAAGAAAAACGGGCGCCGAAGCGCCCGTTTCTCGTTGCATCGCGAAACCGCCGCGGATCAGTAGCGGTAGTGGTCCGGCTTGTACGGACCTTCCACCGGCACGCCGAGGTAGCCGGCCTGGTCGGCGGTGAGCGTGGTCAGCTTCACGCCGATCTTCTCCAGGTGAAGGCGCGCGACTTCTTCGTCGAGCTTCTTCGGCAGGATGTAGACCTTCGGCTCGTACGCGTCCTTGTTCGCCCACAGGTCGATCTGCGCGAGCGTCTGGTTCGAGAACGAGTTGGACATCACGAAGCTCGGGTGGCCCGTGGCGCAGCCCAGGTTCACCAGGCGGCCTTCGGCCAGCAGGAAGATCGAGTTGCCACCCTTGAAGGTGTACTTGTCGACCTGCGGCTTGATGTTGAGGCGGACCGCGCCGGACGCGGCGAGCTTGTCGACCTGGATCTCGTTGTCGAAGTGGCCGATGTTGCAGACGATGGCCTGGTCCTTCATCTGCGACATGTGCTCGAGCGTCAGCACGTCCTTGTTGCCGGTGGTGGTGACGTAGATGTCGCCACGGCCCAGCGTCGATTCGACGGTGTTGACCTCGAAGCCTTCCATCGCCGCCTGCAGGGCGTTGATCGGATCGATCTCGGTGACGACCACGCGTGCGCCGTAGGCGCGCAGCGAGTGCGCCGAACCCTTGCCGACGTCGCCGTAACCGCACACGACAGCGACCTTGCCGGCCAGCATCACGTCCATCGCGCGCTTGAGGCCGTCGGCCAGCGACTCGCGGCAACCGTAGAGGTTGTCGAACTTGCTCTTGGTGACCGAGTCGTTGACGTTGATCGCCGGCACCAGCAGCGAGCCGGCTTCGGCCAGCTGGTACAGGCGATGCACGCCGGTGGTGGTCTCTTCCGAGACGCCCTTCCAGTCGCGCACGACGGTGTGCCAGAAGCCCGGACGCTCGGCGTGCACCTTCTTGAGCAGGTCCTTGATGACCTGTTCCTCATGGTTGCCCGACGGCGTGTTGACCCAGTCGCTGCCGTTCTCGAGCTCGTAGCCCTTGTGGATCAGCAGGGTGACGTCGCCGCCATCGTCCACGACCAGCTGCGGGCCGAGGAACTTGTCGGCGCCGCTGCCCGGGAAGGTCAGCGCGGCGAGCGTGCAGTCCCAGTACTCCTCCAGCGACTCGCCCTTCCAGGCGAAGACCGGGGTGCCGGACTTGGCGATGGCGGCGGCGGCGTGGTCCTGCGTCGAGAAGATGTTGCACGAAGCCCAGCGCACGTCGGCGCCGAGGTCGCGCAGCGTCTCGATCAGCACCGCGGTCTGGATGGTCATGTGCAGCGAACCGGTCACGCGCACGCCCTTGAGCGACTGCGCGGCGGCGTACTTCTTGCGGATGGACATCAGGCCCGGCATCTCGTGCTCGGCGATGTCGATCTCCTTGCGGCCCCAATCGGCCAGGGAGATGTCGGCGACCTTGTAGTCGCCTTCGGTGGAGAAGGTCTTGATTTGCGCGTTCATGTGCTGCTCCGTTGTTGGAAGCCGATGCGTGGGGCATGGCTTGCATTAACGGGCGCCGTTGATACGTATAGCCTCTCGCCGAGCCTGGCCGTGGTCGGGAGCGGAGTAACTCCGCGCAAGCCGCCGGTCGCAGCGCCCCTCGGCGGGGCAGACGGCAATTCTATCGTTTCTCCGGCCGGGCCGGCCAACAGAACAGATGAATGAACGGGGCATCCTGCGCGCCAGAATGCCCCGTGCTCCATGTGAAGCCGCAGCCCGATCGATACGCGATGCCGATAGCCTGCGCTCGGCGTGTCCGTCGCATGGCCGGACACACCGCAGGCCGCCTCAGCGCGGCTTGACCGCCACCTTGAGGACGCCATCGCGCTGGTTGGCGAACAGGTCGTAGGCGGCCACGATGTCGTCGAGCTTGTAGTGGTGCGTGACCAGCGGGCCCAGATCGACGCGCCCGGATTCGACGATGTTCAACAGCCGGCGCATGCGCTCCTTGCCGCCGGGACAAAGCGCGGTGTTGATCCTGTGATCGCCAAGGCCGGCGGCGAACGCCGACAGCGGAATCTTCAGGTCGCTGGAGTACACGCCCAGGCTGGACAGCGTGCCGCCGGGCTTGAGGATGCGCAGTGCCGATTCGAATGTGCCCTGGGTGCCGAGGGCTTCGATCGACGCGTCCACGCCGCGTCCTCCGGTGAGCTTCATGATCTCGTCGACCACATCGCAGTTCTTGAAGTTGAGCGTGACGTCGGCGCCCATCTTCTTCGACACCGTCAATCGCTGGTCGTTACCGTCGATGGCGATGATGGTCGACGCGCCCATCAGGCGTGCGCCGGCCGTGGCGCACAGGCCGATGGGCCCCTGCGCGAACACCGCGACGACATCGCCGATCCGGATGTTGGCGTTCTCCGCACCCTTGAAGCCGGTGGACATGATGTCGGGACACATCAACACCTGCTCGTCGGTGAGGCCATCGGGGATCGGCGCAAGGTTGGCCTGAGCGTCGGGAACCAGCACGTACTCGGCCTGGGTGCCGTCGATCATGTTGCCGAAGCGCCAGCCGGCGGTGGCCTTGTAGCCGTGGCAGCCGCAGCGACCACTCGGGATCAGGTAGCTGCCGTCCTGCGAAGGAAACCCGTCCATCGCCGCATAGGAATTGAAGTTGGGGCAGATGGCGCCGGCGATCACGCGCTGGCCTTCCGTGTAGCCCACCACCGCGCTGCCCAGCTTCTCGATCACGCCGACCGGCTCGTGTCCGATCGTGAGGCCTTTGGCGACCGGATACTCGCCTTTCAGGATGTGGATGTCTGTGCCGCAGATCGTCGTGGTGGTGATGCGGATCAGCGCATCGTTGGGGCCCACATCGGGGATCGGTTTGTCGATCAGTTCGATGCGGCCGGGTTCGACGAACACGGCGGCTTTCATCATGGCGGGCATGGTGGGTTCCTGCGAAGGGGGAACCTGATGCTACGCGCGGGTGCAGGTGGGACGGCTTGCGTCGGCGCCCGCATCTGCTTTGCAAATCCGAGTGTTCTTGCGTGCAGATGTTGCATGGAAGCGTTGCCGCAGCACAGGTGCCTGGCAATCCCTGTGATCCACGCTGCCAGCGCAGTCGCGCGGCCAAGGTCCCAAAAGAAAACGGGCCGCATCGCGGCCCGTTCTCATCTGCATCGAGCGCCCCGCAAGAGGCGTCGCGCTTTACTTCAGCTTCGCGTCGGCGCGCAGCTGCTCGGCCTTGTCGGTCTTTTCCCACGAGAAGGCGGTGGCGGTGTGCTTCTTGCCAGCGGCGTCGACGTAGGTGACTTCCTTCGGCTTGCGGCCGAAGTGACCGTAGGCAGCCGTTTCCTGGTAGACCGGGTGGATCAGGTCGAGCATCTTCACGATGCCGTACGGACGCAGGTCGAAGTGCTTGCGGATCAGCTTCTCGATCTTCTCGTCCGGGATCTTGCCGGTGCCGAAGGTGGTGACCGAGATCGAGGTCGGCTCGGCCACGCCGATGGCGTAGGAGACCTGCACTTCGCACTTGTCGGCCAGGCCGGCGGCGACGATGTTCTTGGCGACGTAGCGCGCGGCGTACGCAGCCGAACGATCGACCTTCGACGGATCCTTGCCCGAGAACGCACCACCGCCGTGGCGGGCCATGCCGCCGTAGCTGTCGACGATGATCTTGCGGCCGGTCAGGCCGCAGTCGCCCACCGGGCCGCCGATCACGAAGATGCCGGTCGGGTTGATGTGGATCTTGTTCTTCGGCAGCGACTCGAGCCACTTCTTCGGCAGCACCGGCTTGAGGACGTGCTCGTACACGCCTTCGACCAGGTCCTTCTGCTTGATGCCCGGATCGTGCTGCGTCGACAGCACGACGGCGTCGAGGCCGGCGACGTTGTGGTTGGCGTCGTAGCGCAGCGTGACCTGCGACTTCGCGTCCGGACGCAGCCACGGCAGCGGCGAGTTCTTTTTCTTGCGGATCTTGGCCTGCTGCTCGACCAGGCGGTGCGAGTAGTAGATCGGGGCCGGCATGAATTCCGGCGCCTCGTTGCAGGCGTAGCCGAACATCAGGCCCTGGTCGCCAGCGCCCTGTTCTTCCGGCTTCTTGCGATCGACGCCCGCGGCGATGTCCGGCGACTGCTTGCCGAGCATGTTGATGATCGCGCAGGTGTGGCCGTCGAAGCCGACGTCGGAATTGTTGTAACCGATCTCGTTGATGACGCGGCGCGCCAGCGACTCGATGTCGACCCAGGCGGACGTGGTCACTTCGCCGGCGACGATCGCCGCGCCGGTCTTCACCATCGTCTCGCAGGCCACGCGCGCGCGCTTGTCCTGCGCCAGGATGGCGTCGAGAACGGCGTCGGAGATCTGGTCGGCGATCTTGTCCGGATGGCCTTCGGACACGGATTCGGAGGTGAACAGGTAGCTGGACATCGAGGTCAATATCCCTTGATTCGGATGAAAGGATGGCCGCGCATGATACAGGCTCGTGGCGGTCGGCGCATTGTGCGTCATTCAGGTGTTGTCGCCGAGTTAAGTAGCCCCCTCTCCCGACGCGCTTGCGCGCGTCGACCTCTCCCACAAGGGGAGAGGTAAAGGCCCATCGCGGTAGTGCCACCGCTTGTACCCTCTCCCCTCGCGGGAGAGGGTCGGCCGCCGCAGGAGGCCGGGGAGAGGGCGCTGTCACCGTCCTGACCCGAAATCGCCATCGCGGTGTCGCGGCCCGGTCCCAGCCTTGCCCGGCGAGACGCCCCGCCGGGGTGAAGCGTCCCGCCGCATGCCACTCGAACGCCGCCTGCAAGAACGCTTCCCGCACTGGTTCCGGGGCCGCCGGGCCAGCGTGGCCCAGCCGCTGCTGCGGACCATCGGCCGATGGTCGCGCTTCGACCAGGTCGAGGCGTTCCTGCAGGCCAACGGCCACCTGCGCGATTTCGATTTCGTCGCCGCCGGGCTGGACCACCTGCAGGTGCGCTACGTCGCCGACGCCGACGAGATCACCCGGATTCCCGCGCAGGGTCGGCTGCTGATCGTCGCCAATCATCCTTCCGGCGCGATCGACGCGCTGGCGCTGCTGGACGTGGTCGGGCGCGTGCGCAGGGACGTGAAGATCGTCGCCAACGACCTGCTGTCCGCGCTGGACCCGCTGTCCGGCCTGCTGCTGCCTGTGCGCGTGCTCGGTGGCAGGCCCGGCGCGCAGAGCCTGCAGGCGATCGAGGCGGCGCTGCACGCGGAGCAGTGCGTGATCGTGTTTCCCGCTGGCGAAGTCGCGCGGCTGGGCCTGCGCGGCGTCACTGACGGACGCTGGCGGCGCGGCTTCCTGCGCTTTGCGCGCTCGTGCGATGCGCCGGTGTTGCCGGTGCGGATCGAGGCGCGCAATTCCGCGCTGTTCTACGGTGCCTCGGCGCTGTTCAAGCCGGCCGGCACCGCGCTCCTCGCGCGCGAGATGTTCGCCCGCCGCGCGCACCGCGTCGCCCTGCGCATCGGCCGCCCGCTCGCGCTGCCGGCCGATGGCGATCCGCAACAGTTGCTGCGTGAAGTGCGCCGCGAACTGTTCTCGCTCGGCCGTCGCCGCAACGATGCCCCCACGGTGGCCGCGCCGACCGGGCCCGCGCCGCTGATCGACGCGCTCGACACCGGCGCCGTGCGCGAGGGCGTCGAAGCGATGGCGCTGCTCGGCCGGACCTTCGACGGCAAGGAAATCCGCGCCGGACGCCTCGCGGCAGGCGCGCCGCTGCTGCAGGAAATCGGCCGTCTGCGCGAGCTGACGTTCCGCGCGGTGGGCGAGGGCACCGGCCAGCGCCTCGATGTCGATCTCTACGACAGCTGGTACGAACACATCGTGCTGTGGGACGCGCAGGTGGCGAAGATCGCCGGCGCGTACCGGCTCGCGCGCGGTGCAGCCATGCTCGCCGAGCGCGGACTCGCGGGGCTCTACACCGCCTCGCTGTTCCGTTACGCGGACGACGCGGTCGTGCGCCTGGCGCAGGGCATGGAACTGGGACGCAGTTTCGTCGCGCCGGACTACTGGGGCAGCCGCAGCATCGATTACCTGTGGCAAGGCATCGGCGCGTACCTCGCGCGGCATCCGTCGGTGCGCTACCTGTTCGGGCCGGTTTCGATCAGCGCCGTGCTGCCGGAACCCGCGCGCGAGCAGATCGTCGCCTACTACGCGCGCTACTACGGTACCGAACAGACCTGCGCGGTATCGCGCCAGCCGTTCGTCTACCGCGAAGCGCCGCCGCAGTTCGGTGAGGTCGATGCCGTCACCGCGTTCGGCGTGCTGCGCAACAACCTCGATGCGCTCGGCGCCACGCTGCCGATGCTCTACAAGCAGTACACGGAACTGTGCGAACCCGGCGGCGCGCGTTTCCTCGCCTTCGGCGTGGACCCGGCCTTCAGCGATGCGGTCGACGGGCTCATCGAAGTCGACCTGCACCGATTGCGTCCGAAGAAGCGCGACCGCTACCTCGGCGCGTCGGTCGCCGCGGCGGGTTCCGCATGACGTCGCTGCCGGCACCGCTGCCGCGCCATCGTGCGGTATTCGTGTCCGACGTCCATCTGGGTTCCAAGCATTGCCACGCGGCGGAGTTCGCCGATTTCCTGGGCGGGCTGCGCTGCGATCGCCTGTACCTGGTCGGCGACATCGTCGACCTGTGGTGGATGGCACAACGTCGCGCGCGATGGAACGCCGCGCACAACCGCGTGATCGAAGCGCTGCACACTCTGCGCCGCGCCGGCACCGAGATTGTCTACGTGCCCGGCAACCACGACCGTCCGATCCGCCAGTTCTGTGGCCTGTCGCTGCCGCGCATGCGCGTGCGCCGACGCGCGGTGCATGTCACCGCCGACGGCCGCCGCCTGCTGGTGATCCACGGCGACGACTACGACGGCATCACCCATTTCGGCGGCCTGCAGGAGCGCTTCGGCGACTGGCTGTACTACCGCATCCTCACGGGTAACCAGTGGCTCAATCGCGCGCGCCGCCTGCTCGGTCGTCGCTACTGGTCGCTGGCGGAGTTCCTCAAACGCCAAAGCGGCGCGGCTGAACGCTACATCGAACGCTTCGTGCAGGCCGGCTTGGACGATGCGGTACGACGCGGCCTCGACGGGGTGGTCTGCGGCCACATCCATCGCGCGACCCTGCTGCAGCGCGACGGCCGGATCTATGCCAACGACGGCGACTGGGTCGAAAGCCTCACCGCGCTGGCCGAGGACGTGGACGGCACGCTGCGTCTGCTCGCACATACCGGCGAGACGCTCGCGATCGTGCCGCCGCGTGCGCAGTTAGGCATGCAGGCGGCACTGCTCGACGCCGCCTGAGCGTCGCGTGCCGATGCGCGGGCCGGCCGCGTAGCATGCGTGCATGGACTCGCTGACCCAGATCCTGCTCGGCGCCGCGGTCGCCGCCGCGATCGCGCCGCCCCGGCATCGCCGCGCCGCGCTGCTCGCCGGCGCGGCCCTGGGTACCTTGCCCGACCTGGACGTGCTGCCGGTGAACCTCATCACCGCCGATCCCGTCGAACGCATGACCTGGCACCGCAGCGCGAGTCATTCGCTACTGGTCCTGCCGTTCGTCGCGTGGGCGATCTGGGCGTGGTGCCGGAATCGCGGTGGCCGTGTCGCGCAGGATCCGCGACGCTGGTTCTGGGCGATCCAGGCGGCGCTGCTCACCCATCCGGTGCTCGATGCCTTCACCGTCTACGGCACGCAGCTGTTCTGGCCGCTGCCGATGCGCCCGGTGATGTGGTCGAGCGTGTTCATCATCGATCCGCTCTATACGGTCTGGCTGCTGATCGCCTGCGTGTTCGCGTGGTTCGCGCGCGAACGCGCGTCTGCGCGGCCGGTGTTGTTCGCGGGGCTGGCGCTGAGCTCGCTGTACCTGGGCGCGTCGTTGTGGGCCAAGGCACAGGTCGAACGCGAGGCCGAGCGCGCGCTGGCGCGCTTGAACCTGCAGGACGCACCGCGATTCTCGGTGCCGATGCCGTTCAACATCCTGCTGTGGCGCGTTGTGGCGATGACGCCGGATGGCTTCGTGGAAGGGGAGCGTTCGCTGGTGGCCGACCGTGGGCCAATGCGCTTGCGCGAGTACCGTTCCGACGTGATTGCGCTGTCGCAGGTGTTCGATTATCCCGCCGTGCAGCGGCTGGACTGGTTCAACCGGGGATTCATGAAAGCGGAAGTGCGCGAGGATCGGCTCGTGCTGTCGGACCTGCGCATGGGGGTCGAGCCGGACTACAGCTTCCGTTTCGCGGTCGCGCGTCGCGACGGCGAAGGTTGGCGCGAGATCGCGCCCGAGCAGCTGCAATGGCCGTGGAATGCGAGCCGGCGCCTGGGCTCGATGTGGGAGCGGATCTGGCGTGAGCCAGAGGATGCATCCGCGGGTGGCGATGCGATCGCGCGGCCACCATATCCGACGGCGAACGACGCCGACGCATCGCGCTGATCCTGCCGCCGGGCCGCGCGAATCCACGCGGCCCGGGATGGCCTCAGGCCTGGGTCAGGCCTGCTGCCACGCCCGCGTGCGGCATCACAGCGCCTGGTCTTCGGAAGTCACGGTGCGACGGATCTGCACGATGTACTCGTGGCCGTCCTTGTCGCGCAGTGCCACCGACTCGCCATTCATCAGGCGCTCGTAGTTGTCCTTGCCGACGGCACGGATGAACTTGTCGTACGCACGATCGTAGGTATACACGTACTCAGCGAATGCGGTACGCGCGCCTAGAACCATCTGCACCTTGCGCTCGGTGAGCCCGGTGACCTTGGACAGATCGCCGATCGGGTCTTCGGCGGCCCATGCCGGGGCCGATGCGGCCATCGCCAGGGCGATGAATGCAATCTTGGCTTTCATGACATGCCTCCTGGGGTCGCCGAGGCGCTGCGGTGGATCCGCAGTGGGGGAACGCCCCGACGCTGTCAGGTTGTCGTGTGGCGTGTCGAAAAACATCTACCAAAGGGGCCTGTTACTAATGGCCTGCACCGCTCGTCGCGATGCGCATGCATGCATACGCGCGTCATGCATGCGATGTCCGCGTGATGGTTTCATGCGCAATCTTCGCGTCGCGCGAACGAAGGCGAAGCGTTGCATCCGTGCGATCAATAGACCGTCGCGCGCGCCTGTATGAAGGCGTAGAAGAACACCGCGTTCGGGTCGTTCTGTACCTGGTGCATTTCACGACGCATGCCATCGACGACGTCCTGCGTGACGCGTCCGGCAGCGAGCAGTTGATCCGCCGCCGAGAGCAGCAACTCCTCCCAGAACGCGATCATCGTCTTGCGTCGCGCCGGTTCGCGATTGTCGAAGTAGAACGTCTTGACCTGCGTGGTCACGTCGCGGAAACCACCGGCGAGCAGCATGTTGCCGAGCTTCGCACCGATGAAGGGATCGCCGCCGCTCTCGTACTGGAAGTCGTTGAACGCCATCCAGTAGCGCCACACGTTGGGCGAGTACGGATCGAGCAGGAACGAGGAGTTCATCACCTCGGTGATGTACACCGGCGATCCCGGCGCGAGCACGCGGCGCACTTCGTTGAGTACCCGCGTCGGCGAGGGTACGTGTTCCAGCACCCAGCACAGGAACGCGGCGTCGAAGCTGCGCGGTTCGAAGGGAAGGTTGGTCGCGTCGGCGCTGTGCAGTTCGTAGCGGTCCTTCAGCCACGGCATCGCGCCGAGGTTGGCGCGCGCGGCGGCGAGTTGCGCTTCGTTGAGGTCGACGCAGCTCACATGCACGTCGGGGAAACGGCGCAGCAGGATCTCGGTCTGCGCGCCGACGCCGCTGCCGACCTCGAGCAGACGCCGCGCGCCGCTGTAGTCGATGTCGTGGAAGACGGTCGTCTCGGCCAGTCGCGCCTGCTTCATCAGGCGAGCCTGTTCGGTCGGCGAGAAGCCGTGCAGGTACGGGAAGTCGGAGCAGGACGAAGTGGACATGGCGCGCATCCGGCAGAGGACGTGCCGATGCTGGCACATCGCGACTTCAGGACGTGTGTGCGCCGATCAGGCCGCGGCGGGCAGCGACGGCACCACGCCGGCGATGAGCGCGTCGAAGTAGTCGCGGGTCAGTCGCAGCTGGTCTTCGGCGGACTCGGCGCGATTGGCCACGCTGCGGAAGGCGGCGTTCTCAGGGCGGTCCTTCGCGTACCAGCCCAGGTGCTTGCGCGCGATGCGCACGCCGGAGGTCTCGCCGTAAAACGCGTGAAGGTGCTCGAGATGGCCGAGCAGCACGTCGCGCACGTCGGCCAGTGTCGGTTCGGCCAGCGTCTCGCCGGTGGCGAGGTAGTGCGCGATCTCGCGGAAGATCCACGGCCGGCCCTGCGCGGCGCGACCGACCAGTACGGCGTCGCATCCAGTGCGTGCGAGCACCTGCGCCGCCTTGTGCGGGGAGTCGATGTCGCCATTAGCGAACACCGGGATCGACAGCGTCGACTTCACTTCGGCGATGGTGTCGTACTCGGCCATGCCGGTGTACTGCTGGTCGCGCGTGCGGCCATGCACCGCGAGCGCTGCGATGCCGGCGCTTTCGGCGATGCGGGCAATGTCGAGTGCGTTGCGCTGGTCGGCTGCCCAGCCGGTGCGGATCTTCAGCGTGACCGGCACGTCCACGGCCTTCACCACCGCATCGAGGATGCGCGCGACCAGTGCCGGCTCGCGCATCAGCGCCGAGCCCGCCCAGGCGTTGCACACCTTCTTCGCGGGGCAGCCCATGTTGATGTCGACGATCTGCGCGCCGTGGTCGACGTTGTAGCGCGCGGCATCGGCCATCACCTCCGGCACGGTACCGGCGATCTGCACGCTGATCGGCGCGGGCTCGCCGTCGTGGTCCATGCGATGGCGCGACTTGGCGGTGTTCCAGAAGCGCGGGTCGGAAGTGGTCATCTCCGACACGCACAGGCCGGCACCAAGGCGCTTGCACAGCACGCGGAAGGGTTTGTCGGTCACGCCGGCCATCGGCGCGAGGATCACGCGTGGAGCGATCTCGTAGGGCCCGATGCGGAAGGAGGCGTTCGACATGGGCCCATTGTAGCGGCGGCGTGGTGGCGGCCCCTCGGACGGCGGTCAGCGCCCGCGCCGGCGGCGCCAGAACAGGAAGCCGGTGACCAGCAGGAACGCGGGCAGCAGGCCGGTGAAGGCGGTGATCCATTTCATCGTGGTTCCGCCGACCGCGCCGATGTGCAGCGGATAGAACGCCTGGCTCATGCGCATGCCGAGCCGGTGCGACGTCGCGTCGAACGCCTGCACCACGCGGCCGTCGCGCGACAGCGATACGGTGCTTCGACCGACCGGGTGCCACTCACCGTTCGCCTGCGCGCGGAAGCCGACCACGCCTTCGTCGGGATCGGGCACCGACACGCGCGCGAGGCGAGCGTCGGGCAGGGCAGTGCCGGCGTGGGCGATCGCGTTCGTCCAGTCGATCGGCGTACTGCTTGCGGGCAGTTCCGGTTCCTTGACGTTCTTGCCGCCGAAGGTCGCGACCAGCACTTTCTGGAACCCGCGCGAATAGACCATGCCGACGCCGGTGAATGTCGTCAGCAGCAACAGCGGCAGCAGCACCACGCCGATCGTGCGATGCCAGGTGAGCCATCGACGCACCGGTGGCCCCGCGTGCATCTTCAGCTGCGACAGCATGCGACCGCGACGCGGCCACCACAGGTACAGGCCGATCAGGATCAGCGCGAGCGAGATCCAGCCGAAGATGCCCAGCATTTCCTTGCCGGCCTTGCCGCCGAGCAGTTCGACATGCCATTCGTGCAGGAACAGCAGCACGTCGTCGTGGTGGCTGCGATACAGCAGCAGCGTGCCGTCCTCCGGCGCGAAGTACTGGCGATGGCCATCCTCGAAATACGCCTGCCACACGGGAAGTTCCGCGCGCGGCAGGTCGAGCGAGCGCATGCCTTCCGGGGCCCATCGCGCGATCAGTGCATCAAGTACGCGACCGTCGGCGACGGGCTCATGCTGCGCGAGCTGCGGATGCTGCAGCTTGAGCAGGTCGACATGGAACACCAGCACCGTGCCGGCCAGCGACACCAGTGCGAAGGCGAGGCCGACCGTCAGGCCCGTCCACAGGTGCAGCCACGACAGCACTGCACGCACGCGCCGTTTCGTCGGCGCGCGCGTGGGTGCGATGGTCGTGGCCATGTCCATCGGAACGGTGTATCAGAACCGGTGCGACCAGCCTACCGTCAGCACGCGGCCGCGACCGGCGGTGTAGGTGTCGTTGCGCGGCGTGGTCTGCGAGTAGTAGGTCACGTACTGCTCGCCGGTCAGGTTCTCGATGCCCACGTTCAGCGCACCGACCGGCAGCTGGAAGCGCGCCTGCAGGTCGAGCGTGGTGTAGCCCTCGAAATCGTTCTGCGGCTGCGGCACGCCGCGCAGGTCGAATTCGCGGTCGAACGAGTGGCTGGCCTGCAGGCGGCTGGAGATGCCCGGCGTCCAGACCTGGTCCCAGAACGCGGTCACGCGGTCCGGGCTCACGTTGATGCCCGGCAGGTCGCTGTCGACGCGGTCGTCGCCGTTGCTGTCGTAGCGACCGTCGGTCTGCGCGTAGGCCAGGCCGATACGGGTGGCGTCGGTGAACTGGTAGGCCACGTTGGCTTCGTAACCGTCGATCTCGGTGCGTTCGCGCACGACGTTGTAGGTCTGCGTGGCGTTGTCGAAGGCCAGGCGCGAACCGAGGTCGGAGTCGGACCAGTACGCGGCCACGTGCACCAGCCAGCGGCCGTTGTCGTAGTCCAGGCCGATTTCCTGGTTATCGGCGATTACCGGCTGCAGGTCGACGAGGTTGTCGACGCTCTGGTTCGGCTGGGTGATCGCGCGCAGTACGCGGCCGATGTCGGCCACGGTGTAGCCCTCGGAGTACGAGGCGTACAGCTTCAGCGTATCGGTGACTTCCCACACGGCACCGAAGTTCGGCAGCGTCTCGCTGGTCTCCGGCGAACCGCCTTCGACGAAGTAGCGCGTGCCGTGGATACCCGGGGTGAGGCGCTGGTCTGGAATGGTCAGGTAATCGTCCACGTCGAGCTTGCCGCGCTCATGGCGCACGCCGCCGGTCAGCATCACCGAATCGGTGATCCACCATTCCAGCTGCACGAACGGCGACACGGATTCGTACGTCGTCTCTGGCACCCAGTCCATGTTGGCCAGGACGAGTTCCTGCGAGGTCGTATCGCGCGCGAGATCGAGGCCAAGGGTGGCGCGCAGGCGCAGGCCGAACAGATCGCCGCGCGACCAGCTGAACTTGCCGCCCAGCTTCTCCGACACGTTCTGCGACTGGTCGAACCAGTTCGGATCGCGGTTGTCGCCCCAGAAATCGCCCCAGTAGCTGCCACCGTAGAGCGCTTCGAAATCGACCCAGTACAGCTGCGCCTGGAAGTAACCGCCGGCGAGCGCCTTGTCGGTGTAGTCCAGCGTGAACGAGGTCGAACGGTTGCGCGGGCCTTCGCCCTCGCTGCCGCCCGGCGCGGACGTCGCGAGCTGGCCGGTGGCGATGTTGCCGTTGACTGCGTGGTAGTCGTTGTTGCCCTGCAGCTCGTAACGGTTCGCGCTGGCCTGCAGGCGGCGGTCTTCGTCGATGTTCCAGCCGGCCTTGGCGAAGAGGTTGTAGGTTTCCGAATCCATCAGGTCGCCCTGCACGTCGTTGACCGCGATCGAATCGCCGTCGCCGTCGTAGTACAGGCCTTCGCTGGCGTAGGACGCGCCGCCGACGAAGTCGAACGCGCCCTTGCGCGTGCCGAACAGGTACGAGGCGCGATAGCCCGTGCTGTCGCTCTCGTGCGGCAGCGCGGTGCTGGCGGCGACGCTGACGTCCTGGAACGTATCGCCGTCCTGGCGCGGTGCGCGCTTGGTGATGATGTTGATGATGCCGCCCGACGCGCCCAGGCCCTGCAGCGCATTGGCGCCGTGGATGACCTCGATGCGCTCGATCATCGACGGATCGATGGTGTGGCCATCGCGACCACCGTCGCGCAGCGGCGTGGATTGCGGCACGCCGTCCACCAGGTACAGCGGCTTGCGGCCACGCAGCGTCTCGCCGCTGTTGGTCAGCTTCTGGCGCGACGGCGCGAACGACGGGATCAGGTTCGCCAACACCTGCGAGATGTCCTGGGTCAGCGCGAGCTGCTGCTGCAGCTGCTTCTGGTCGATCACGGTGATGGTGTTGGGCAGCGCGGCTTCCGAATCCGGAATGCGGCTGGTGCTGGCCGAGACGGTGACGCGGTCGATGTCGACGGCATCCTCTGCGTGGGCGACGGGTGCGACGAGGACGGCCAGCAGGGCGCTGGCAAGCAGGTGGCGACGGGGCATGGGGAGGTCTGGCGGAGGATTCAGTCCGCCATGTTAATGCGAAGCATTCTCGTTTGATAGCCCGAGACATCCCACAGGCCACGAAAACGCCACTTTCCTGACGAAGATCAAGCCGCCATGCGGCCCTCAGTCGAACCGGGCGCGCACTTCCGCGTCGTGCGGCATCGAGGCTGCGGCGCCAGCGCGCTCGGTCGAGAGCCCGGCGTAACGGCTGGCGTAGTGCAGGTGTTCGGCGAACGCCGCGTCCGGATGGCGGGCCCACGACGCCGCGAACGCGCCGTTGAACGCATCGCCTGCGCCGGTGGTGTCCTGCGGCTGCACCTGTGCGGCGGCGACTCGGTAGTGCGCGCGTGCATCGCGATGCAGGTTGGCGTCCGCATGCGAGACGAAACAACCCGCGGCGCCGAGTGTCACCACCACGGTGCCGTGCGGCAGCAGGCGCCGGCACAGCGCGTGGAGCGCATCGTCGGACTGCATGGCGACGGTGGCGGCATCGACGCGTTCGCCGACGTGCTGCTGCAGCTGGGCGCAGAACTCCGTCTCGTTCGGCGTGATCACGTCCGCCAGCGCCAGCAGTGCCGCGGAGGCGAGTGCATCGGCCGGTGCGGGATTCAGCACGGTCCGCACGCCGGCCTCGCGCGCGATGGAAAACGCGGCCTGCACCGCATCCGACGGCGATTCGAGCTGCGCGAGCACGACGCCCGCGCCTTCAATCTCGTTGCGCTGCGCCAGGACGAACTCCGCCGACAGCTCGGCGTTGGCGCCGGGGCCGATCACGATCGAGTTGCGTCCGTCGTGATCGACGTAGATGCCGGCCGTGCCGGTCGGCGCGGCGCTGGCGAGGTCGTGCAGCGCGATGTCGTCCGCGACGGCGAGCGCACGTGCGAGCTGGCCGCCAAGGTCGTCGCCGAGCGCGCACACGAAGGTCGTGCGCGCGCCCGCACGCGCGGCGGCGGTGGCCTGGTTGAAGCCTTTGCCGCCGGGGCCGGTGTGGTAGTGGCCGCTCAGCGTCTCGCCCGGTCGCGGCAGCGAGGCCACCGTCCACACGTGGTCGACGTTGAAGGAACCGACGACGACGACGCGTGCCTTCATGTCAGCTGCCGAACCAGGTCAGCACGCCGGCGATGGTGGCGGTCATGAAGGTCGCGATCGAGCCGCCCAGCACCGCGCGCAAGCCGAAGCGCGCCAGGTCCTGGCGGCGTTCCGGCGCGAGGCCGCCGATGCCGCCGATCTGGATCGCGATCGAGCTGAAGTTGGCGAAGCCGCACAGCGCGTAGGTGGCGATCAGACGGCCCTGCTCGGTCAGCGTCACGCCCGCGACCTTGCCGTTGACGATGTCGGCCAGCTGCAGGTACGCGACGAATTCGTTGATGACGACCTTCTGGCCGATCAGGCTGCCGACGATGGAGGCGTCCTGCCACGGCGTGCCGATCACCCACGCCAGCGGCGCGAGCACGTAGCCGAAGATGGTGGCCAGGTCGGTCGGCTTGCCGATGGCGGCGGCGATGCCGGTGACTTCGCCGAACCACGTCAGCGGCCAGTTGAGCAGCGCGATCAGCGCGATGAAGGCCAGCAGCATCGCGCCGATGTTCAGCGCCAGGCGCAGGCCGTCGCCGGCGCCGGCAGCGGCCGCGTCGATGACGTTGGCGGTGTTCTTCTCGACCTCCATCTTCACCGTGCCGCGGGTGAGCGGTTCGCCGGTCTCGGGCACGAGGATCTTGGCGATCACCAGCGTCGCCGGCGCGGCCATGATCGACGCTGCCAGCAGGTGCTTGGCGTAGAACGCCTGCTGTTCCGGATCGCCGCCGCCGAGCATGCCCACGTAGGCGGCGAGCACGCCGCCGGCGATGTGTGCCATGCCACCGATCATCATCGTGATCAGCTCGGATTCGGTCATCTTCGGGATGTAGGGGCGTACGGTCAGCGGCGCCTCGGTCTGGCCGATGAACACACTGGCGCAGACGCTGGTGGTTTCCGCACCGGACACGCGCATCACCTTGGTGATCACCCACGCCATGCCGCGCACGATCGCCTGCATCACGCCGAGGTGGTACAGCACGCCCATCAGTGCGGCGAAGAAGATGATGGTCGGCAACACCTGGAAGGCGAAGATGAAGCCGTAGGTGGAGGTGTCCATCAGGTTGCCGAAGATGAACTTGCTGCCTTCGCCGACGAAGCTGAGCACCTTCACGAAACCGTGGCCGATTGCGTCGAACGCGTCCTTGCCGCCCGGCACCAGCAACACCAGCGCGGCGAACGCGATCTGCAGGCTCACGCCGGTGGCGACGAGCTTCCAGTCGACGCGGCGCTTGTTGTTCGAAAACAGCCACGCGATGCCGATCAGCACCGCCAGACCAAACAGGCCAAAGGCCACCCGGGTAATGGCTTCCACTCAGTTCTCCCCTGCAACCGGCGGCCGGCAGCGAGTTCGTTGTCGTTCGAAAAGGATGCGGCCGTGGTCCCTGCGGGGGCGGGTCATGGCGCGGCGGCGGTAGTTTACGCTGCGCGCACGGGGCCGCGGCGCGACCCCGCGGATCGGGGGCCAAGGTTGCGGATGGCCCGGGGATTCGCGCAGGAGGGCATCAGCCGTCGCGCGCGACGACCCGGTTGCGCCCCTGCAGCTTGGCCTGCTGCAGGCGGCCGTCGGCACGGCGCAGCAGGCGCGACAGGTCCGTTCCTTCGTGCGGGAAGCCCGCCAGCCCGGCGCTGAAGCTCAGCGGCACGCTGTCGGCGCCGCGCTCGGGCTCGAACGGGCGCTCGCCCAGCGCACGGCGGATCGCATCGACCCGCTCCCACGCGGTGCCGATGGGCTTGCGCAGCAGCAGCACGAATTCCTCGCCGCCGATGCGCACCAGCCATTCGCCCGGCTCGGCGAGTTCGCGCAGCACCGCGACCACGTGGCGCAACGCGCGGTCGCCGGCGTGATGGCCGTGGCTTTCGTTGATGCGACGGAAGTGGTCCAGGTCGATCAGCGCCAGCGTGAGGCTGTCGCCGTCGTGGCGCACGCTGTCGAACAGGCGCGGCACGCGGTACATCAGCCAGGTGCGGTTGGGCAGGCGGGTCAGGCCGTCGGTGCCGGACATCTCGACCAGCCGCTGCATGCGGTAGACCACCATCGCGGTGATCAGGGTGAATACCATCAGCAGCAGGACGCGCTGGGCCTGGCTGCCCCAGGTGATCGCGCCGTAGTCGCTGGAAATCAGCTGTTCCGGCGACGTGGCCGAGGCGAACACCGCCAGCACCAGCAGTGCGTACTGGCCGATCGCGAGCGCGCCGGCGAACAGCGCGATGCGTCCGTCGCTGCGCGGCGCGGTCAGCACGATGGCGATCACATAGCCGCACCACGCGGTGAGGTTGTTGAGGCCGGCGGGCAGGTGATCGGTGGCGAGCAGGATCAGCAGCACCGTCGTCGCGGTCACATCGAACGCGGACGAGGCGAACGGCAGCCAGCGGAACAGCCGTCGCCGGCGCGCCAGCGTCAGCCACAGGTGGGCGAAGATGTTGATGACGATCGCGCCGCTCAGGCCGATCATCGTGTCTTTCACGCTGCCGCCGCCGAGTGCGTTCGCCACCGGCAGCACCAGCAGCATCGCGGCGATCACCACGCGCAGGCGCGCGACCATCAGCTCGCCGCCGGCGCCGATCTCCAGCATGATTTCGTCCGGCCTCGCCAGCAATGCGGCGATGACGTCGCGGACCCTTCCGCCGGTACCGAGCATCCCGTCCCCCGTGATGGCCTTCGACGGCCGCGCCGAGCATAGCGCGGCCGTGGAGGAGCGGGCAGCCGGGCGTCAGCCGATGCCGCGTACCGCAGCCCAGGCGGCCAGCGCAAGGAACACCACCGCCGCCGTGTAGCGCGCCGCCTTCAGCGGCAGGCGATCGGCCAGCTTGCTGCCCAGCAGCACTACCGGCACATTCGCCAGCAGCATGCCGACGGTGGTACCGACCACGACTTCCCACAGCGGCGAATACTTGGCCGCGAGCAACACGGTCGCGACCTGGGTCTTGTCGCCGATCTCGGCCAGGAAGAACGCGAACGTCGTCGCCACGAACGCGCCATGCGCGGGGATGCCGCTGTCGGCGTCGTCGAGCTTGTCCGGCTTGAGCGTCCACAGCGCGACCGCGAGGAAGCTGCCGGCCACCACCCAGCGCAGTACATCGGGCTGCAGCCACTGTGCGACGAGCGTGCCGAACCAGCCGGCCAGCGCATGGTTGAGCAGGGTCGCGACGAGGATGCCGGCCACGATCGGCCACGGCTTGCGGAAGCGCGCCGCCAGCAGCAGCGCGAGCAGCTGCGTCTTGTCGCCGATCTCGGCGAGCGCCACGGTGCCGGTGGAAACGGCGGCGGTCATCAGAGGGAAGTGTTCCATTGCGACTCCGGGGCCGGGCTTTCGCGTGGACGCGAAAGGCAAACGCCACGCGGCCCGACCCGGCTCATGCCAGTTGCTCGCGCGACGCCTGCCTTCGGTCTTGCCCGTGGTCGCTGGCGACGCACCTTGGTGCGTGGCTGGCTGCCGCTCCCGCGCCATGACCGGCTGGTCAAGTGTGTTGACGCGGATCTCCGCGGACGGGCCGTTCGGGCCGGGCGGCGGAGGGGCTACTCCCCGGAGGAGGAAGTGCGCGCATTGTACAGGCCGGGCGACGCTTGGGGGCGGGGCTAAACTGAACCAAACCGTCCCAGGAGCGTCCCCATGCAATACCGCCGCCTCGGCTCGTCCGGCCTGCAGCTTTCGGCCCTCTCGTTCGGCGCCTGGCTGACCTTCGGGGCCCAGATCGGCCGATCCACGGCCCGCGACCTGATCGCCGCCGCCTGGGACAACGGCATCAACTTCTTCGACAACGCCGAGGGCTATGCCAATGGCGAGGCGGAGAAGGTCATGGGCGACGTGATCGCCGACCTGCGCCTGCCGCGCGACGGCTTCTGCGTGTCGAGCAAGGTGTTCTTCGGCTCTGCGGCAGAGCCGGGCCCGACCCAGCGCGGCCTGTCGCGCAAGCACGTCACCGATGCCTGCCACGCCGCGCTCAAGCGCCTGCGCGTGGATTGCCTCGACCTGTACTACTGCCACCGTCCGGATCCGGACACGCCGATCGAGGAAACCGTCGGCGCGATGGACGCGCTGATCCGCCAGGGCAAGGTGCTGTACTGGGGAACGTCGGAATGGACCGCGGCGCAGATCCGCGAGGCGCACAAGGTCGCCCGCGCGCGCAACTGGTACGCGCCGACGATGGAGCAGCCGCAGTACAACCTGCTGCACCGCGAACGGGTGGAACTCGAATACGCGCCGCTCTACGCCGAGCTCGGCCTGGGCACCACGATCTGGTCGCCGCTGGCCTCGGGCCTGCTCACCGGCAAGTACAACGCCGGCGTGCCGACCGAAGCGCGCCTCGGGCGCGAAGGCCTGGGCTGGCTGCAGCGCACCGTGCTGGGCGGCGAAGGCGAGCGGGTGGAGCGTGCGCGTCGCTTCGTCGCGCTCGCGGGTGAGCTCGACATCGCACCGGCACCGCTGGCGCTCGCCTGGTGCCTGCGCAATCCGCATGTGTCGAGCGTGATCCTCGGCGCGAGCCGGCCGGAACAGCTGCTCCAGAACCTGCAGGCACTGGAGCTGGCCGAGCGCCTCGGCGAGGCCGAATGGCAGCGTGTGGAGGCTGCCGTTGGGTGACGTAGCTCGATCGCGGGGATGTGTTGACACATAAATGAGAATCATTATCATCCGTCGTGAACTCCCGAGCGAGCCACGACCATGTCCCTGCGTCCCACGCTGTTGCAGCTCAAGCCCCGTTCCGACCGCCCGGCGCCGACCCTCGCCGCCGTCGCTGCTCCCGGCCTGCCGCTCGGCGGCGCCCTGGTCGACAGCGACGATCTGCTGCGCGGCAGCCGTGAAGTGCTGATCCGCCACGGCGGCGAGGTCTACCGCCTGCGCCACACGCGCAACGACAAGCTGATCCTCACCAAGTAATCCGTTCCCCGGGCGTGCCGGTCCCGACCGGCGCCCCGCTTTCCGTTCCGCGCGCGTCGACCTTGGGGAAGGGCGGCGTGCGCCGGCCGCACGCCGGTCGCATTCCTTCCATTCCATCTCTCTCCCAGGCCCGCAAGCCCGCCGCGTTCCGGCTGCCAGCACGCCTCGGTCCTTCGACCCGAGTACGCGCATGCATCCCGTTCCCAGCACCCTTGCCCTTGCCCTTCTGCTCGCCATTCCGGCGGTGAGCGCTGCCGCCGACACCGCACCGGATGGCGCAGCCGATCCGCAGTCCCTCGTCGCCGCCGCCGCGGCCGCCGGTGCGGCCAACGAGTTCGACCGCATCGTCGTCACCGCCACGCGCACCGAGCGCGCGCTGGACGACGTGCCGAACGTGGTCACCGCGATCGACCGCGAACAGATGGATCGCGAGCTCGTCCGCGACCTCAAGGATCTGTTCCGCTACGAGCCCGGCATCACGGTGACTGGCGGTGCGGGTCGCTTCGGTGGCATCGGCGACATCCGCATCCGTGGCCTCGGCGGCAATCGCGTGCGCATCGAGACCGACGGCATCGCGGTGCCGGATGCGTTCTCGATCGGCAGCTTCTCCAACGCCAACCGCAACTTCGTCGATCTCGACACGCTCAAGGCGGTGGAAGTCGTGCGCGGTCCCGGCAGCGCGCTTTACGGTTCGGACGCGCTGGGCGGCGTGGTCTCGTTCGTCACGAAGGATCCGTTCGATTATCTGGGCGAGGGCAAGGACGCCTACTTCGGTCTCAAGCTCGGCTACCTGGGCGAGGACGACAGCCTGTTCGGCAGCGCCACCGCCGCGTTTGGCGGCGAGCGCTGGTCGGGCCTGGTCGCGGTCGGCCACCACCAGGGCCAGGAGCGCGAGAACATGGGCGAGAACCGCAGCCGCAACAGCTCGCGCACCGCCCCGAATCCGCAGGACAGCGACGGCCGCAGCCTGCTGACCAAGCTGGTGTTCGCACCGAGCGGGAACCAGCGCTTCAAGCTCACCGTCGAAGGCAACGAGGATAGCGTCGATACCGACGTGCTCAGCGCGCTCGGCGACAGCTCGACGATCCCGAACACACCGCCGTCGGTGCGCGTGGCCTCGCAGACCGGCGACGACCACCAGACCCGCGCACGCGTCGCGTTCGCGCATGAGGTCGACGCGCTCGACACCGCGTTCGCCGACTCGCTGCAGTGGCAGATCTACCGCCAGGACAGCGAGACCACGCAACGCACGCGCGAGGAACGCGCCACGCTGCGCAACGGCGTCGCGATCAATCCGGTGCTGCGCGAGCGCGAGTTCAACTTCGACCAGCGCCTGTACGGTGCCGATGCGGTGCTGCACAAGGATTTCCGCACGGGCTCCGTCGATCATGCGCTGACCTATGGTGTCGAATTCACGCGTACCGATTTCAAGCAGAAGCGCGATGGCCGCGCGACCAACCTGCTCACCGGCACGGTGACCAACGTGATCTCGCCCGACACATTCCCGGTGCGCGACTTCCCCGTCAGTGAGACCTCGCAGGCGGCCTTGTACGTGCAGGACGAGATTTCGTTCGCCGGCGGCGAATTCCGCCTGATCCCGGCGGTGCGCGTGGATTACTACAAGCTCGATCCGGAACTCGATCCGATCTTCGCGCAGGACAATCCCGGCGTGGCCGTGGCCGATCTCAGCGAGACCAGCGTGTCGCCGAAGCTCGGCGCGGTGTGGCACTTCACCCAGGACTGGTCGCTGTTCGGCGGATACCAGCACGGTTTCCGCGCGCCGCCCTATGGCGACGTCAACCTGGGCTTCACCAATCTGCAGTTCGGCTACACGGCCATCCCGAATCCGGACCTCAAGCCCGAGACCAGCGATGGTGTCGAGCTGGGTCTGCGCTTCTCCAATGAAGCCGTGTATGCGGAAGTGTCCGGCTACTACAACCGCTACGACGACTTCATCGAGTCGGCGTCGCAGGTGAGCCAGCCGCCGCAGACGCCGCTGATCGTGTTCCAGTCGCGCAACATCGCCGATGCGGAGATCTACGGCATCGAGGCGCGCGCCGGCGTGGACCTGGGCGCGTACAGCGAAGCGCTCGCGGGCTGGTCGATCAAGGGCGCCGCCGCGTGGTCGAAGGGCGAGGACCGCACCACGAACGTGCCGCTGTCGTCGATCGACCCGCTGCGCGCCACGCTCGGCGTCGCGTACGACCGCGACACCTGGGGCGTGGAACTCGCCGGCCGGTTCGCCGCGCGCAAGGACGAACTTCCGGCCGCGAACCAGTTCGAGATCCCCGGTTACGGCGTGCTCGACCTGCTCGCGCACTGGAACTTCGCGCCGGGCGCGACCTTCGACGTCGGCGTATTCAACCTCGGCGACCGCAAGTACTGGGACGCCGGCGACGTGCCGGCCGGCACGCTCGCTGCCAGCACCGTCCTCGACCGCTACACCAGCCCGGGCCGCAACGTCGGCGTGAGCCTGGCGGTGAGCTGGTGACTGCAGCGATGCGTGCCACCGCCCGAACCCTCCAACTGTCCACCCTGATCGAGCCAGCCATGAACACCAGCCTGCTCTACGCTCCGTTGCTTGCCCTCCTGCTTCCCGTCGCCGCGCATGCGGCGACCACCGACACCGCGCGCGACCGCGCTTCGATCCTGGCGATGCAGGGCGAGTACATCGTCGACTTCGCCTTCGACGAAACCGTGCTGCTGCAGCCGGGCTACGAGCGCCATCCGGCGATGCGCAGCGGCGGCAACGAAGTGGTGATCGTGGTGGAGGACTCGCCGGCGAAGATCGTGCTGCAGCACCTGCTGGTAGACGAGAAGAGCGGCCATGTGACCAAGCACTGGCGCCAGGACTGGACCTACGAAGCGCCCTCGCGCTTCGAGTTCAGCGCGGACCAGACCTGGCAGGTGCGCGCGATCCCGGCGGCGACGACGCAGGGCGCGTGGACGCAGTGCGTGTTCGAGGTCAGCGACGCGCCGCGTTACTGCGGCACCGGCAAGTGGACTTACGACAACGGCGTGGCGATGTGGACCAGCGACCTGAGCTGGCGTCCGCTGCCGCGTCGCGAGTACACCAAGCGCAGCGACTACAACGCGATCAGCGCGGTCAATCGCCACACGCTCACGCCGGGCGGCTGGACGCACGAGCAGTTCAACACCAAGGTCCTGCGCAAACCGGATGGCACGCAGGTCGAACTGGCGCGCGAGTTCGGTTTCAACGACTACCAGAAGACCACCGAGGTCGATTTCAAGCCGGCCTACAGCTACTGGAACGGCACGAAGGACTACTGGGCGAAAGTGCGCGCGCGCTGGGAGCGCTTCCTCGGCAAGTCGCCGGGGGTGCACCTGAAGACCAAGATCGACGGCATGGCGATGATCATCCCGCTGTTCGAGCAGGCCGGCGAAGTGGAGAAGGGCAAGAAGGTCGCCGACGGCAAGATCGACGCCGTGTTCGCCAAGTGGGTCGAGCCGGCGACGGACAGCGTCGCGACGAAGTAGGCGGGAGCCCGGATCCGTCGCCCGGCGGCGGATCCCGGCCTGTTTCGACAACGCAGGTGCGTCGCGACGACGTCGCGCGCAGGGAGAGGGAAATGAAAGCCTGGATGATGGCCGCGCTCGCGGCGGCGGCACTGTCGGCGCCGGCCCATGCGAAGGATGCGAACGACTTCGGCGTGCTGGTGATGGCGCACGGTGGCGGTCCGCAGTGGAATCGTGAAGTCGGTGACGCACTGGCTCCGCTGGCGCGGGAGCAGCCGCTGGAGATCGCGTTCGGCATGGCTGATGCGGCCAGCCTGCAGGAAGGCGTCGAGCGCCTGCAGGCGCAGGGCGTGAAACGCATCGGCGTGGTGCGCCTGTTCGTCAGCGGCGAGAGCTGGTACGAACGAACGGCGCAGATCGTCGGGCTCGCGCCAGGCGCGCCGCCGCGTCCTGCCGTGGGCCATTCGCAGCACTCCGGGCATGGCGAGCATGGTGGGCATCGCATGGAGTTCTGGCGACTCGACAGCAAGGCCGAGTTCGCGATGAGCCACGAGGGCCTGATGGACGCGCCGGAAATGGGCGAAGTGCTCGCCGAGCGCGCGCGTGGACTGAGCCGCGATGCGGCGAAGGAAGACGTCCTGATCCTCGCCCACGGACCGGCCGACGACGCCGAGGATGCGCGCTGGAAGGCGCAGCTCGATGGACGTGCCGAGCGCGTGCGCGCGGCGTTGCCGTTCCGTCGCGTGCAGGTCGAAACCCTGCGCGAGGACTGGCCGGACAAACGCGAAGCGGCCGAAGCGCGCATTCGCGCCTACGTCGAGCGCGCGAATCGCGAAGGCGGACGCGCGCTCGTGGTTCCGTTCCGCGTGCAGGGGTTCGGTCCGTACGCGAAGGTGCTCGCGGGCCTGGACTACGCGTCCGACGGTCGCGGCCTGGTGCCGTCGCCGCAACTGACGCAGTGGGTGCAGCGCCAGGCATCGCAGCTGCGCACGCAGTTTCCGGCCGCTGCCGGATCGGCTGCCGCCGCGCCCTGAGCGGCGCGGCGACTGCCTGCAGGTGAAGCGAGTCGTTAAAGGACGACGTCCGCCGCGATGACCATCGACAGCGCGTGTGTCGGCGGCGCGGGGGGCGCGGGCGGCGCCGGAAGCGCGCTCGGCGGCGAAGGCGGTGCCGGCGTCGCGGGCGGCGCCTTCGGAGCGGCCGGAGGCGCGGGCGGTGCGGGCGGCGCCGGGGGCACCGGCAGGCGCGCCATCTTCGGCACCGTGATCTGCGTGTTCGCGCTCTTGCGATCGCGCAGATAGGTCACGCCGACGCGGCTGCTCTCCGGCTTGCCGCGCAGTGCGGCCATCGCCTCGCGCGGCGAGTTCACCGGCTTGCCGTCGATGTCCTGGATCACGTCGCCCGATTCCAGGCCGGCCAGTTCCGGACCGGTGCTGAGCACGAGCACGCCACGGTTCGCGCCGAAGTAGCGGCCGAGCTTCGCATCCACCGTCGCCAGGTTCAGGCCGTTCCAGCGGAACGCATCAGCGAGCAACGGCAGGTGGCAGTCCTCGCCATCGCAGTCGCCGAGCGGGCCAAGGCGGATGAGTTCGGTGCGCACCTGCGGCGAGATCAGCGGCAGCGGGCGCTCGACCGGCCTGCCGTCGACGTCGCGGAACATCAGCACGCGTTCGCCGAGTTGCGGCGTGGCACGCACGGTCGCGGCGCGTCCGTCGCGCGTGTAGGCGAGGGCGACGGCCGAGTCGGTGTCGAGCTTGCCCAGCTGTTCGCGCGCCTGCGCGAGGCGTGCCTCGGACGTGGCACCGTCGAGCTTGCCGCCGTTGATCGAAGTGAGTACGTCGCCCGTGCGCAGGCCGGCCTTCGACGCGGCGCTGTCCGGCGTGACCGCGGCGATGCGCACGCCGGCCTTCGCCTCCGGTGCGAGCACGACGCCGAGCACTGGGCGCTGCACGAAACGACGTTCGAATTCGCGCTCGAACACGGCACGGTCGAAGTTCGCGTTGCCGCGCGTGAGTTCGGCGTAGCGCTTGGCGGCGCGGTTGAGCTCGGCGCGCGCGGCTTCGACTTCCTTGGTGTCGGCGGCGTCCTTGCCGGTGGTCTGTGCACTGGCGGCGCAGGCGAGGAGCAATCCCAGCGAGGCGGCCAGCAGGGTCGGCTTGGAACGGAACGGGATCATGGGTGCAGGGTCCTGCGGCGGGTGGAAGGTGAGGAATCAGTCGACGCTGACGAGCGCGCCGTCGTAGCGCTCGCCGTGGGTGGTGAGCCAGCGCTGGGTGGTTTCGACGCCGGCCAGTTCGCGCAGCGTCGCCACGCGTTCCTGCCACAGCAGCGTGCGATCGGTGTCGGCCAGGCCCGGCTGCGAGAGCGAGGCATCGATGCGGCCGATGCGTTCGTCCAGTCCAGCCGCGAGCGAGGCGGCATTCGCGGACGCGACGCGGTCGTCGCGCGCCAGCGCCACGAGCGCTTCGAGCTGCGCGGATTCGGACTGCAGCGACTGCACGTCGGCGAACGTGTCGGTCTTCGACGTCGCGGCGGTATCGGACGAAGGCGTCGCGTCTGCGACCAGGCGGCGTGGTTCGACAGTGTGCGGCGGCGCGGTCGGTGACGGGCGCCGCTTGCGCGGCGTGGCGGCCGGCTGGTGCGCGACCGCTTCGTCGACCTTCGGCGCGACCGTCGTCGTCGCGACGGCGGGCGTCGTGTCGATGGTGCTGGCGGAGGCGGGCGAAGGCGTCGTGGCGATCGGAGCCGCCGTGTGTGCGACGGTCGGCGCCGGCGCGTCCGGCGATGCAGGTTCGCGCATCAGCATCGGCACCAGCGCGACCGCCGACACCGCGGCGGCGGTCGCCAGCCACAGCGGCCAGCGCGCACGTCGCGCCTGCGCCGTGCGTGTGTTGCCGCCGCGCGCATCGAGTGCGCGCGACATGCGGTTCCAGCCGTCGGCCGGCGGCGCTTCCATCGGCAACGCGGCGAACGCGGTGCCCCAATCGGAAGGCGTGGGCTTCAGGGTGTTTTCGGCGTCAGGCATGGGCCTTCTCCGGTTTTAGGAGCCTGTCTACGGCCTTTCCGAGGCATCGCGTTGCCCCGAGGAGGCAGCCAGGTGGTGTTGCGCGCCGCCGCGCCTTGCTGATTGCAAGGTCAAGGCGTGCGGCGCCGCATGGCTGCCTCATCGGGGCAACCCACAGGGCCGGGGCTGCGGGCCTGCAGCGCTGCGTCATCACTCGGTCGTGTATCGACATACGCTTCCTCGTTCTTCCTTGCTCTGCAGGCCCGCAGTCCCGGCGCGAGCCTCGGAAAGGTCGTAGACAGGCTCCAACAGTTCGCGCAGGCGGCGACCGCCGCGCGCGAGCTGGGATTTGGAAAAACTCGGCGTGCGCTGCATCAGCGAGGCGATCTCGTCGTGGGTGTAGCCCTCGGCGTGGTACAGCCACAGCACGCTGCGGGTCGAAGCAGGCAACTGCGCGAGCGCGCGCGTGAGCGCGGCGGCATCGGCGGCTGCGGCGGGCAGCGGACCGGGATCGACCGCCAGCTCGTCGCCGTCCAGCGGCACGTCGGCAACGTGGCGACGCTGGCTGCGCATTCGCATCAGCGCCTCGTTCACGGCGATCTGGCGCACCCAGCCCCAGAACGGGCTGCCGCCGCTGCCGCGGAAATCGCCGAGCTTGGCGTGCACCTTGATCATCGTTTCCTGCAGCACTTCGGCCGCCTCCTCGCGATCGCCGCCGTACGCGCCCCCCAGCATCCGCAGCGCGAGGTTGAACACGGGGCGCTCGAACCAGCGGTAGAGCTGCTCGAACGCCGCCCGTTCGCCGCCGCGCGCACGCGCCAGCAGGGCGTCGGGCACGTCGATGGCGAAGCTGCTCCGGGGCGCGGACGTCTCGGCTGGCAGGGGCACGGGATCTGGGGTCGGCGGCATGTCATTCCCCTAGATGCGGAAAGCTCCCGGACCGTCGCAACGGCGGTTCGGCCTATACTCGATCCCACTTACAAGGAGGGGATCATGGACCTGGGTGTAGTGCTGAGCGTCGTCCTGCTGTTCGCTGGCGTGGTCCTGGTTCTGAAGGCGGTGCGGATGGTGCCGCAGGGGTATGAATGGACCGTGGAGCGCTTCGGGCGCTACACCCATACGATGGACCCGGGTCTGCACTTCCTGATCCCGATCGTCTACGGCGTCGGCCGCAAGATCAACATGATGGAACAGGTGATGGACGTCCCCAGCCAGGACGTGATCACCAAGGACAACGCCGTGGTGAAGGTGGACGGCGTGGTGTACTTCCAGGTGCTCGACGCCGCCAAGGCGGCCTACGAGGTCGCCCAGCTCGAGATCGCCATCCTCAACCTGGTGATGACCAACATCCGCACGTCCATCGGCTCGATGGACCTGGACGAATCGCTGTCCAAGCGCGACGAGATCAACGCCAAGGTGCTGGTGGCCGTCGACGCGGCGACCCATCCGTGGGGCCTGAAGGTCAACCGCATCGAGCTCAAGGACATCCAGCCGCCGCGCGACCTGGTCGATTCGATGGCGCGGCAGATGAAGGCCGAGCGCGAGAAGCGCGCCAACATCCTGGAGGCCGAAGGCCATCGCCAGGCGGAGATCCTGCGCGCCGAGGGCGAGAAGCAGGCCGCGATCCTGGAAGCCGAAGGCAAGCGCGAGGCCGCGTTCCGCGAAGCCGAAGCGCGCGAGCGCCTGGCCGAGGCCGAGGCCAAGGCGACGCAGCTGGTGTCGGATGCGATCGCCAACGGCAACGTCAACGCCATCAACTATTTCGTCGCGCAGAAGTACATCGAGGCGTTCAAGGCGCTCGCGGAAGCGCCGAACCAGAAGTTCGTGATGATGCCGATGGAGTCCGCCGGCGTGATCGGCTCGCTGGCCGGCATCGCCGAGCTGGCGAAGGAAGCGTTGGATCGGCAACCGCCGCGCGCGGTGCCGCCGCCGCGCGCGGGAGGCTGACGCATGCAGTGGAACTGGCAAACCGTGACCTGGGCCGTGGTGGCGCTGCTGCTGTTCGCCGCCGAGGCGATGGCGCCGGGTGCGTTCATGCTCTGGCTCGGCTTCGCCGCGGCCGCGGTGTTCGTGATCGTGCTGGCGATTCCGGGCGTTCCGGTGCTGGCGCAGGTCGCCGCTTTCGTCGTGCTCAGCTTCGTCTCGATCCAGGTCTACCGCACGTGGTTCCGCGGACGCGAACCGCGCAGCGACCAGCCCGCGCTCAACCGCCGCGCCGACGCGCTGGTGGGACGCGTGGTGCCGCTGGAGCGCGCCATCGTCAACGGCCACGGTCGTGTGCAGATCGCCGACGCGTACTGGGACGTCACCGGCCCCGAGCTGCCGGCCGGCGTCGCGGTGCGCATCGTCGCCAGCCGCGGCATGAGCCTGCTGGTCGAACCGGCGGGATGACCTTCGCAGGATCCATGCGCGCGGCTATCGCCCTCGTCTGGATCCCTGCCGGCGCGTTGTGCCTCGCGGTCGCCTTCGCCGCGTCCGCGTGGGCCGGCGAACCGGACCTCGTCGGCAAGATCGTCCCGCCGTATCCGAAGGGTTACACCTCCAACACCGGAAGTTGCGTGGGATCGGGCAGCGATCCGGAGCAACTGTGCGCGCGCAGCATCGTCACGCTGGATGCAGAGGACGACCGCACGCTGCAGTTGCTGGCGGCGCAGTTCGTCGACCGCGTCGGCGACGAGCCGCGCTGGCGCATCACCGACTCGGTGCCGTATCCCGCGCTGCGCCGCGACGAACTCGTCGCCATCGCCACCTGCCAGCGCGATGGCGTCGACGACGCCGGTCTGGTGGCGATCATCGACACCGGCGTGGAGGGCGCGTCGGGTCTGGACATGCTGCCGGCGGTGCGCTGGGCGGTGCGGCTGGACCGCAAGACCGGCCGCTTCATGCGCGTCGCGCCCGGCCGCGTGCGCTGCTACAACGAAGGCTCGAGCGAGTAGGCGCCGCGTCGCGGCTCCATGCGCCGGCGTAGGTCGCCGCGCGTTCTGCCGTGCATAGGGCGCTTCTGGGATAATCGCGGGCTCGCTCCCGCACAGGCACCGCCATGACCCAGAAGACCATCCTCAATCAAACCCACCGCGACCTCGGCGCCAAGATGGTCGACTTCGGTGGCTGGGACATGCCGATCCACTACGGCTCGCAGATCGAGGAGCACCACCTGGTGCGCCGCGACGCGGGCATGTTCGACGTGAGCCACATGACGGTGGTCGACCTGCGCGGCGCGCGCGTGCGCGAATTCCTGCGCCGCCTCGTCGCCAACTCGGTCGACAAGCTGAAGGTGCCGGGCAAGGCGCTGTACACCTGCATGCTCAACCCGCAGGGCGGCGTGATCGACGACCTCATCATCTATTTCCGCGACGACGAGTACTTCCGCCTGGTGGTCAACGCCGCCACGCGCGACAAGGACCTGGCGTGGATCGCCGAACAGGCGAAGGCCTTCGATGTCAGCGTCACCGAGCGTCCGGAGTTCGGCATGATCGCCGTGCAGGGTCCGAATGCGCGCGAGAAGGTACTCGGCATGCTCAACGATGACGATCGTGCCCCGGTCGCCAAGCTGGGCAAGTTCGCCGCCGCGCAGGCGCGCACGCGCGAC
This sequence comes from Lysobacter panacisoli, assembly GCF_009765165.1. NCBI lineage: Bacteria > Pseudomonadati > Pseudomonadota > Gammaproteobacteria > Lysobacterales > Lysobacteraceae > Lysobacter > Lysobacter panacisoli. The sequence continues at coordinate 2,264,327 of NZ_VLNU01000001.1, forward strand.
GGCATCGAGGTGTTCGTGGCCCGCACCGGTTACACCGGCGAGGACGGCTTCGAAGTGATCGTGCCCGAAGCGCAGACCGTGGCGTTCTGGAACGCGCTGCTCGATGCGGGCGTGAAGCCGGCAGGCCTGGGTGCCCGCGACACGCTGCGCCTGGAAGCCGGCATGAACCTCTACGGCCAGGACATGGACGACGCGGTGTCGCCGTACGAAGCCGCGCTGGCCTGGACGGTCGCCCTCGACGAAGGCCGCGACTTCATCGGTCGCGGCGTGCTCGAACAACAGAAGGCCGGCGGCGCGCCGCGCCAGATGATCGGCCTGGTGATGGACGAGAAGGGCGTTCTACGCCACGGCCAGAAGGTGCTGACCGACAACGGCGAAGGCGAAATCCTCTCGGGCACCTTCTCGCCGACGCTGGGCAAGGCGATCGCCTTCGCGCGCGTGCCGGCCGGCGTGCCGGGCAACGTCCGCGTCGACATCCGCGGCAAGGAAGTGCCGGTGCGCGTGGTCAAGTTCCCGTTCGTGCGCGACGGCCAGCCGCAGGAAGGCGTGCTGGGCTGAGCCGCGCGTGGCGCGCGCCGGAGAGCATCCGCGCGCGCCATCCCGGCCGATGTTCTACTCTCTGTCGCACGTCCCCCGGCGCCGTTAAACTAGGCGCAGTTCCCAGCAGCCCCCGCACAGGTTTCGAGGCCCGTCATGAGTGAAATTCCCGGCGATCTGAAGTTCATGAAGTCCCACGAGTGGGCCCGCGTCGATGGCGACGGCAAGGTCACGGTCGGCATCTCCGATCATGCTCAGGGCCTGCTGGGCGATCTGGTCTACGTCGAGCTGCCCAACGTCGGCGAGCGAGTCGAGGCGGGCAACGCCTGCGCCGTCGTCGAGTCGGTGAAGGCCGCGTCCGACGTCTACTCCCCGGTCAGCGGCAAGGTCGTCGCGGTGAACTCCGCCCTGACCGACAAGCCGGAAACCATCAACGAGGACGCCTACGGCGAAGGCTGGATCTTCACCGTCGAGATCGACGACGCCGACCAGCTCAACGAGCTGCTGGCGCCGGACGACTACTCCGAGCTGCTCGAAGAAGAAGACCACTGAGTCTTCCGGCGCGGTCGTCGCGCCGACGAAATCCGGTCTCCTCGACCGCTGCACCGGCCGCCTCGTGCGGCCGGTTCTGTTTCCGGCGTCCGCAACGACGTCGATGCGCGAGCCCACGATTTCCAGGTTCGCGGCAGCCCAGCGCGGCGCAATTGCTGCCCAGGCGCGGCGATGCGCTCATCCTCACCTGCTCCCCGCGATGCGTCGTCCGCACGCCGCGCCTCGGGCTTCGTCCGGTTTCGTGATGGGCGGGTGATCGCGTGCTCGCTTCGATCGCGATACGGCATCGCGCCAGCTTGCCTTGCATGTCCGAACTGCTGGCATGGCGTGATCGGACAGGCCGCGATGCATCGTCGAACTCACCCGCTCGACGCACCACTCGACGTCTTCGACGATGTCGTTCGCATGCCTCGTGTGCGCTTCGAGGGTATGCGCGAAGGTGGTCGAGGCGGTCGGAGAGTTCGCGCACTTTCGCGCAAATGGGCGTGTTGCGACGCGAAACAGACCGGCTCGGAGGATGATCGATTCGACCCGCTCGCGGACGCGACGAGGGTGGTCGAAGGTCGGCGACGCGCTTCGTCGGAATCCGTCGGCGAGCGCATGCGACGCGCGCGTGCTTTCAGTAAACCCCTTAAAAAAAGCATTTTGTGAAACGCGTGTGGCGTGTCGCTCGATTCGAGCGTCGTCGTCGAAGCGTCGCGACGACCGTCGTGGAGCTTGTCGGCCGGCGACGACGCGGCGACACGGCCGAAAAAAAAATGAGCGAAGTTATTGACAGCCCGAAAAAGCGTGATTAGGTTTCGCCCAGCAGACGTTTCCTGCGGAAGCGAGTGAGTACAATCAAAGCGACAACTCGCGGCACAAAACGAACCTCCGACCGGGCAGTCGAAACGGTGGACGCAGGGTTCGCTTCCCCCGAGAAAAGTCGTATCGCGTCGCAGGCGCACATCATCCAACCCGGTTCGCTCTCTCCGAGCGCCGGGTTTTTGTTTGCCCGCGGGGGTGGGCAACGACGAAATCCGTTCCGGCGCGCCTGGCGCGTCGGCGGCTGCACGCGGGTCCGACTCCCGCGGCACTGGTGGGTTCACCAGACTGGTTCTACTGGGCTATAGACCTGCACGACCACTGATCAAGACTGATCAACCACTGACGAGGAGCCATCCCATGGCCATGAAGAAAGCTGCGAAGAAGAAGCCCGCCGCCAAGAAGGCTGCGAAGAAGGTCGCCAAGAAGGCCGGCGCCAAGAAGACCGTGAAGAAGGCCGCCAAGAAGGCGACCAAGCGTCCGGCGAAGAAGGTCGCGAAGAAGGCCGCGAAGAAGACCGTCCGCAAGGCCGCCAAGAAGACCGCCAAGAAGGCGACCAAGAAGGTTGCCAAGAAGGCTGGCGCGAAGAAGACCGCCAAGAAGACCGTCCGCAAGGCCGCCAAGAAGGCGACCAAGAAGACTGGCGCGAAGAAGGCTGCCAAGAAGACCGCCAAGAAGACCGCCAAGAAGGCGGCCAAGAAGACTGGCGCGAAGAAGGCTGCCAAGAAGTCCAGCCGCAAGAAGGCGACCAAGAAGTCGTCCGTGGCTTCGATGCCGGCGACCCCGGCACCGATGATCTAATAAAAGCCCCGATACACCGTAATCGAGCTCTCTCCCCGCAGCCCAGGCGGGGGGAGAGTTTTTTTTATGGGCCATCGAAATGCCGGCATGTCGCCGTCGATGTGTCCTGGCGCAGGATGTCCCTCGACTCGCAGGCGCGATCGCTGCGACCGATCAGGATCGCCGTGTCTCGGCTGCCTCGCGACCCCATGAACGACAACGCCGCCCGAAGGCGGCGTCTGGCAGGTCGGTGAAGCGCGATCGCTTAGCGCGGTGCGGCGCTCGCGGTGGATGCATGCGTGCCCGGTGCGTTGGGCGATTCCGCTTCCGATGTGTCGGCGTACAGCGTCGGGTCGATGCGGTCGTCGAGCCACTGGCCCTCAGGCAGGCCGAGCGCGCTGTCGAGGATCGTGGGCAGCAGGCCCGACGGCAACGAGCTTTCGCTGTTCCAGAGCAGGGCCACGCCGAAGTCGAGTTCCGGCACCATCGCGATCAGGCCGCGATAACCCTGCACGGCGCCGCCGTGGAAGACCACGCGATGACCGGCGTAGTCGTAGGTGCGCCAGCCCAGTGCATAGCCGGCCGAATTGAGGCGCGTACGACGCCACGACGAACCGCGGATCTCGCTCGGCGTGTCGACCAGCGGCTGGTGCAGCGTCGCCAGCAGCGGCGCCGGCAGCACGTCGGGACGATGGCCGGTATGCGCCAGCAGGTACTGCGCCATGTCGCTGGCGCTGGCGTTGACGCCCGCGGCCGGCAGCACCTGGTAGTAGGTGGTCTTGGGCATCAGCGACACCCAGCCGCCGCGACCGCGTACGTGCGGACGCGCCCAGCTCGGGCTGGCCTGGATGCCTTCCAGGCCCAGGCTCGCGTCGTTCATGCCGAGCGGCTTGAAGATGCGGCGCTGCACTTCCTGCGCGTAGAAGTCGCCGGTGGCGGCGAACACCACGTCGCCGATCAGGCTGAAGGCGACGTTCTGGTAGCTGTAGCACGTGCCCGGCGCGCACTTCATCGGCGCATACGCGAGCCGCTGGGTGAGCGTGTGGTAATCGACGTACTGCTCCAGGTCGCGGTCGAACGCGTTGTGGGTCAGGCCGACGCGATGGCTCAGCACGTCGGCGACGGTGAGCTGCTGCGAAGAGTACGAGTCGCTGAGGCGGAAGCTCGGCAGGTAGCTGGTGAGCTTGCTGTCCCAGCGCAGCGAACCGTCGTTGACCAGCAGGCCCGTCATGGTTCCGGCGAAGCTCTTGGACAGCGACGCGAGGCGGAACACGGTGTGCGAGTCCACCGGCTGCGGACGGCTGGTGTCGGTGATGCCGAAACCGCGCGAGCTGATGATCTTGCCGTCATGGACCATCGCCATCGCCAGACCCGGCACGCGATTGCCGGCGACGAGCTGCTGCGCCATCGACTCGAACTGGCGGACATCGAAGCCGGTCGGAAGCGGCGCGGCCGGAGGCATATTGACGGGACGCACGACGGCGGTCGTGCCGATCGCGGTGGTCTGTGCAGCGACGGGGCCACCGCTGTGTTGCGGCGTCTGTGCAGTGGAGCCCAGGGTGAGCGGAAGCAGCAGAGCGACTGCACCTGCTCGGGCCAGGATGCGGGAGTGCCGCTTCTTATTGCTTTTCATGGCCGACGCCCCTGCACTACATGTCGGCCGGATAATAACGCCGATCTCAGGGGGTGAGGCAACAGTGGCCACCAGGCCCCTGATTTCGCAGGCTTTAGTGCGCTCCATCGCAGTTCCCGGCCCACCCTCCGGGCCATTCACGAATGTGCATGCGCAAAACCCGCGCGGCGCGTGCGCGGACGCCCGCGCGGTCCCCGCGAAAAGAGCGTTATCCGTCGGTGTTGATCAGGTCCGCGGCGCGCTCGGCGATCATCATGGTCGGCGCGTTCGTGTTGCCGCCGACCAGCGTCGGCATCACCGATGCATCGACCACGCGCAGGCCTTCGACGCCACGCACACGCAGTTGCGGATCCACGACCGAGAGCGCGTCGTTGCCCATGCGGCAGGTGCCGATCGGGTGGTAGATCGTCTCGGCCTTGGCGCGGATGAATTCGACCAGCTCCGCATCGCTGAGGTCGTTGCGCGCGGGGAAGATCGGTGCGCCGCGATAGGCATCGAACGCGGGTTGTGCGAGCAGTTCACGCGAGAGCTTCGCGCCTTCCACCATCACCTTCAGGTCGAAGCCTTCTGCGTCGCTGAGGTAGTTCGCTTCGATGCGCGGCTTGTCGCCGGCGCGACCGCTCGCGAGCGTGATGCGGCCGCGGCTGCGCGGACGCAGGAAGCAGGCGTGCACGGTGTAACCGTCGCCCGACAGTCGACGACGGCCGTGGTCGTCGAGCATCGCCGGCACGAAGTGCATCTGGATGTCGGGACGCTCGTCCGTCGCCAGCGGCGAGCGCACGAATGCGCCGGCCTCGGCGATGTTGCTCGTGCCCACGCCGCTGTGGCCGCGCAGGTAGTAATCGAACGCCACGCGCGCGTCGCTGAGGCGGTCGTAGGTGATCGCTTGCGTGGCGTGCTGCAGCGTGCAGATGTCGAGATGGTCCTGCAGGTTCTCGCCGACCTGCGGCGCATCGGCGACCACGTCGATGCCGTGGCGGCGCAGATGCATCGCCGGGCCGATGCCGGACAGCATCAGCAGTTGGGGCGAGTTGATCGCGCCGCCGCACAGCAGCACTTCGCGCGCCGCCGCCTGGTGATAGGCGCGTCCCTGGGCGATGTAGACGACACCGCTCGCGCGGCCGCGCTCGAAGGTGATGCGGTTGGCCTGCGCGCCGGTGACGATGGTGAGGTTGCGCCGCTCGCGCACCGGGTCCAGGTAGCCCACCGCGCTCGAGCAGCGCGCGCCGTTCTTCTGCGTGACCTGGTAGAGGCCGAAGCCTTCCTGCGACGGGCCGTTGAAGTCGCGATTGATCGCGTAACCGGCCTGCTGGCCGGCTTCGATGAAGGCGGACGAGAGCGGATTGCTGTAGCGCAGGTCCGACACGTACAACGGGCCTTCGTCGCCGTGCAGCGCATCGGCGCCGCGCGAGTTGCGCTCGCTGCGGCGGAAGTAAGGCAGCACCGATTTCCAGCCCCAGCCTTCGGCGCCGAGCGCGGCCCACTCGTCGTAGTCGGCGGGCACGCCGCGCGTGTAGCACATGGCGTTGATCGAACTCGATCCGCCCAGCACCTTGCCGCGCGGCCACCACAGCGCACGGCCGTCGAGCGCGGCTTCCGGCGCGGTGTGGTAGTCCCAGTTCACGCGCCGGTTGTTGACCAGCTTGGCCAGGCCGGCGGGCATGTGGATGAAGGGATGGCTGTCGCGGGGGCCCGCTTCCAGCAGCAATACCTTGGTGTCGGGGTCCGCGGACAGGCGATTGGCCAGTACGCAGCCGGCCGATCCGGCGCCGATGATGATGTAGTCGAACACGTACGCTCTGCCGCTCCACCGTGGCCCGGTCGGTTAACCCCGCGACCGTAAGGACGACCATTAGAGCAAATGCTCCCCGGATCGGCCGTTGGCTGGCGTGACGGGGTCGCATCGGCCGCTACCGTGCGGTAGCGGGCGCCCCCGGCATCGGCTAACGTGCCGCCAGCATTCCCGGAGCCAGACGATGGCGTCCAGCCATACCAGCGATCAGCCGCAGCGTCGGGTCCACAGCGGCGAATGGCACGCGGTCGGCCTCTCGTTCACCTATTTCTTCTGCGTGCTGGCGGCGTACTACGTGATCCGCCCGGTGCGCGAGCAGCTCTCGGCCGCGGTCGGTTCGACCCAGCTGCCGTGGTTCTACGCGGCGACCTTCCTGGCCACGCTGGTCCTGACCCCGGTCTTCGCCGCGCTGATCGCGCGCTGGCCGCGGCGCGTGGTGGTGCCGCTGGTGTACCTGTTCTTCATCGCCTGCCTGCTCGGCTTCGTGCCGCTGTTCACCGCGCAGGGACTGCTCAGCCCGCGCGCGCTGGGCACGCTGTTCTTCGTCTGGGTGAGCGTGTTCAACCTGTTCGTGGTGTCGGTGTTCTGGAGCTTCATGGCCGACATCTGGAACACCGAGCAGGCGCGCCGGCTGTTCCCGATCATCGCCGTCGCCGGCACCTGCGGTGCGCTCGCCGGCCCGGCGCTGACGCGCACGCTGGTGGATGTCATCGGCGTGGCGCCGCTGCTGGTGGTCTCGGCGACCCTGCTCGGCATCGCCGTGGTGTGCATCGTGCTGCTGGGGCGCTGGGCGCGCACGCATGGCGCGCGCCGCTTCGATGCCGCGCACGAGGCGCCGGTCGGCGGCAGCATGTGGGACGGGCTGCGCCAGGTGTTCTCCGATCCCTTCATGCGCGGCATGGCGATTCTGCTGCTGCTCGCTGATGGCATCGGCACGGTGAACTACGCGTTGGTGGCGGACTACTCCGGCGCGACCTTTACCGACGCGGTGGCGCGTACGCGCTTCGCGGCCGAAGTCGACCTGTCTGCGAACGCGCTGACGGTGATTACCCAGCTCACCCTCACGCGCTGGCTGCTGCCGCGCAAGGGCGCGGGCGCGGTGATCCTGGTGTGGGCGGTGGTGAGCCTGTTCGCGCTGTCGGTGGTGGTGTTCGCGCCCGATCCACACGCGCCGCTGCTGGGCGGAATGCCGGCCGTGGCGATCGCATTGATCGTCAGCCGCGGCCTCGCCTACGGCATGGCCGAACCGGCTCGCCACAGCCTCTACACCCGCGTCCCGCGCGACGTCCGCTACAAGGGCCAGAACGCGGTCGACACCGCGGTGTGGCGATTCGGCGACACCGCGATCGCGGTGAGCATGAACGCCCTGCGCGCGCTCGGCGTCACCACCGGTGGTTTCGCCGGACTCAGCGCGCTGGCGGCGTTCACCGCCGCCACCATCGGCTGGCGACTGGCGCGCCGGGTCGATGCCGTTCCCGCGACCCCACCCGCGCAGCCAGCCACGCCATGACATCCGGCGCATGGCGCCGACGCGTCGTCCAGCGCACGCTGCGAGGCACACCAAGCTAAGCTCACCCCAGCCCAGCCGCCACGGAGATCCGCATGTCCACGCTCGCCATGCTCTTGATCGCCGTCGTCGCGTTGTTGCATCTGGGCTTCCTGGTGCTGGAGATGTTCCTGTGGACGCGGCCGTTCGGTCGCAAGGTGTTCCGCCTGTCGCCTGAGAAGGCGGAGGCGACGAAGGTACTCGCCGCCAACCAGGGCCTCTACAACGGCTTCCTCGCGGCCGGACTCATCTGGTCGTTGTGCAGCCAGCGTGCCGACGTCGCGTCGTTCTTCCTCGCCTGCGTGGTCGTGGCCGGCGCCTACGGTGCGGCCACGGTGAACCGCCGCATCTTCTTCATCCAGGCGTTGCCAGCGCTGGTGGCCCTGGTCGCCCTGCGGCTGGCCTGACCTGTCGAATCGTCTCCCGCGCAATCGACCATCTCCTGAGGAGGGCGATCCGGCGGCCGGCTCGACCCGTTCTTCATTCCACGCCAGGAGGTCCGAAATGAAGTACGTATGCCTGATCTACGACGAGGAGAAGCTGTTCGACGACATGCCAAAGGACCAGTTCGACGCGGTCATGGGCGAGTACTTCGCGCTCAGCGACGCGCTGGTGGAAAGCGGGCAGATGGTCGCGGCCGAAGCGCTGCAGCCGGTCAACACCGCCACGGTCGTGCGCGTGCGCAACGGGCGGCTGTCGACCACCGACGGCCCCTACGCGGAGACCAAGGAGCAGCTCGGCGGGTTCTACCTGATCGAGGCGAAGGACTTGGATGAAGCCATCCGCATCGCCGGGCGGATTCCGTCCGCACGGTTCGGCAGCGTCGAAGTGCGGCCGGTCATGGATTGCCAGCGCCCCGACTGACGTGGATGCGCAGGCGCAGGTGGAAGCCGTCTACCGGCACGAGTCGCGCCGCGTGCTGGCCACGCTCATCCGCCTGCTCGGCGACATCGACCTCGCCGAGGAAGCGATGCACGATGCCTTTCGCGCGGCGATGGAACAGTGGCCGCAGACAGGCGTCCCGGACCAGCCACGCGCGTGGCTGGTCTCGGCCGGGCGCTTCAAGGCGATCGACGGGCTGCGTCGGCGTGCCCGTTTCGACGCATCGCTGGCGCAGATCGCCGACACGCTGTATCAGCAGGCGGAAGAGGGCGCGGACGAGGAACTCGAGGACGACCGTCTGCGCCTGGTCTTCACCTGCTGCCATCCTGCGCTCCCTGCGGACGCGCAGGTGGCCCTCACGCTGCGTGAGGTGTGCGACCTGACGACGGAGGAAATCGCGGGCGCATTCCTGGCCACGCCCTCGGCGATCGCCCAGCGCATCGTGCGCGCGAAGGCGAAGATCCGGCAGGCACGTATTCCGTACCGCGTCCCGCCGCGCGAGGAGTTGCCCGGGCGCCTGGATGCCGTGCTGCACGTGGTCTACCTCGTCTTCAACGAGGGCTACAGCGCGAGTTCCGGCGACTCGCTCACACGCAAGGACCTGAGCGGGGAAGCGATACGCCTTGGGCGCCTGCTGGTGGAACTGCTGCCCGATCCGGAAACGCTGGGCCTGCTCGCGCTGATGCTGCTTCACGAATCGCGCCGTACCGCGCGCACCGACGCGGAAGGCAACCTTGTGCTGCTGGAAAAACAGGATCGCAGCCGCTGGGATCGGGCGCTGATCGACGAAGGAACCTCGCTGGTGCAGCACATCTGGAACGCGCGACGCTTCGGGCCATACAGCCTGCAGGCATCGATCGCGGCCGTGCATGCAGGCGCATCGTCCGCGCGGGAGACTGACTGGCAGCAGATCGTCGCGATCTACGACGTGCTGCTTCGCGCCGATCCGTCGCCGGTGGTGGAACTCAACCGCGCGGCGGCGATCGCAATGCGTGATGGGCCTGCAGAAGGGGTCGCGCTCATCGAGCCCCTGCTGCAGCACGACGCACTGCAGCGCTATGCGCCGGCGCATTCGGCACATGCCGACCTGTGCCGGCGGCTTGCACGATACGAACAGGCGCGCCGTTCGTATCGCCGCGCGCTGGAATTGACCTCGCAGGCCGCGCAGCGGCGCTTCCTCGAACAGCGTCTGCGCGAACTGGATTCGCCAGTGCGCGAATGACGCACGGGCTCATCGCCGCGGCGACACCCACATCGCGATCGTCGCGCGGAACACCGCGTCGCCGGCGGCGTCGGTGACGACCACGCTGACCGGCAGGTCGTAGGCGGACGCCGATTCGACCAGCGGAACGTCGGGCGTGGCGACGCCATGCAGCGTGCCCGTGGCCTTCTTCAGGTATTCGACGGTCATGCCCTTGGGAATCCAGCGCATCGACGCGGGCAGGCTGGCATCGGTCATCACGCCCGCGGCGAGCTCGGCCAGGTTGCACAGCGCGATCGCGTGCACCGTGCCGATGTGGTTGTGCACGCGGCGGCGGTCGCGGATGCGCACTTCGCAGCGGTTCGGTTCCAGCGCGACGAAGCGCGGCGCGATGGTCGAGAAGTACGGCGCCTTGAAACACACCGCGCGCGAGAAGAGCCAGTGGCCGGCCGGCCAGCGGGTGACCTTGCGGTAGAGCGAGAGCAGCGGAGCGGACATGGACGGGATCCGGATAAGACGACGGCGGGACATGCCCGCCGTCGTGTGGTCGATTTCGCGTCGGGTCAGGCCGCGGCGCGGTTGTCGTGCTTGTCCGTGCGATAGCCTGCCGAGCGCAGTTCCTCGGCGTCGAAATCGTCGACGCTGATGGTGTCGATGGTCAGCTCGCGCAGCTCTTCCAGCTGGCGGCGTTCCTCGGCCGTGATCCAGCCTTCGCGCACGCCTTCGTCGAGCTGGGTGGCGAAATCGTGCGCCTCGATGTCGTGCTGCTTCAGCGCCTTGAGGAACTTGCGCTCCACCGGCTCGGCGAGCACGGCCTTCTGCAGGTAGCTGGCGATGCGACCGCCCGGGTTGTTGGCGGTCGGGGTCAGGAACACACCCTTGCCCATGCGCTCGCGCGCTTCGTTGGGCGACATCAGCAGCGACGCGACCTTGTGGCCAAGGCGATCGCTCGGGTACTGCGCGCGACGGCCCAGCGGGAACACCAGCGCCCACAGCAGCCAGCCGATCGGACGGATCGGGAAGTTGCGCAGCGCGCCGGAGAACGCCTTCTCGATCTTGAAGGTCGCGTTGTGGATCGACCATGCCAGCAGCGGCTGGTCGGCGACCGGACGGCCTTCGTCCTCGTAGCGCTTGAGCAGTGCGCTGGCGATGTACAGGTTGCTGAGCACGTCGCCGAGGCGGCCCGACAGCGATTCCTTGAACTTCAGCTTGCCGCCCAGCAGCAGCATCGAGGTGTCCGCGCACAGCGCCAGCGCCGCCGAGTAGCGGTTGAGCTTGCGGTAGTAGCGGCGCGTGTAGGCGTCGCCCGGCGCGGCACCGAGCCGTGCCGAGGTCAGGCCGAACCAGAACGAACGCACGGCGTTGGAGATGGCGAAGCCGATGTGGCCGAACAGGTTGCGGTCGAACTCGCGCAGGCGCTCGTCGGCGTCGGGCAGCATCGCCGCCTTCATTTCCTTCAGCACCCACGGATGGCACAGGATCGCGCCCTGGCCGAAGATCATCAGCGAGCGCGTCATGATGTTCGCGCCTTCCACCGTGATCATGATCGGCGCGGCCTGCCAGTTACGGCCGGCGAAGTTGCGCGGGCCGAGGATGATGCCCTTGCCGCCGATGATGTCCATCACGTCGCGCGCGACTTCGCGGCCGAGCTCGGTGCAGTGGTACTTGGAGATGGTCGAGGGCACGGCCGGCAGTTCGCCGCGCGCCACCGCCGCGGCCGAGGCCTCGGCCAGCGCGCTGATGGTGTAGGCGTTGCCGCCGATACGGGCGAGCGCTTCTTCCACGCCTTCGAAACGGCCGATCGAAAGACCGAACTGCTTGCGGATGCGCGCGTACGCGCCGGTCACGACCGCGCCGAACTTGGAGCCGCCGCTGGCCGTGGAGGGCAGGGTGATGGAGCGGCCGATCGACAGGCACTCCACCAGCATCTGCCAGCCCTTGCCGGCATAGGCTTCGCCGCCGATCAGCTGGCTCAGCGGAATGAACACGTCCTTGCCGCGGATCGGGCCGTTCTGGAACGGGCTGTTGAGCGGCATCGCGCGGCGGCCGATCTCGACGCCGGCGGTGTCGCGCGGCAGCAGTGCGAGGGTGATGCCGATGTCCTGCTTGTCACCGATCAGGCCTTCCGGGTCGTACATGCGGAAGGCCAGGCCGATCAGCGTCGCCACCGGTGCCAGCGTGATGTAGCGCTTGTCGAAGGTCAGCTTCACGCCGACCACGCGCGCGCCGTTCCAATCGCCCATGCAGACGATGCCGTAGTCGGGGATCGACGTCGCATCGGAGCCGGCCCACGGACCGGTCAGGCCGAAACACGGCACTTCACGGCCGTCGGCCAGACGCGGCAGGTAATGGTCCTTCTGTTCCTGCGTGCCGTAGTGCATCAGCAGCTCGGCCGGACCGAGCGAGTTGGGCACGCCGACGGTGGAGCTGACGACCGAGGACATCGAGGCCAGCTTCTGGATCACCTTGTGGTTGCCCAGTGCGGTGAAGCCCAGGCCGCCGTATTCCTTCGGCACGATCATGCCGAAGAACTTGTTCTTCTTGATGTACTCCCACAGCTCCGGCGACAGGTCGGCATCGACGTGGGTGATCTTCCAGTCGTCGACCATCTTGCACAGCTCTTCGACCGGGCCATCGAGGAACGCCTGCTCGTCCTCGCGCAGGGTCGGCCTGGGCTGCTGGTGCAGCACGTCCCAGTCCGGCTTGCCGGAGAACAGCTGGCCTTCCCAGCCCACGGTGCCGGCTTCCAGCGCGACGCGCTCGGTTTCCGACAGCGGCGGCAGGATCTTCGTGTAGAAGCCCAGCAGCGGCTTGGTGATGAAGGGCAGGCGGATCTGCGGCAGCAGCAGCGGCACCGCGATCAGCGCGGTGATGACGGCGGCGACCACCGTGGCCGTGCCGCTGGCGCCGAGCAGCCAGCAGGCAACCAGAGCGGTGGCGGTGAGCGCCGCCCAGACCGGAAGTCGCAGGCGGTGATAGGCGGCGATGGCGCCTACCAGCAGGAAGGCAATGAAAGGAATCGCGATACTCATGACGGCGCTCCAGCGCGGTGCGGCGATGACAGCAGGCTGATGGGATCGAGGCGATGCCGTGGTCGATTCCGGCCGCAAAGCCGGGATTCAATCGCATGCATCAAACACTCAACATACGGCCGAGTATGGTAAGATTCGACGGCTGCTGTCAACCGGGCCCTCACCGTCCCTTTACGACAGGGTTCCCAGACAGCGCGCATACTGTTCCCGCCGCTGGCGTATGGTTAAAATATAGACCATGAGCTCTAATCCGCAGACCAAGCAGGAAGGAGCCGGGACGGGACGTCCTGGACAGGACAACCCGGCGTCCGAGCGCGGTGCCGCGCCCGAGCGCACCGGCCGCCTGAGTGCCGACGACTGGGCACAGGCCGCGCTGGACCTGATCGCCGAACAAGGTGTCGCGGCGGTGGCGGTCGAACCGCTGGCCCGACGACTGGGCGTGACCAAGGGCAGCTTCTACTGGCACTTCCCGTCGCGCGATGCCTTGCTCGTCGCGGCGCTGGAGCGCTGGGAGAAGGTCGAACAGGAAACCGTGTTCGGCCAGCTCGAACCCATTTCCGATCCGCGCGAACGCCTGCGTGCGCTGTTCACCCTCGTCGCGCACGAGTTCAAGTCGCACGTCATCTATTCCGAGCTGCTCAAGGCGCTCGACCACCCGGCGGTCCAGCCGGTCATCGGCCGCGTTTCCGAACGCCGCCTCGACTACCTCACCGCCTCGTTCCGCCAGGCCGGGCTCAGCCGCACCGATGCCCAGCACCGCGCGCGCCTGCTCTATGCCGCCTACGTGGGCTTCCTGCAGCTCAACCTGCAGTTGCACCAGGCGCGCATGCAGCACGACGAATTCGAGGCCTATGTCGAGCACATGATGGCCACGCTGATCCCGTCAGCCTGATTTCCCCTAGAAACCGGCCCCCGCTGGAGGATGTTCCGTAATGAATGCCATTTCCCATGACGTCTCGAAACCTGCCGTCGCGCCGGGGAGCGAAGGCAGCAGGCTCGCTTCCCTGAACGCCTGGGTCGCAGAAGTCGCCGCGCTGACAAAGCCCGACGCGATCCACTGGTGCGATGGCAGCGATGCCGAGAACGCCGCGCTGATCGCCCAGATGCAGCGCGATGGGACGCTGGTCAAGCTCAACGAACAGACCCATCCGGACAGCTGGCTGCACCGCTCGCATCCGGACGACGTCGCCCGCGTGGAGCACCTCACCTTCGTGTGCACCAGCAAGCAGGATGATGCCGGCCCGAACAACCACTGGATGTCGCCGTCCGACGGCCACAAACAGATGGACGCGCTCTTCGACGGCTGCATGAAGGGCCGTACGATGTACGTGATCCCGTACTGCATGGGCCCGATCGATTCGCCGCTGTCGCGTTGCGGCGTGGAGATCACCGACAGCCCGTACGTGGTCGCCAACATGCGCATCATGACCCGCATGGGCGCGCCGGCGCTGGCGCGCATCGAGCGCGAAGGCAAGTTCGTGCGCGGCCTGCACTCGATCGGCGAGCTCGATCCGGAACGCCGTTTCATCATGCATTTCCCGGAAGAACTGACGATCAAGTCGTTCGGCTCGGGCTACGGTGGCAACGCGCTGCTCGGCAAGAAGTGCCATGCGCTGCGCATCGCGTCCTACCAGGCGCGCAACGAAGGCTGGCTGGCCGAGCACATGCTGATCCTCGGCCTGGAGAATCCGCAGGGCGAGACGCACTACGTCGCTGCCGCGTTCCCGTCTGCCTGCGGCAAGACGAACCTGGCCATGCTGATTCCGCCGGAGGGCTATCGCGCCGACGGCTGGAAGGTGTGGACCGTGGGCGACGACATCTGCTGGATGCGCCCGGGCACCGATGGCCGCCTGTACGCGATCAATCCGGAAGCCGGTTTCTTCGGCGTCGCGCCGGGCACGTCGGAGAAGTCGAACCCGAACGCGCTGGCCTCGATCCAGAAGAACACCATCTTCACCAACGTCGGCGTCACCGCCGACAACCAACCGTGGTGGGAAGGCCTCGACAACGGCCAGCAGCCGGTCACCGACTGGCGCGGCAGCGCGTACGACGCCGCCAAGGGCCCGGCCGCGCATCCGAACTCGCGCTTCACCGTGTCGGCCAAGCAGTGCCCGAGCTATTCCGAGCAGGCCGAGAATCCGGCCGGCGTGCCGATCAGCGCGATCGTCTTCGGTGGACGCCGCGCCTCGCTGGTACCGCTGGTGTTCGAAGCGCGCGACTGGACGCACGGCGTGCTGGTCGGCGCCGCGATGGGTTCGGAAACCACCGCCGCCGCGACCGGTGCGGTTGGCGTGATGCGCCGCGACCCGATGGCGATGAAGCCGTTCTGCGGCTACAACTTCGCCGACTACTTCAGCCACTGGCTGTCGTTCGACAAGGACGGCGCGAAGCTGCCGAAGATCTTCCACGTCAACTGGTTCCGCAAGGGCGACGACGGCAAGTTCCTGTGGCCGGGCTTCGGCGAGAACCTGCGCGTGCTGGAGTGGATGATCCAGCGCGTGAAGGGCGAAGCGTCGTCGGTGGAAACGCCGATCGGCCATCTGCCGGCGGAAGGCGACCTGAACCTCGACGGCGTGAAGCTGAGCGAGGAAGGGCGTGCCAAGCTGTTCGGATTCGACCATGCCGGCTGGCAGGCCGAGTTCGCCAGCATCGGCGAGTATCTCGACGAATACGGCCCGCGCATGCCGCAGGCCCTGAAGGACGAACAGCAGCGCATCGCCAAGGCCCTGTCCAACTGAGGACTGCATGACCGCTTCGAACCCCGCCGCGCTCGCGGCCAGTCGTGAACTCGTGATCGACGGCCGCCCCCTGCGGGTGTTCGATGGCCATCTGCCCAACGTGGGCGACTATGTGCGCGGCCTCTCGCGGGCCGCGTTCACGCGCACCGAGATCGCACGCCCGGATACCGCCGACTACCGGCACTGGGCGACCGAGGTGAAGATCGAAGCGCTGTTGCAGCAACCGATCTTCGAGGTGACGCGTCGCGCCGTGCTCGGCTTCTCCAACGCCGAGCACGCGTATCGGCCGTACCGCGCGTACACCAACGTCGCCAGCTACGGCGACATGCTGTTCACCCACACCGACTGCCTGCCCGACCAGCACGACCTGACCGCGCTGTGGTACCTGTGCGAGCGTTGGGATCTGGAATGGGGCGGCGAGACGATGTTCTTCGACGCGCAGGATGAAGTGGCCTGCGCGGTCCAGCCGCGTCCCGGCCGGCTGGTGATATTCGACGGCGCGATCAAGCACGTCGGGCGTCCGCCGAACCGCATCTGCTACGCGCCGCGCTACACCTTCGCGATCAAGTTCGAACGCGTGCCCGCGCCGCGCGGCTGATCCCCGGGAGCGCCCTCAGGCGGTCGCGTCCACGCGCAGCGGCTTCCACTCAGGCATCTCGATCGCCGGGCCCACTGCGTCCGTCGCCCACGCCACGGCGCGGTCGATGGTCGCGCCGAAAGCATCGATCACGCGGGTGTTTTCGCGCTCGCGTTCGCCGGCATCGTAACTGCCCGTCGTGGCCTTGGAATGCCGCGAGAAGACATCCCCCACGCGTTCGTCGAGCCCTTCGTCGTCCAGTCGCAGCCATTGCGCGCAATCGCGCACGCTCTTCGCCGGAGCCGCCAGGACCTGCGCGAAATCCAGGCTGCGTAGGCGATCGTCGCGGTCGCCACGCAAGGCCTGAGCATAGATGTCCATCTGCGCATGCCATGCCAGCGCGCAGGATTCGACGAGGTTGAACGGCGTCTCCGGATCGATGCCCAGCCGCGGCGCCAGTGGCGAACTGCGCAACAGCGCCTGCGCCATCCAGCGGATGCGCTGTTCGGACTCCGGCAGCTTCTTGAAGCAAGAGACCATGAACTCGCGCAGCCCCGAATACAGCAGGATCGCGCGCGAATCCTGCGATGCGGCGAGGATCTGCGGCAGCCAGCCGTTGATCTGGTTCGCCGGCTTGATGAGCACACGCCCACCCGGCGCCCACGGTCGCGACAGCAACGCCAGGCCGCGCGCGAGATCGTCGTTGCGGCGCGTGCGTGTCCCGGCGGCAGCCGCGCGCATGCCCGTCGTCGCCAGCGTATGCAGCACCAGCGGTTCCTTGAGCGCCACCACGCGCGGCGGCGCATGCAATGCGCGCGCGAGCAGGGTCGATCCGCAGAACGCGGTATGGAACAGGAACGGCGGCGCCGGCAAGTCGTGGAACGCGACCGTTTCCGCATCGATGTCCGCGATTTCCCGCGACCGGATCTTCATCCGGCGATCGAGGAAGGTCGCATCGCCCACTTCTTCCAGCGTCACCCAGCGCATCCGGAAACGCCGCGATTCGGCGTCGTACTCGGCAGGGAACCAGCCTGGTTCGGCGAAATCAGGCACCGCCACCGACACCGTCCTCGCGCATCGAGAACCAGCAGTTGAAGGCGATGGTGACGCGTTCGTCGTTGCCGAAGAACGGCAGTACCTCGTGCTGCAGCCACGACGGGAATAGGATCAGCTGCCCCGGCTGGAAGCGGACGTTGTAGCTGCCGTGGTGGTAGGGCACCTGCAGTCGCACGTTGCCCGGATCGAGGAAGTAGTTGGCGTAGTGGTGCGGGTTGTGGAAGCGCAGCACGCCCGATTCCGGTCGATCTGCCGGCATCTCGCCCGGCGCCACGCAGTACACGCCCGACCACGACGCCATCGGGTGCGTGTGCAGGATGGTGAAGCCGCCGTTCCTGGTGACGTGGAACCACGTATGCGAGTAGATCTGCAGCCGCGACATCTCGTCCTGGCTGTAGTTGTTGATCTGCTGCAACGTGCGGCCCAGCACGCCCCAGCAGAACTGGCGCAGTCGCTGCACGCACGGATCGGGCCACGAGAACAGGTTGAAGTCGCTCTCGAACACGCCCGCCTGCTGCTTCAGCGACGGATTCGGATTGGCGTACTTCGCGCCTTCGGCCTCGCGCGCGAGCAGCAGTGCCTTGAGCTCGGCATTGAGGCGTTCGGCATCGGGCAGGAAATCCTGCGCCATCGGCACGGCGAACGCGGGGAACAGCTTGAAATTCGTCTGGGACATGGACGCCGGTCAGGTCGCGCCGAAATGGTCCGCCAACGGACGCAACTGGTCGGCATAACGCCGCCATGCGTCCAGGCCCTTGCGGTTGATGGGCTGGCGCACCTGCGCGCTGGACGCGGTGGCCACGGTGCGTTCGTTGTTCTCGATGCGCCACGCGTCGGGCATTTCGGGCAGGCGGCAATACGCGAGCAGTTCGGCCGCGGTGCTTTCCGGTTCGGTCACCAGGCGCGGGTAATCGACATGGTGGATGCGGCCCGGGAACAGCTCATCCCAGCGCGCCATCATGTCGCGGTAAGCGTCGTAGTAGGCCGCCATGTCCTGCTGCGAATAGCAGGCGCCGTACTGGCCGGAGAACAGCTGCTTGAGGTTGCCGAAGCAGGTGTCGACCGGGTCGCGACGCAGGTGCACGATCCGCGCGTTCGGGAAGGCCCGCACGATCCACGGCACCAGCATGAAGTTGAAGGGATACTTGTCCGACAGGAAGGGCTTGTCGCCGGCCTTGAACGCCGTCAGTTGCCTATAGCGCGCGGCGAGCCTGTCGAACGCCACCGGCTTGTCGAAGTGCTCGATGGGCACCGAGCTGAGCATCGGATTGACCGTCTCGATCTGCCATTGCTCGCGCAAGGCAGCGGAAAAACACGTCGTTTCGCCACCGGTGGCGACGTCCGGATGGTTGCCGAGGATGCGCTCGACCAGCGTGGTTCCCGAGCGCGGCAAGCCGAGGACGAAGATCGGCGTCGTGCCCGGCGCATCGTCCGCGCCGGTGGCCGGCAGCGAGGTCGACACCTTCGCGCTGATGTCCTGCAGTGCGCGGATGTCCTCGCGGTTGTAGGCCAGGCGCGCGCGCTGCAGGCGCATGCCGTGTTCGAGTTCCTGGAACGCCTCGCCGGTGCGGCCGAGTGCGTCGAGCGTGTTGAACAGGGCGTAGCAGTACATCACTTCGTCGACGGCGCTGCGCGCGCGCTGCAGCGCGGCATACAGCGTGTCGACGCGCCCGGCTTCCGGCTCCGCGCTGCGGTTGGAACTCAGCGACCAGTGCGCCTTGGCGAAGTCGGGGAAACGTTCCGTCAGGGCGACCAACGCGTCGCGCGATGCGGCGACATCGCCCGTGTACAACAAGCCCACGGCGTGGTTGTAGGCGTAGGTCGGCGTGTCGCTGCTGCGGGCCGCGGCGGATTCGAACCACGGTTGTGCTTCGTTTTCCAGGCCGCACAGCGACAGGGCGGAACCCACCGAATTGGCGATGCGTGGCTCGAGGTTCGACGGATCGATGCGGCGCAACGGCACCAGTGTTTCCAGTGCGTCGCCCCACAGCCCGTAGTTCACCTGCGTTTGCGCCAGGTGCGCGCGATACAGCGCGCGCGAAGGCTCCAGCGCCACGGCGTGGCGCGCCGATGCGATGGCCGTCAGGCCGCGTGCGAGTCCGACTTCCGTGCCGCTGCGCTGGAACCAGCCTTCGGCGTAGCGGGGAAACTGTTCGGTCAGGCGCACGAACGCCGCAAGGCCGGCGGCCGGTTGTTTGCTCAGGATCAGCTGCTGTGCCTGGGCGAGCAGGGCAGGCGCGCTGACGGAGGAAGCCTTCGTAGCCATTGGTCTTTTATGGAACAAACCGCGCAAAAAAAGAAGGCCCCTGACGGGGCCTTCTTCGGGTGGAGCAGGATCAGAACTTCTGGTCGTAACGGATGTAGTAGAACTGACCGGGCATTTCGTACTGCGGGTCGAAGCTGTTGGCGAACGCGGTGTACGAGACCGGCGGGTCTTCGTCGAACACGTTGTTCACGCCCACCGCGACGCGGGCGTTCCACGGCAGCTTGGTGCCGACCTGCACGTCCCAGTACATCGTCTCGTCCAGGGTGTTCTCCGGGGTGACGGCCGACGTGCCGGTGAAGTCCGTGGTCGGACGACGCGGCGCCGAGCACAGGTTCTCGAACTCCGGCTGCTCGGCGTAGACCGCGGCCAGGACCGGGCCTTCGCATTCCTCATCCAGCGCCGAGTAGTAACGGCCCATGAGCGAGGCATCCCAGTCGCCACGTTCCCACGACAGGTCGATGTTGGAGCGCCAGCGCCAGACCGGGAAGTTCGTGGAGATGTTGCCCACGCGCGACACCACGGCCGAACCTTCCGCGATCTGGGTTTCGTACTTGGAGATGTACGAGTTGTCCCAGTTGACGCGGAACTTGCCGACGCTCGTCTCGAAGCTGTAGTCCAGCGTGAAGTCGTAGCCTTCGACGTTGCGGAAGCCCTGGTTTTGCAGGGTGGCATCGACGTCGGCGACGTCGCCGGTGGTCGCATCGCGGGTGAACACCGCGCAGGAGTTGGCGTCACGCGCACCCGGCAGCGCCAGGTAGCACGCGTCGATCGCTTCCTGGATGTCGACCACCTGGATCGGATCGTCGATGTCGATCTTCCACCAGTCCAGGCTCACGCTGAAGCCTTCGAGGAAGCTCGGGCTCCACACGGCACCGAAGGTCGTGGATTCCGAGGTTTCCGGCTGCAGGTTCGGGTTGCCGCCGATGGTCGTGCGGATCTGCGGGTTCGGCTGGCCGTAATCGGCAGGCACGCCGTCGGCAAGGCAGTTCGCCGTCACCGCGGCGACGCCGGCGTCGCTGAGCTGGCCGGTGGCCGTGGCTGCGTACAGGTTGTTCGCATCGCACGGGTCGTACAGGGTCGGGAAGTTGTCCGCCTCGCCGGCGAACAGCTCGTTGATCGACGGCGCACGGAAGCCCTTGCTCCAGTTACCGCGGATCAGCAGGTCCTCCATCGGCTTCCACTTGAATCCGAACTTCGGATTGAAGGTGTCGCCAAAGGTGGAGTAGTCGGAGTAGCGGCCGGCCAGCTGGAACTCCAGCAGGTCCGCCCCCGGCAGATCCTTGAGGACCGGCAGGCTCAGTTCGAGGTACACCTCGTCGACCTTGTAGCCGCCCGCAGTCGCGGTGGCCTGGCTGCCCGTGGTCAGGCCCGAGGAGGCCAACGCGTCGGGGCTGAAGGCACCGTTGACGTCGCGACGCTCATAGCCGGCCGCGAAGGCCGCCATGCCGCCCGGCAGTTCGAACATGTCGCCCGAGATGTTGGCGATGTACGACTTCTGCTCGTCCTTGATGGTGCCGTGGTCGACGTAGTTGATGTACTCGAGCATCTGCGGCGTAGCGTCTTCGGCGTTGCCCATGACGTTCCACGGTACGCAGCCGGCGATGACCGAGGTCGCATCGCCCGGGGTGCTCACGCAGATCGGCACGCCGTTGACGATCATCGAGGGGCCGACGGCGTCGCGGATGCGGGCCAGGTTCTGCAGGCCGGTGGTGGTGTCGTCTTCGTGGTTGTCGGTGTACGACATGCCCACGTCCCACGCGAAGTAGCGATCGCCCAGCTCGAAGGTACCGTCGAAACCACCGGCGAACCGGTAGGTGTCCACGTCCTGCGAGAACCGGCGCGGCGAGAAGCTCGGGCCGCGGGTCTGCACGCGCGTGATGTCGGTGCCGAACGGGTTGTAGATGCTGTCTTCGCTGAGATTGAAGGTGTACGCCAGCGAGGTCGGCGAGTTGAAGCCGGCCGGCAGGGTTTCACCCCAGCTGATCGGCTGCGGCGCCAGGTACTGCTCCGAACGACGCTCGTTGTACAGCGCCTCGGCCTTGAACGACACGCGGTCGTTGATGTCGAAGCGCGCCTGGCCGAAGAGACCGATGCGCTCCTGCGGCGTCGACAGGTAGTTTTCCGGCGCGAAGTTGAAGCCGTCGGTGTTGAGCGAGAACGCGCGGAACTGGCTGACGACGGACGGGTCGCAGACCTGGTTGTTGACGCAGCCCTCGGCGCCCGGACGCAGCGTGAGCGTGCCGGCACCCTGCGCCGGATAGTCGAAGCGACCGAAGCGGCTGGTCGACGACGCGCCTGCGTTGACGTTGTTGCCCGGCAGGCCGAACGACGGAACCGCCGAGATCTCGCGATCGCCGGCGAAGATCGGCTCCTGCTTCACGTAGTTCGCGCCCAACATCACGTTGGAGCGGTCGGTCGTGCTGCCGATGATGAAGTCGTAGGCCTGCTGCGTGCCGTCGCCTTCGCTGGTGGTGCCGTAGAAGGCCGAAGCCGAGGCACCGTCGAAGTTCTGGCGGGTGATGATGTTCACGACGCCCGCGATGGCGTCGGAACCATAGATCGCGGAGGCGCCGTCCTTCAGCACTTCCACGCGTTCCACCGCGGCGATCGGAATGGTGTTGAGGTCCACCGCGCCGGCAAGGCCGGTGACCCAGCGACGGCCGTTGACCAGCACCAGGGTGCGGTTGGAGCCGAGGTTGCGCAGGTCGACCTGGGTCTGACCGTTACCGCCGTTGTTGAAGCTGGTGTTGAGTGCCGAACCGTTGGCCGAGATCTGCTGGATCACATCGCCGATCGAGGTCACACCGGTGTTTTCGATGGCCTGGCGGTCAAGGGTGAGGATGGGCTGCGAAGTTTCAGTATCGACGCGCTTGATTCGCGAACCGGTCACCTCCACGCGTCCGAGCGTGGTGGCCTCCTGTTCGGCTTCCTGCGCGAATGCGTTTGCGGTTACTGCCGTGGCGCCCACGGCAAGCGCAACCGTGATCGCATCGCGGAGCTGGCTGGTCTTGAAAGTCATCTCTCTCTCCAAGTCTTAGGTCGTTACCCTGGACCCGCCCAAGCGAGCAAATGCACGCGCCAAAGTCGGCAAGGTCGAGCCGATACTAGCCGGGTGCTTGGAGTAATTAAAGTGTCGTTAATGTCCCGTATCAGACTCTCGTGAGATCGGCGGGTTTGCTGCGGCGCAAAAAACTACGGCCCCTTGCGGGGCCGTAGTGGTGTTGCAACAGCGGTCCGATCCGAGGATCAGAAGCGCTGCGTGTACTTCATGTACCAGAAGCGACCGATGTCGTACTCGCCGTCGAAGCTGAAGTTCGAGTTCGGCTGCGAATACATGACCGGCGGCTGCTTGTCGAACACGTTGTTCGCACCCAGCGAGACGGTGGCGTTCCACGGGGTCTCGTAACGGACCTGGACGTCGTGGAAGGTGACCGAACCGACTTCGCGACGACGCGCCAGCGAGCTCGCCGGGTTGAACGTGCCCGGGATGAACGCGCCGGTCGGGGCCTGCACGATCTCGTTGCACTCCAGGTGGTCCACGGTCACGTCCGGCGGACGCGGGCCGTTCGGCGGCGGGTTCGGGCCACCGGTCGGGGTGAAGTACGTGCAAGCTTCCTTCATGCCCGAGTAGTAGCGCGCCATCCAGCTCGCACCGAACTGACCCATTTCCCAGGTCAGGTTCATGTTCGAACGGATGCGGTGCGGGTTGCCGGCGCCGGCGAAACCGACCGACGACAGCGCGTAACGTGCGTCGTTGGTGCTGACCAGGATGTCGCTCGAGGTGTACGTGCTGGTCGACGACAGGGTGAAGTTACCCCACGACTCGGTCGGCAGACGGTAGGTCAGGTCGAAGTCGAAGCCCTCGACCTTGCGGAAACCGGCGTTGCGGTTGCCGAAGAACACCGTCGGGATGCCGTTCGCCGGATCGCGCGTGAAGCCCGGGCTCGTACCGACCGGAGCGACGCAGCGCGACGCGATGCCGACGACGTAGCAGTCGTTGAGCATGGTGGTCGGGGAGTCGGCGACGATCGTGTCGGAGATGCGGATCTTCCACCAGTCCAGCGCCACGTTGAAGCCTTCGATGAAGCTCGGGCTCCACACGAAACCGACGGTCTGCGAGGTCGAGATTTCCGGCGTCAGATCCGGGTTCGAGCCGGAGGTGAAGGCGACCGGCGTCTGTGCCGGCGTGGTGCCGACCGGAGCGAAGCCCTGGCCCAGCTGGCGGTAGGTGTTGCCCAGCGCGCCGAGTGCACCGTTGCCGCCGACGCCGTTGATGCAGTTGTTGCGCACCGTGGCGTTGGTGGCTGCTTCACCGCGGACGGTGTCGCAGGGGTCGGTGTACTGCGAGAACGTCTGCGAGCTGCCGCCGTAGAGGTCGGAGATCGTCGGAGCGCGGAAACCGTCAGCGAAGGTGGCGCGGACCAGCAGCGAGTCGATCGGCTTCCACTTCAGGCCGAACTTGTTGTTGGTCGTGTCGCCGAAGGTGTCGTAATCCGAGTAACGGGTTGCGACGCTCAGGGTCAGTTCGCGAGCGAACGGCAGGTCGGCCAGGATCGGCACCTGGAACTCGGCGTAGATTTCGTCGACCGTGTACTGGCCGTCGGTCGGACCGCCGGCGAGGTTGGTCGAGCCGCCGGTGACCGACAGCGCGTCCGGCGTGAACTCGCCCTGTTCCTTGCGGTGTTCGACACCGGCCGCGAAGCCGAGGTCGCCCGCCGGCAGCGCGAGGATGGTGCCGGCCAGGTTCGCCGACATCACCGTCGTCTCGGTTTCACCCGTCGAATGCTCTTCCTGGAACAGGTAGTCCTGCAGCGCCTTGTTGTTCGTCAGCGAGCCCGGACCGGTCGCACCGAAGGTCAGGAAGGGATTCCAGACCTGGCAGCCGGCGATCGGGGCGCCCGGCACGCCGCAGCGCACCTGACCCTGGTTCGCACCCGGGGCGGTCTCGAGGTACGACGGACCGACAGCAGCGCGGACGTTGGCGAGGTTCAGGTTGCCGTACGACGACTGGACGTTGCGGTTGGTGTTGTTGAGGTACGAGACGTCCCAGTCGAAGGTGCGGTCGGCGAAGTCGAAGCTGCCTTCGAACGCACCGGCGAAGCGGTACGTGGTCAGGTCGCTTTCGGTCACGCGCGGCACTTCCCACGTACGACGCCACCAGCTGCCGATCGCGGTGCCCGGAACCGGGTTGAAGTAGCTGTTGGCCGCCATCGGCGTGCCGAACGAAGCCGCCTGCATCGGGTAGCCCGCGATGGAGCGGGTGCTGATGCGGTGGCTGTACAGCAGGTTGGTGCGGAAGCGGACGTTATCCGTGATGTCGTAGATGCCGTCGATGTTCAGCGCCTGGCGCTCGATCGGCTGACGCAGGGTCATCTGCTCGTTCGAGTTGGCCTTGTGCAGCGTCGAGCCTGCGACGCAACCCTGCGGGCCGGTGCTGGTCAGGGTGTTCGGTGCGCATGCACCGACGTTCTGGTCCTGGGCGACCCAGTCGGCCGGATTGCGCGAGTCGCCGCCCGGACGCAGCACGACGCGGGTCGAGCGGCTCGGGTTGGTGGCGGTCGCCGGAACGTAGACGACGTTCGGGAAAGCCTGAGCAGCGACGCTGTTGAAGCCACCGTCGAAACCAACCGGGGTCCAGTTGTCGGTCGGGTGGTTCTCCGAACGCGGGAACGCGCTGTACGGACGATCCGACGCCCACACCTCGTCTTCCTTCGACCACTCGCCGGCGGCGGTCAGCGAACCGCGGTCACCCGAGAAGCCCATGATGAAGGAGCCGTTGGTGATGCCACCGTCGCCTTCGTCGTACTGACCGTAGTAGACGCTGGCGGCTGCGCCTTCGAAGTTGCTGCGCGTGATGATGTTGATCACGCCGGCGATCGCGTCGGAGCCGTAGATCGAGGAGGCGCCGTCCTTCAGGACTTCGATGCGCTCCACGGCGGCAGCCGGGATCGTCGAGATGTCGGACAGGCCGCCCGTGGTCACGCCCAGGCGCTTGCCGTTCATCAGCACCAGCGTACGGGCAGCGCCCAGGTTACGCATGCTGATGAAGGTACCGCCCGAAGCTTCACCGGCCGACAGCGGCGCGGCGCGGCTGACCGGCGGCGAACCGGTTGCAGTGATGTTCTGCAGGATGTCACCGACCGACTGGAAGCCCTGCTTTTCGATGTCCTGGCGGGTGATCTGCAGAACCGGCTGAGCGGTTTCCAGATCGACCTGGCGAATGCGCGTACCAGTGACTTCGATGCGGTCGAGGGTGGTCGCTTCCTGGGCTTCCTGGGCTTCCTGAGCGACGGCGACGCCGGCGGTGGTGCTGCCCATGGCGAGCGCGAACGTGATCGCGCTGCGGAGCGGGTGGGTCTTCAACGGCATTTCTCTCTCTCCAAAGTTTCCACGGAACCGAGCCGACGGCGTCAAAACAAACGCCAAGTTCAGCAAGGGTGTCCCGATCCTACTTCGGGTCGGAGGAAAGTGAAAGTATCGTTATGACAGTGCGAAGGCCGCGCGAAGACGGGATGCGTGAGCGTATGGAGGTTTTTTCCGTGGCCGTTGTCACAAAAAAGCCCGGACGACGGAAATGATCACCCCTTCTGGGGGGCCTCAAGCGCAACTCGGCAGATTCGGCAAAGCGAAGTCCAGCCGACGAACGGACGCACGAATGGAGCGCCCGGTTGTCCGGGTGCTTGCATGCGGGGAGAGGGGCTTAGAGGTCCTGCTCGTAACGGACGTAAGGCACGGTGCCTTCGTCCTTATCGCCGTTGTCCGGTGCGAACGGATTCTTGCCGCGCGTGACGACGTTTTCCGCGCCGACGGTGAGCTGGCCGCTCCACGGCGTGCGCCAGGTCAGGCCGACGCCAAGGCCTTCCCACTGGCCCGGTTCGCCCGGCGTGTCGACCACGCGGCCGACGATGTTGGCGCTGAAATTGCCCAGGCCCGCACCGAGCGTGACGCTCTTGGTGCTCCAGCGGTCGGCGAGGTCGGGCACTTCGCCGGCGGGAATCAGGCGGGCCTTCGCCCACGTGCCGCCGATCGAAACGGTCGCCTCGCGGCCGATGTTCTTCTGGCCGTAGACGGTGAGCGTGTTCTGGTCGAGCTTGCCGGCCTTGCTGGTCGGACTGAGCCAGGCGGGCAGGGTGTCCCGTCCACTGCCGAACGCCAGACCGACCTTGCCGCCCGGTCGCGTCAGCGCGGCACCGACGGTGCCCTGGCGCGCCGCGTTGCCGGCATCGTCGTCGAGCGAGGCGAGCATGCAGTGATTGGCGAGGTTGCCGATCGCGCCGGCCAGCCCGGTCTTGCGATCGCAGACCAGGCCGAGCGTGTCGCCAGCCTCGAGGCCGAAGGCGGCATCGAGCGTGTTGCTGCCCACGCGCCAGCGCGCACCGGCGACCGGCGCGCCGGTGGGTTCGAGCTGGAGGAGGTATTCGAGCTTGCCGTTGGACTGGTTCCAGACCGGCAGGTAGGTCGTCTCGGGAGCCACGCGCTTGGCCTGCGCATGGACGCCCGACGCCGCGCCAAGCGCGAGCATCAGGGTCAACGGCAGTCGAAGCAGGCGCGTGTTCATGGTCTTGATACGACCGGCCGCAGCCGGTGGAGTTCCCGTCTCCTTAGGAGCGCGACTATAGACCGTTTATGTTTATTTAACAATTCCCCGGGTGACGTGGAGCGGCTACTGCAGCCGCTCCGGGGCAGCCAGCTCCGTCGTCGCCACGGTAAACAAGCTAGCGATTTCCTCCGAATCGAAACGGTAACTCTGTCCGCAAAACTCGCAACGGATCAGGGCGTGGCCACCGGCCGCCTCGACGGCCGCCTCGGCCTCCTCGGCCCCCAGCGAGACCAGCATGGACTCGACCCGCTCGCGGGAGCAGGAACAGGCGAATCGCAGCGGCTTGCCGCCCAGCACCTGCACGCCGTCCTCGTGGAACAGGCGGGTCAGCAGGTCGTCGGCGCTCCAGTCCAGCAATTCCCTTGGACTGAGGGTGTCGAACAGCGCGCCCGCCCGGGCCCAGCCGTCCTCGTCGCCATGATCCCCCGGAAGCTTCTGCAGCATCAGTCCCGCGGCCTGCCGTTCGTCGGCAGCGAGGAGCAGGCGGGTCGGCAGCTGCTCGGACTGGCGGAAGTAGTCCTCGAACGCACCGGCCAGCGAGTCCGATTCCAGCGCGACCAGGCCCTGATAGCGGGCCGGATCGCGACCGTCGACGGAGGGATTCTCGATGGTGATGGCCAGCACCGCGCCCGGGCCGAGCGCATGCAGGTCGCGCGACACCTCGCCTTGCTCGTCGATCTGGGCGATACCGCGCAGCGTGCCGGCGGCGGTGCACTCGGCGAACAGCGTGCGCAGCGCACCGCTGCCGCGCAGCTGCACCGACAGTCGGCCATCGACCTTCGCGTGGCCGGTGAACAACGCCGCCGCGGCGGCGGCCTCGCCCAGCAGTTCGGCCGCGGCGGGCGGGTACTCGGCACGCTCGCGGATCTGCGTCCAAGTGTCCTGCAGGTGCACGCGCACGCCGCGCACACCGGCGCCTTCGATAAGGAAACGGGTCAGCTGATCGCGATCGCGGGCAGCAGTGGGGGAAATCTCGGTCATGCAGGGGAGCTCGCGGCAGCGGCGCGGCATTGGCGGATAATGCGCGCGCTCGTGTGAAGGGGCGTGGACACCACAATGGGGATGGAGCAGGCGACGTGCAAGGCGTGAACGAGAACCTGGAACAGGCAAGGCCGAAGCGCCGTCGTCGATGGCTGCGCTGGCTGCTGGCGATGCCGCTGCTGTTCGTCGTGGCGAGCGTCGTGCAGGTGGCGACGTTGCGTTTCGTCGACCCGGCCTTCAGTGCGTTCATGGTATCGCGGCAGCTCGAGGCCTTCGGCGAAGGCGACTGGGGTTTCCGCATCGCGTACGACTGGCGCGACCTCGACGAGATGTCCTCCAACGTGCCGCTGGCGATGATCGCGTCGGAAGACCAGAACTTCGCCGAGCATTTCGGTTTCGACCTGAAGGCGATCGAGAAGGCGCGCAAGAACAACGCACGCGGCCGCAAGGTGCGCGGCGGCAGCACCATCAGCCAGCAGACGGCGAAGAACCTGTTCCTGTGGAGCGGCCGCAGCTACGTGCGCAAGGGCATCGAGGCCTGGTACACGCTGCTGATCGAAGCGCTGTGGCCCAAGCACCGCATCATCGAGGTCTACGCCAACATCGCCGAGTTCGGCGACGGCGTGTACGGCGCACAGGCCGCGGCGCGTACGTTCTACCGCAAGGACGCCGACCGGCTGACCGCGTCCGAGGCCGCGCGCATGGCCGCGGTGCTGCCCAGCCCACGCCGTTACAGCATCTCCCGCCCCGGACCGTACGTGCAGCGCCGTTCGCAGGCGATCCAGCGGCAGATGCGTTCCATCGGCGGCGCCGGATACCTCGAGCGGATCGAGTGACATGGGCAGTGCCGGGACAAGCGACTACCATCGCCCCATGACCCGCGACCGCCTTGCCATCGTCATCGCCGCCTACAACGAGGCCCACGCGCTGCCGCTGCTGCAGCCGCGGCTGGCGCGGGTGATGGACGCATTGGCCGACGAGCACGACGTCGATACCACCGTGGTCTATATCGACGACGGCAGCGACGACGCGACCTGGTCCGTGCTGCAACGCATGGCCGATGAGGACCGGCGAATCTCGCTGCTGCGCCTGTCGCGCAACTTCGGCAAGGAAACGGCGATGACCGCGGGCCTGGACCGGGTGGAGGACGGGGCCGCGGCGCTGATCCTCGACGCCGACGGGCAGGATCCGCCGGAACTGATCCCGCAGTTCGTCGCCAAGTGGCGCGAAGGCTACGACGACGTGCACGGCACGCGACTGGAACGCGAGGGCGAGGGCTGGTTGAAGCGCACCACTGCGCACGCGTTCTATCGCGTGATCGGCCGTCTTTCGCAGACACCGATTCCCGCCGACACGGGTGATTTCCGCCTGCTGTCGCCGCGTGCCGTCGCGGCACTGCGCCAGCTGCGCGAACGCCACCGCTTCATGAAGGGTCTGTTCGGTTGGGTCGGCTACAACCGCGTGGCGATTCCCTACCACCGCGAACCGCGTGCGGCGGGACGCAGCGCGTTCAACTTCTGGCGACTGTGGAACCTCGCACTGGAAGGCATCACCAGTTTCTCGACGGTACCGCTGCGCCTGGCGACCTACCTGGGCCTGCTGACCGCGATGGTGGCGTTCGTCTACGGCGTGGTGATCATCGTCAAGGCGCTGTTCTGGGGCGACCGGGTGGCCGGCTGGCCGACGATGATGTCCGTGATCCTGTTCCTTGGTGGCGTGCAGCTGATCGCACTGGGCCTGATCGGCGAATACCTGGGGCGGCTGTACGAGGAATCCAAGCAGCGCCCGCTGTATCTCGTCGACACCTGGCTGCCGGGCGCAGGAGTATGCTCGGGGCAAGCCCCAGCGGAAGGAGACGGCCATGCGCACCGTGCGGCAACTGCTCGAAGCCAAAGCGCCTGAGGTTTTCGCGATCGGCCCGGACGTGCCGGTCATCGACGCGATCAGGCTCATGGCGGAGAAGCGCATCGGCGCCGTGCTCGTGATCGAGGGCGGACGCCTGGTCGGCATCCTTTCCGAGCGCGACTACGCGCGCAAGATCGTGCTGCAGGGACGTTCCTCGGCCGACACGCCGGTTCGCACCATCATGACCTCCCAGGTGGTCACCGTCGGCCTGGACGAAACCACCGACCACTGCATGCAGATCGTCACCGACAAGCGCATCCGCCACTTGCCGGTCGTGCACAACGAACAGGTGCTCGGGGTGGTGTCGATCGGCGACCTGGTGAAGGCGGTGATCGAGGACCAGCAGCTCGAACTCGACCAGCTGCAGCGCTACATCGCCAGTTGATCGCTCCTGCGCGACGCGCTCACTTCGCGTAGCGTCCGCCGCAGCCCGAATCCTCGCCCGGCCCGGTTTCCAGCGTCGCCAGCAGCGCCGCCGGCGGCGTGATCGTCGCCAGCGTGAGCGCTATCGCGCCGCGCAGGCCGACCCCGGCCAGGTCCGGATGCACCTTCGGCTGACGGAACGTGCCATCCACCCGCAGCGGTGTGCGGAACACCAGCAGGCTGCGGTCCTTCGGACGGGGACGGATGGTGAGGTCCAGCGTCTCCTCGCGCAGGTTCACGGTTCCGGAGCCGACCAGGATCGTGTCGCTGGTGTCGAAGGCGAGCGAGCGCGCCGTCATCACGCCATCGTCCACCGCGAAATCCGCGAACGCGCAGCGCACCGGTATCTGCCGGTCGCCGCCGAGCTTGAACTTGATGATCTCCGCCAGGTCGATGCCGGCCATCTCCATCAGCAGGTTGCTGATGCGGCCGCGACCCATGCCCAGCACCACGCTGCCATCGCTGCTGCCGAGCATGCCGGCGATCGAGTTGCCGGTACCGTCGAGCGCGACGCGCCCGCCGACCTTGCCGATCGCGTTCTGCGCCAGCTCCACCTTCGGCAGCAGCTTGCCGAGAGTGAGTCCGGCGATATCGGCTTCGGCGCGCGTGCGGATGGTGCTGGTGCGCGCGTCCATGCGGATGCGCGAACGGATGTCGCCGTCGGCGACGCCGAAGTTGAGCGGTTCCAGCCTTAGCAGGCCGTTGTCGAGGAACAGGTGCGCATCCATGTCGTCCAGCGGAAGGCTCGGCGCGTTGATGCGCGTCGCGCGCAGGCGCACGTCGGCGTCCATCGCACGCAGCTTCTCCAGCTCGTAGGGTTTCGTGGGCAACAGTCGGCCGCTGGCTTCCTGCTTCGCCGCCTTGGTCGACTGCTCCGCGTTTGCGGTCTCGCCGCGACCGGTTTGCGGCGCGCCGCCGACGAAACCGGACAGGTCGTCGAGGTCGAGCCGTTTGGAGGTCAGGTCCGCACGCAGGAACAGGCGCTCGCCCGCGGTGTCGACGCTGGCGTCGCCGTGCATGTCGCTGTCGCCGATGCGTCCGTCGAAATCGCGGTAGTGCCAGACTTCGCCTTCGCGACTGAAACGTCCGTCGAGCGCGTAGGGCGGCGTCGATGGAATCGCCAGGCCCAGCAGCGGATACAGGTCGGCCATGTCGCGACCCGACAGGCGCATCTGCAGATCGAAGCCGCGCAATCGCAGCGGATCTAGCAGCGTGCCGCGCGCGTGCGCGCTGGTCGCGCCCGCATTGGCGCGCACGTCGATGCGGTAGGGCGCCTCGCGATCGCGCAACAGCAGCGGCGAGGCCGCGCTGCCCTGCAACTTGAACGCATTGCCCTTCCACAATCCGCCACCGACGACCGCCACCGGCGCAGAGGCATCGCGCTGTTGCGCGCGCTGGCTACTCACGCCGATGCGGATGTCGGTACGTTGGGGGGCGTCGAAGAAACGCACGAAGCCGCGGTCGATGTCGACGCGGCGGAACTGCATGCGGCCTTCGCCCTGTTCGCCGAACACCCAGTTGCCATCGCCACCCTTCGGGTTGGTTTCCAGCAGCAGGCGCGGGCGATCGAGACGGATCAATGGCAGCAACACCTGGCCGCGAAACAGCGGACGCAGCGCGATGCCGAGCTCGGCGCGATCCGCGGAGGCCATCACCGGATCGCGCGACCACGATGCGTTGCCGAAACGCACGCGTTCGGCCGACACCACCGGCGTCCACCCCAGATCGACATCGAGATCGCCGCCGATGTCGAAACTGCGGCCGGTGCGCGCTTCGACCTGGCGTTCGACGATGCCCTTGAACCAGTTCCAGTCCCAGATCGCGATCAGCAGTGCGACCAGCAACGCGACGATGCCGATGGCCGTGAGCGCCGGGTGACGATGGAACCACCGGCTGCGATGCGGAGGGGCCGTACGCGTGGACATGCGCTCACTCCCGGCCGCGGGGCCGGAGGCGCTGCACTACAGGCTGTGTGTTTCCGGAGTTCGAACCGGGCACCGCGCGCGTCCGTCATGGATTCGATTCCACCATCGACGCACGGCGGTCAAGCGAAAGTGAATGCGTTGTATGCAGTTCAGCTGTGCATTCAGCCCGGGATGATGCTGCCCGGCGTGAGCACCTGCGCGAACACCGCGACGTAATGGCATACGCTGCCTGCGACCACGAACAGATGCCAGATCGCATGCGAATACGGCAGCGCCGGCCGGTGGTAGAAGACCGTGCCCAGCGTGTAGAACAGGCCGCCCGCGAACAGCCAGCCCATCGTCCAGCCGTCGAGCGCGCCGAGCATCGGCTCGATCGCCACCACCACCAGCCAGCCCATCGCGATGTAGATCGACGTGGACAGCAGCTTGAAGCGGCCGGTGTAGAACAGCTTGAACACCACGCCGGCGACGGCGAGCGTCCAGATCGCCGCGAACAGTCCCCAGCCCCACGGGCCGCGCAGGCCGATCAGCGTGAACGGGGTGTACGTGCCGGCGATCAGCAGGTAGATCGCGCAATGGTCGAATACCTTCAGGCGCGCCTTGGCGATCGGATGCTGGATCGCGTGGTACAGCGTGGACGCGAGGTAGAGCAGCAGCAGGCAGATGCCGAACACGATCGCGCCGGCGAGTTGCCAGCCGTCGCCGTACAGCGCGGCGAGCGTGATCAGCACGGCACCGCCGGCGAGTGCCGCGGTCGCACCGAGTCCGTGGGTCAGCGCGTTGAAGAACTCCTCGCGCAGCGAATGCTGTCCGTGCGGAATGCCGGACAGGGAACCGTCTTCGACGGAATGTGCGGGGGACATGGCCCGAGCATGGTAGCGCAGGCTGGAGCAATTACTCTGATCTGCGTCATGTCCCGCCTGCCGGATCGCGGCGTTGTGATCCCGGCCGCAGAACGGCGCGGGCCGCCGGCGTTCACGCGGCCATGACACGCCACAGCGCGACGAGTGCGATCAGCTGTGCCGCGACGATCAACGCGATCGCGCGGCGGAACGACGGCTTGGCGGTCTTGTGGCGGAACACCCGCATCGCCAGCAGTGCGCCCGGCGATCCGCCGAGCAGGGCGAACGCGAGCAGCGTGCGTTCCGGAATACGCCGGCGAGGACCGCCGGAGATGGCCTTGTCGTAGCCGTACAGCAGCGCGGTGGCGACGTTCAACGCCAGCCACCACGCGAGCCAGGCCGGCATCAGTCGAACGACGTTGCGTGCGAGTGTTCGCGCGTGGCGAGGAACTGCACGTCCGGCGCGCGTTCCTGGGCCAGCTGGAGGTTCACGCGCGTCGGCGCCAGGTAGACCAGCTCGCCGGCCGCGTCGAGCGAGAGGTTCATCGCGTTCTTGTCGCGGAACTCCTCCAGCTTCTTCTCGTTGTCGCAGCGGATCCAGCGCGCCGTGGCGACGCTGACCTGCTCGAAGCTGGCGTCCACGCCGTACTCGTCCTTCAGGCGGTAGGCGACCACGTCGAACTGCAGCACGCCGACCGCGCCAAGGATCAGGTCGTTGCTCATCAGCGGGCGGAAGAACTGCGTCGCGCCTTCCTCCGACAGCTGGGCCAGGCCCTTCTGCAGCTGCTTGAGCTTGAGCGGATCGCGCAGGCGCGCGCGGCGGAACAGTTCCGGGGCGAAGTTCGGGATGCCGGTGAAGCCCAGCGACTCGCCCTCGGTGAAGCTGTCGCCGATGGAGATGGTGCCGTGGTTGTGGATGCCGATGACGTCGCCCGGCCACGCGCTCTCGGCGATCTCGCGATCGCTGGCCATGAAGGTCAGCGCGTTGGCCAGCTTCACTTCCTTGCCGGTGCGCACGTGGAAGGCCTTCATGCCCGCGCTGAACTGGCCCGAACACACGCGCATGAATGCCACGCGGTCGCGGTGCTGCGGATCCATGTTGGCCTGGATCTTGAACACGAAGCCGGTCAGCTTGGGCTCGTACGCGGCGACTTCGCGCGAGGTCGTCGCGCGCGGCCGGGGCGAGGGCGCGTTCTCGACGAAGAAGTCGAGCAGCAGCTGCACGCCGAAGTTGTTCACGGCCGAACCGAAGAACACCGGCGTCTGTTCGCCGGCGAGGTACTTGGCGAGATCGAACGGATGCGAGGCGCCTTCCACCAGTTCCAGCTCGTCGCGCAGTTCCTGCAGCATCTGCGTGCCGATGCGCGCCTCCAGCGCCGGATCGTCGATCGAGGCGAAGATGGTCGAGTCCTGGCGGGTGAAGTTGCGGCCCTGTTCGTACAGGTGCACCTCGCCAGTGACCAGGTGGACCACGCCCTTCAGGCGCTGGCCCATGCCGATCGGCCAGGTGATCGGCGCGCACTGGATCTTCAGCACGCTCTCCACTTCGTCCAGCAGGTCGATCGGGTTCTTGCCCTCGCGGTCGAGCTTGTTGATGAAGGTCATGATCGGCGTGTCGCGCAGGCGGCACACCTCCATCAGCTTGATCGTGCGTTCCTCGACGCCCTTGGCCACGTCGATGACCATCAGCGCCGAATCGACCGCGGTCAGCACGCGGTAGGTGTCCTCGCCGAAGTCGGCGTGGCCGGGGGTGTCGAGCAGGTTGACGATGCGGCCCTCGTAGGGGAACTGCATCACCGAGCTGGTCACCGAGATGCCGCGCTCCTTTTCCAGCGCCATCCAGTCGGACGTCGCGTGGCGCGCGGCCTTGCGACCCTTGACCGAGCCGGCCATCTGGATCGCACCGCCGAACAGCAGCAGCTTTTCGGTGAGCGTGGTCTTGCCCGCGTCGGGGTGCGAGATGATCGCGAACGTGCGGCGGCGGGCGGCTTCGAGGGAAACGTCGGACATGGACGGCGGGCGCGAACGGGCCGGGGGCCGGTGCGCGGAATGGATGGCGGGAATGGCCCGGGATTATACGCGGCCCGGGAAACCCGGCCGGCCCGGCCCTCGGAGGCGGCCCCGGTCGCGGTGCCCGGACCGGAAATGTGCGCGAGTTGGCAGTTCGGGGTTCGCCTGCCGATTGCCCCTAAAGGGTCGGCGTTCGCGGCCGCTACCTGCCCTGAATGTCCGGTCTTGCAGGGGGCGGTGTGCGCATTGTCATTGTGGGTGAGGATGCCGGCCGCGCCGGTGAGTTCGAAGAGTCGCTGTCCTATTTCGACCTGGACTGGGACGTGCGCTGGCTGTCCGAGCCCGATTCCGCCCTGTCGCCCGGCGAGCCGGTCGACGTCTTCCTGTGCGGCCTGCGCCTGGGCGTAGTGCCCGGCCCGGTGCTGCTGTCGCAGGTCGCGGCGCTGCATCCGCAGGCCGTACGCATCCTGCTGCTCGACCAGGACCAGGACAGCGGCATGCTGCAGGGCCTGGACTGCGCGCACCGCCTGCTCTCGCGACCGCTCGACGCAGGTGAGCTGATCGAAGCCATCGACAGCGTGGCCGAGCTGCGCCAGGTGCTGGGCAACGATGAGCTCAAGCAGACCGTCGGCCGCGTCGGCTCGCTGCCGCCGCCGCCGCGCCTGTACCTCGAACTGAGCCGCCTGCTGCGCGATCCGGACGCGAGCAACGCGGCGATCGCGCAGATGCTCTCGCAGGACCCGGCGATCGTCGCCAAGGTGCTGCGCCTGTGCAATTCGGCGTACTTCTCCGGCGGTCGCGAGATCACCGACATCCGCGCCGCGGTCACCCGCCTTGGCCACCAGACGCTGCTGCGGCTCGTGCTGGCCAGCGAGGCCTTCGGTCCGACCCAGCTCGCCGGCAAGGAGCGCGAGGCGATCCAGGACCGCGCGCTGCGCACCTCGCGCCTGGCGCGTCGCCTGCTCGCCGGCCCGAGCGCCGAACTCGCCGCCACGGCCGGTCTGCTCGCCGAAGTCGGTCGCCTGCTGCCGGGCGTGTCGGACGGTTCGGAAGGTTCGATCGGCCCGCACTACGCCGAAGCCGGCGCATACCTGCTCGGTCTGTGGGGCCTGCCGATGCCGATCGTCGAAGGCGTCGCCTTCCAGCATCGCCCGGGCCGCCGACGCTCCGGCGGTTTCTGGGTCGCCGGTGCCGTGCACGTCGCGTCGTCGCTGGTCGCCGGTACGCCGGTGGACGAGGCCTACCTGCGCAACGTCGGCGTGCACGAACGCCTGGCGCAGTGGCGCGACATGGTCGAACCGGCCGCGCAGGAAGCGGCCTGATCGATCGCCCGCATCGCCGGACGCCTCACGCTTCGACCTGGAGCGAGAACGCGTCCGGCGCCAGCGACGACAGGAACTGCCGCGCGTCGAACGCTTCGCCGGCCGAACGCGCGCCCGGCGCACCCTCGCCGCCTGCCACCACGCGCTCCATCGCTTCCACGATCAACGGCGCGCTGACCGCGTAGATATCGCGTCCCTGCACGCGCGCGCCGCGCTGTTGGCCGTTGCGCTGCACCTGCACGTCGAGCACGAAGGTCTGCGCGGAGCGGCCGTGTTCGTCCGACGCGACCGGCGCCGGCGTGCCCGGATCGCGCAGGTCGCGCAGCGGCGTCTGGTTCATGTACGAACGCACGTTCTCGGCACGCAGGTGCCGGGCGATCGAAACGATCTCCGACAGCGTCAGCAGCACGACTTCCTGTTCGCCCAGCGGCGAGGGGAACCGCCATTGCCGCGTCGGCGCCGGATCGGGCAGTTCGCTCAGCGCGCCGTCCGCGACGATCCAGCGACGCCAGTGGTTGCGCGCGCCGGTGACGCGCGTACCGCCCGTGGGATGCCAGCTGTCCAGCCCGACGGCGATATCGATGGACTCCGCGTCCGGCCAGTCGCCGAGCGCCGCAGTGGCGAGCAGGTCGGCCAACGCGCCGTAGAACGCGACCGATGGCATCGCCACGATGCCTGCTTCGCGCACGCGTTCGCCGTAGTGTTCGAACACGTCGAACGCCGCGCGCTGTTCGGCGCTGGTGTCGAAGTAGTGGATGCCTGCACGCATCGCCGCTTCCAGCACTGGACCCGTGGTGTCCATGAACGGCCCCGCCGCGTTGATCACCGCGACCGTACCGTCGAGCGCGCGATCGAGCTCGCGCGGCTGCGCCACGTCGGCGATGCGTCCCTCGATGCCGGGAAATCGTGCGAGCAGCTCGGCGAGCTTGCCCGCATCGCGCCCGCAGGCGATGGGTTGCCATCCGCGCCGCAGCAGTTCGGCGACGATGAAACGCCCGGTGTGGCCATAGGCTCCGTATACCGCGACGGCGCCCTTGTTCGATGCGTCCATGTGATCTCCTACACGCTGGCCTGCAGCGCGACGTCGGCACTGCGTTCGCTGGCGAGATGCCAGTGCGCGCGCAGTTCGCGGTTGAACTCCACCGGCCGCTCTTCCGGGAAGAAGATGCGCGCGCCGTCGAACTCGATGCGACGCGTGGTACCAGGGATCGTCTGTTCGAGCCAGCGCGACCACTCGGTCGGGAAGTACACGTCGTCGGTGCCCCACGCGACGAGCGTGGGAACGCGCAGGCGTCGCAGCCCGTCCTCGATGGCGAGCGTGTGCCGGCAATCGAACGCGTTGACGAAGCGTTCGAGGTCGCGCAACTGGCGTGGCGATTCGACAAACGGGCGCAGGTAGGTCTCGATGGTCCCGTCGCTCACCGCCGCAGGCCGTTCGTAGGCCGGTGCCAATGCCTCGCGGTACACGTCGTGGTTCGACCACATCGCGTCCAGCGTGCCCTTGAGTCCACCGGCGGCGACCATCGACACGAAACCCTGGAACGCTTCCGGCGGCCAGTTGTCGTGTGCGTCGCAGTTGGTGAGCGTCAGGCTGCGCAGGCGCTGCGGATACAGTGCGGCGAAGATCTGGCAGATGCCGCCACCGCTGTCGTTGCCGACCAGGTCCACGCGGTCGATGCCGAGCGCGTCGAGGAACTGCGCGAGCATGTGCGCATTGGCCGTCACCGATACGTCCTGGCCTTCCGCGGCCTCGGTATGGCCGTGCGCGAGCAGGTCCACGGCGATGCAGCGGCGCGCGTC
Organism: Lysobacter panacisoli; assembly: GCF_009765165.1. NCBI lineage: Bacteria > Pseudomonadati > Pseudomonadota > Gammaproteobacteria > Lysobacterales > Lysobacteraceae > Lysobacter > Lysobacter panacisoli. The sequence goes on from NZ_VLNU01000001.1 coordinate 2,302,531, forward strand.
GGACAGCGCCTCGATCTGGTGGCGCCACAGGTAGCCATTGAGCAGCACGCCGTGGACGAACAGCGCGACCGGCCCGCGGCCGCGCTCGACATAGCCGACCAGGCCCGAAGGCGTGGCCACGGTCCGACGACCGTCGAAGAAGGTGCGTGCGTCCATCACGCCCCCGCCTCGGCTTCGCGCAGCTTCTGTGCGCATTCCTCGCAGCACACCTCGACGGTGCGTCCGCCGATGGTTACTTCCACCGCATTCTCGTCCAGCGGGTAATCGCAGGCCGCGCAGGTCTTCTCGCTCATGACACGCTCCGGTTCACGCCCGACGTCCGGGCACGGACAGGAGACCATCGCGCCGAACGCGCGGCTGTCGAAATCTTTAGCGACCCGCGTGCGGGTTCAGGCGCTCTTGGCCAGCGCCGAGGCGCGGAACTCCGAGGGCGTACGTCCGTAGGTCTGCTTGAACGACGCGGCGAAATGGCTGTGGCTCGAGAAACCCAGGTCCTGCGCCAGCGCCGAAACGTCCTCGCATCGCGCGAGCTGGTCGAGCGCACGCGCCAGCCGTAGCCGCAGGTGGTAGCGGTGCAGCGGAACGCCTTCGACCTGCTGGAACGCCTGCGTGAGGTACACCGGCGAGCCGCCGATCTCCGCCGCGATATCGGCCAGTTTCCATTGCCGTCCCAGGTCCGCCGCGAGCAGCAGCTTCACCCGGTCGACCAGCCGTCGGCGACCCTGCGTCGCGCCGGTCGCGTGCGTGGTGCGCGGGCCGAGGCTGCGGCACACCAGTGTCAGCGCGAGGCCTTCCGCTTCCAGCGGTTCGATGCCGCCGTGGGCGAGGCTGTGGCGCAGCAGCGCGACGAGAGCCTGCGCGCGCGGATCGATGCGCAGCGACTGCATGCGGAACGACGGTTCCTCGTCCCGCTGCAGCAGTTCGGCCGGGGCGAGTTCGCGCAGCAGCTCCGGCGAGACCGCGAGCACGAGGCTGGAATCGCCGCCGTCGACCGGATGGCTGACCCGGTACCCCTGCGCCGTGTTGAAGAACAGCACATGGTTGGCGTCGGCGACCGACTGGTCGTCATCGACATGGCGCAGGTACACACCGCGATACGGGAACACCAGGTGCGTGGCGCGCGCGCACTCCTCGGCGCTGCGATGCCGGCAGGTGCCGCGGCAACGCACGTCCTTCACCGTGACGGTGCCGGATTCCAGCAATGGATGGACCGAGAATTCCGACATTTCGGAGCGTGCCGATGCGGAGGTCAGCGCTCAGGGTAGCGCAGCTGGCGTCGCGATCCGTTGCCTCTGGGTCATTGCAGCGTTCCGCGTGCTTTCGACAGGAAGCGTCGGCGCTGTGGGAGTCGCTCAGCCGCCCGAGATCCGCAGCGGCCCGGCCGGGCCGATCATGCGGAAGGGGATCGATTCCAGGCGCATGCCGCGATTCACCTGCACGGCGAAGTGCAGGTGCGGGCCGGTGGTGAAGCCGGTATTGCCGGACAGGCCGATCTGCTGGCCGGCGCGCACGCGCTGGCCCACGCGCACCAGTGCGCCTTCGGACTTGAGGTGCGCGTACAGCGTCATCGTGCCGTCGTCGTGCAGGATGCGCACGAAGTTGGCGCGGCCGCCGTAGCGTTCGAGGTTGAGCCCGGCCTTGTCGAAGTCCGATTCGACCTGCATCACCACGCCGTCGCGCGCGGCCAGCACCGGCGTGCCGATGTCGGCGGCGAAATCCACCGCGTAGCGGTTCTGTTCGTCGCGATGGCTGAACTGGCCGCCGTAACCCTGGTCGATGCGGAACTGCGCCTGTTGCAGCGGTAGCAGGTAGTCGACGTTGCGCGGGCGTGCGGTCGGATCGCCCGGCAGGCTTTCCATCTGCAGTTCGAAATCGAAGCCGCGGTCCGGATCGGCCGAGGACAGCACGGCGACCAGTGCGGTGCCGCGCGCGCCGACGGTGGCGCGTGCCGGCAGCACGGGCTGGCCGATCACGTTGTCGCTGCGGCTGAAGTCCAGCTGCACTTCGATCGGCCCTGACAACCGGTTGTCGGCGAAGGCGAGGAAACGGTCGCCGTCGTTCTCGATGCGCAGCTGCGCGATCGCGCTGGGTTCGCCCTCGACCGGGATCATCTGCACCTGCGCGGTCGGCGCATTGGGCGCGTGGTCGCCGTAGTGGGTGATGCCGTTGCGGTCGGTCCAGCGGTAGATCTTCGCCGCGCCCGCGCCGAACGCCGTCGCCAGCGCGGCGGCGCCGATGAGCAGTGCGGCATGGCGACGCAGGTTCGACATCGTTACTTCGTGCAGGCCGGCGAGAGGTCGAGCACGCGCGCCACTTCGGCCAGGTCGAACGCGGTCACCGCCTTGTCGTCGTGGACGGCGAACAGTGCGCCGCTCGGGAACGCCGCGGTGGTCGCGGCGTGCAGGGCGACGCCGTCGGTGTGCGCGGTCGTCTCGCCCTGGAAGCTGCCGCGCGATTCCAGCGTGGTGCGGTCGAACAAATGGAAGATGGTCAACGGCGCGAGCTGGTCCACTGCGATCCAGTAGCCGGCTTCGTCGCCGCAGGTCCACAGCGCGACGCCTTCGGCCTCGGCGGCGAAGCTGTCCTGCGGCAGGCTGCGGCCGGTGTACTTGCCGCTGAAGCTGTACTCGCGCAGCGTCGATTCGTGGCGACGGTCTTCGTCGGCGACCAGCAGGCGATCGTTCTGCGGATCGCCGCCGATCGACTCGACCATGCGCAGCGCCGCGTCCTGGGTGGTGTCGCCGAACGAACCGGCATAGCTGCTGCGCAGGCGGCCGGCCTGGTCGAAATGCACGCGATAACGGCGCACGCGCTGGTCGAGTTCGGCCAGCGGCGGCACTTCGTCGAACTTCTTGCCATACATGAAGCTGTCGGTGACGTAGACCTCCAGCTCGCCCGGCTCTGTCTCGGTCAGCCAGATGCCGTATGGGCTGCGCAGTTCCTTGTCGCCGGAGCTGCCCAGCGGCTTGAAGTCGGGCAGCGACAGCACCTGCACGCGGTGGTTGTCGCGCTCGACCACGAACACCGCGTCGCCGTACACGTAGATGCCGTTGGGCCGATAGAACTGGCCCAGTGCCTTGCCCTCGCTACCGACGTCGCGCAGGCGCGCGCCGGTGTCGGCGTCGTACACGACCAGGCGGTGCGTGGACTTGGCGGTGGCGATCAGCCAGGTGTGGCCGTCCTCGGTCGGCCAGGTCGCGAGCGAGTCCAGCTCGTCCTGCGCGCTTTCGGCGGACACATAACGCTCCAGCACGGTGCGCATGGCCGGAACACGCGATTCCGCGGCCGGCGGTGCGGTCGGGGCGGGGGCGACGGTGGAGCAGGCGGAGATCAGGACCGCCAGCATCGATGCGATGGCGGCGGAGGCAGGAAGGCGTGGGGTCATGGCCGGGAAGTGTATTCGGCCCGCCTTTGCATTGTGAGCCGGAGACGTGACCGAGATAATAAATCGCTATATGCGGATGAAGCGATTGACATCGCCGGCAGGCCGCTGGCAGACTGGCCGCATCCATCGAGACCGGCTGAGGGACAGGCCCTTAGAAGCCGGGGCAACCCAGCTCTTCCGCAAGGAGGAGTGAAGGTGCCAATTCCTGCGACAGGTGCGCCCGTAGAGGCGCAGCCGGTCGGAAGATGGTTGCGACGCGTACCGTCACGGCACGCGTGCGACTCGCAGGCTCGGTGGCCCCGCAACGAACGGACGCCCGCCATGAGCCTTGCCCCCACCGCCACCCAGTTCGACCACGCCAGCCACGCCGAGCGCGTCGAGCTGCTCGATGCGATCGCGCACGCCGCGTCGTCGTCGATCCCCGCCGTTCCCGCGCTGCGCGGCGAACTCGATCTCGAACTCCCGCTGCGCCACGCCGGTTCGCGCCGGGTGAGCCTGCGCTACGAGATCCTCGGCGATCGCACGCTGCCGGCGGTGTTCGTCGCCGGTGGCATTTCCGCGCACCGCCATCTCGCGCCGGGCGCGACCTTCACCGAGAAGGGCTGGTGGCCGCAGCAGGTCGGTGCGGACCGTCCGCTGGATCCGCGGGAACACTGCCTGATCGCGTTCGACTGGGTCGGTGCCGACGGCACGCTCGACGCGCCGCTGGATCCGTCCGACCAGGCCGACGCCATCGCCGCGCTGCTCGATGCCCTCGGCGTCGTCCGCCTGCGCGCGTTCGTCGGCTGTTCGTACGGCGCGATGGTCGGTCTGCAGTTCGCCGCGCGCCACGGCGCGCGCTTGGACCAGCTCATCGCCATCAGCGGCGTGCATCGCGCGCATCCGTATGCCAGCGCCTGGCGCGCGTTGCAGCGTCGCGCGGTCGCGCTCGGCGCGTTGCAGTGCGACGAGACGCACGGCCTGGCGCTGGCGCGTCAGCTGGCGATCCTCAGCTACCGCACGCCGGAGGAATTCGCCGCGCGCTTCGAGGCCGCGCAGGTCAGTGGCGACCACGTGCGCGTCGGCGCCGAGGACTATCTGGACCACTGCGGCGCGACGTACGTCGAGCGCACTTCGCCGACCGCCTACCTGCGCCTGTCCGAATCCATCGACCTGCAGTCGGTCGATCCGAACGTGATCCGCCTGCCGGTCACGGTCGTGGCGGTGCATGAAGACCGCCTCGTACCGGTGTCCGATGCCTACGACCTGGTCGAATCCCTGCGCGGCGAGACGCGCCTGCGCGTGGTGCGTTCGATCTACGGCCACGACGCATTCCTCAAGGAGGAGGACGCCATCGCCGCGATCCTGCGCGAGGCGCTCGAAGACTGTGTCCACGCCGAACGCGCGGAGGTGGCGGCATGAGCACTCGCAACCGCTGTACCGCCGCGGTCCGCGCCGGCATCGACCGCGACGTCGCTTTCGGCGCGGTAACGCCGCCGATCGTGCTGTCGTCGAACTTCTCCTTCGCCGGTTTCAACGAAAAGCGCACCTACGACTACACGCGCAGCGGCAACCCGACGCGCGACCTGCTCGGCGAAGCACTGGCCGAACTCGAAGGCGGCGCCGGCGGCGTGGTCACTGCCACCGGCATGGGCGCGATCACGTTGCTGCTGCACGCGCTGCTCAAGCCGGGCGATCGCCTGGTCGTGCCGCACGACGGCTACGGCGGCAGCTGGCGCCTGTTCAACGCGCTGGCGAAGAAGGGCGCGTTCGAGCTGATCACCGCCGACCTCACCGATCCGCGCGCGCTGACCGAGGCGCTGGCTAACGGTCCGACCGTGGTGTGGATTGAAACGCCATCGAATCCGCTGCTGCGCATCACCGACCTGCGCTTCGTGATCGAAGCCGCGCAGGCCAAGGGCGCGCTGACCGTGGTCGACAACACCTTCCTGTCGCCGGCGCTGCAGCAGCCGCTCGCGTTCGGCGCGGATTTCGTCGTGCATTCCACGACCAAGTACATCAACGGCCACAGTGACGTGGTCGGCGGCGCGGTCGTCGCGCGCGATGCCGAGCAGCACCAGCAGCTGGTTTGGTGGGCGAACGCGCTGGGCCTGACCGGCTCGCCGTTCGACAGCTTCCTGACCCTGCGCGGCCTGCGCACGCTGGACGCGCGCCTGCGCGTGCACCAGGAGAACACGCAGGCGCTGGTCGCACTGCTCGACGCACACCCGGCCGTGCTGACCGTGCATTACCCGGGCCTGGAGTCGCATCCGGGCCACGCGCTCGCGGCGCGCCAGCAGGACGGCTTCGGCGCGATGCTCAGCGTCGAACTCGATGGCGGCGTCGATGCGGTGCGCGCGTTCCTCGATGGCCTGGAGTGCTTCACGCTGGCCGAATCGCTGGGCGGCGTGGAGAGCCTGATCGCGCATCCGGCGACGATGACGCATGCGGCGATGTCGGCCGAAGCGCGCGAAGCCGCCGGCATCGGTGATGGCCTGCTGCGCCTGTCGGTGGGCATCGAGCACGTCGACGATCTGGTCAGCGACATCGCCGCGGCGCTCGAACGCGCCGAGCAGGCGGTCGCCATCGCCGAGCGCGCGAAACGATGAACCTCGCCGCGGTCGAGGTCGTCCGCGAGCCTGCCATCGGCGCACGTCACGCGCCGGCGCGCGTCGCGCTGCTGGGCACGGGCACGGTCGGCAGCGCGGTGCTGTCTCGGCTGGCTTCGTGGGAAGCCACGCCGTTCGAGCGGCGGGTGCGGCTGGTGCACGTCGCCAACTCGCGCCACGCGGTCAGCGAACGCAGCGGCCTTGCGCCGGCGGAAGCCTCGCAGCGGCTCGCGCTCGCGCCACAGCACGGCACGCTGGAGGCGGTCGACGCGGCGCTGCACGGCGACGGCGTGCGCGTGGTGATCGACGCCACGGCGAGCGAAATCGTCGCGGAGCGCCATGCGCACTGGCTGGCGCAGGGCATCCACGTCGCGACGGCGTGCAAGATCGGGCAGGGCACGTCGCTGTCGCGCTGGCGAGCGATCCGCACCGCGTCCGCGCTTGGTGGCGCCGGCTATGGCGACAGCGCGACGGTCGGCGCGGGCCTGCCACTGCTGCGTTCGCTGCGCGAACTGCGCGAGGGCGGCGACCGCATCCACGCGATCGCCGGCGTGCTGTCGGGTTCGCTGGCGTGGCTGTTCAACCATTACGACGGCATGCGGCCTTTCTCGGCGCTGGTGCGGCAGGCGCGCGACGCCGGCTACACCGAGCCCGATCCGCGCGACGATCTCTCCGGCGAGGACGTGCGCCGCAAGCTGCTGATCCTCGCGCGCACCGCGGGCGTGGAGCTGGAGGCGGACGACGTCGCCGTGTCATCGCTGGTACCCCAGGCGCTGGCGATCCTGTCGAAGGAGGCGCTCGACGGCGCGCTGCCCGCGCTCGACGCGCCGCTGCGCGAACGTTTCGCGACGGCGTACAAGCACGGCGAGAAGCTGCGCTTCATCGCGCGTTTGCAGGACGGTCGCGCGCGTGTCGGCCTGGAATCGCTGCCGTCGGACCATCCGCTGGCCGGCGGTGCGGGCACCGACAACCGCGTCGCGATCTGGTCCGACCGCTATCCCGACCAGCCGCTGGTGATCCAGGGACCTGGCGCGGGCGCGCAGGTCACCGCCGCGGGACTGCTCGACGACGTACTGCGACTGTCCGCGCGCTGAGCGCGGCGGTCACTTCGCGCCGAGCGCGTCCAGCAGGGCGCGATTGAAGCGCTCCGGCGCTTCGACCTGCGGCGAATGGCCGAGATCGTCGAACGCCACCAGCGCGGCTCCCGGGATCGCCGCTGCCGCACGTTTGCCGAGCGTCGGATAGTCGCCAAGCGTCGCGCGCAGCTCCGGCGTCGCGCGATCGCGGCCGATCGCGGTGCGGTCGCGTTGCCCGATCAGCAGCGTCGTTGGCATGCGCAGGTTCGGCAACTCGTGCACCACCGGCTGGGTGAACACCATGTCCGTCGTCAGTGCCTGGTTCCATGCGACGCGCTGCTTGCCGGGGCCGGCGTAGAGGCCGGCAAGCATACCGACCCAGCGGTCGTACGCCGGCTTCCATTGCCCGCTGTAGTACACCTGCTGCTGGTAGCGCTTGATCGAGTCGAAGTCCGTCTTCAGTTCGCCCGCGAAATTCGCGTCCACGCTGGCCCACGGCACGCCCAGCGCCTTCCAGTCTTCCAGTCCGATCGGATTGACCAGCGCGAGGCGCTCGACGGCCTGCGGATATATCAGCGCATAGCGCGCGGCGAGCATTCCGCCCATCGAATGACCGACGATGCTGGCGCGTTCGACACCCAAGGCCTGCAGCAGCGCATGCGTGTTCGCCGCCAGTTGCTGGAAGCTGTACTGGTAATGCGCAGGCTTGGTCGATTTGCAGAAGCCGACCTGGTCCGGCGCAATCACGCGATAACCGGCCTTCACCAGCGCGGCGATCGCCGATTCCCACGTCGCCGCGCAGAAATTCTTGCCGTGCAGCAGAACGGCCACGCGCCCGTTAGGATTCGAGGGCGAGACATCCATGTACGCCATGTGCACTGTCTCGCCCTGAGACTGGAACGCGTGGCGCTTCACCGGATACGGATAGTCGAAGCCTTCCAGCTCCTCGCCGTACGACGGCGACGCGGTCTCGGCCGCGAACGTGCCGCTGGAAAGCATCGCGAGTGCGATTGCGAGGATCGACATGCGCATGGTGGGATCTCCGTGGTGTGCCGGCACGATAGCGTCGCCGCGCGTGGAGGCGTGTGCAGATCGGGGCGCGATGGCGCCCTTCGCCTCGTGAATGTGAACGCGGCGGCCATACGCGTTAGAACAGTTCGCCGTACGCGTGCGCATGGCTCGCGGCCGTTGATTTGAATCAATGCGATACGTCGCGGCGTTAGACAGGCTGCGTCCTTCTCGGACATCATCCACCCATGAATCTGCCCACTTCGTTCGATCTCTCCCAACTGCAGGCCTGCGCGCGCGGCGAAATGTTCGGTCCCGGCAACGCGCGATTGCCCGCCGCGCCGATGCTGATGTTCGACCGCATCACGAATATCTCCACCGAAGGTGGCCAATACGGCAAGGGCGTGATCCGCGCCGAACTCGACATCCGACCGGATCTCTGGTTCTTCGCTTGCCACTTCGAGGGCGACCCGGTGATGCCGGGCTGCCTGGGCCTCGACGCCATGTGGCAGCTCGCCGGCTTCTACCTGCCCTGGCTCGGCGAGCAGGGACGCGGACGCGCGCTCGGCGTGGGCGAGGTGAAGTTCACCGGACAGGTGCTTCCCCAAGCGAAGCTCGTCAGCTACGACATCGACATCCGCCGCGTGATCCGTGGGCGGTTGAACATGGTGATCGCCGACGGCCGCACCAGCGTGGACGGCCGCGAGATCTACACCGCGAAGGACCTGCGCGTGGGCCTGTTCGCGTCGACGGAGGGTTTCTGATGCGTCGTGTCGTCGTCACGGGAATGGGCATCGTGTCGTGCCTGGGCAACGACGTCGATACGGTGTCGGCGTCCCTGCGTGCCGGCCGTTCCGGCATCACCCATCGTCCGGATTACGCGGAAGCCGGATTGCGCAGCCAGGTCGCGGGCGTGCCCGAGATCGATCTCGATGCATTGATCGACCGCAAGCCGCGCCGTTTCATGGGCGACGCTGCCGCGTATGCGCACGTCTCCATGCAACAGGCGATCGCCGATGCGGCGCTGACGGAGGCGCATCTGCGCGACGAGCGCACCGGCGTGATCGCCGGCTCCGGCGGCGGCTCGCCGCAATGGCAGATCGAAGCGGCCGACCTGTTGCGCGCGCGCGGCGTGCGCAAGGTCGGTCCGTACATGGTGCCCCGCACGATGTGCTCGACCGTGTCGGCGTCGCTGGCGACCGCATTCGGCATTCGTGGCGTGAGCTACTCGCTTTCCGCGGCATGCGCGACCTCGGCGCATTGCATCGGCGCGGCCGCGGACCTGATCCGCAGCGGCCGCCAGGATATCGTGTTCGCCGGCGGCGGCGAGGAAGCGCACTGGGGCATGGCGTTCCTGTTCGATGCGATGGGCGCACTCTCGACCGCGCACAACGACACGCCATCGTCCGCGTCGCGTCCGTACGACGCCAACCGCGACGGCTTCGTCATCGCCGGTGGCGGCGGCATGCTGGTGCTCGAGGAGCGCGAGCACGCGCTCGCACGCGGTGCGCACATCCATGCCGAACTGGTCGGCTACGGCGCCACTTCCGACGGCGCGGACATGGTCGCCCCGTCCGGCGAGGGCGCGGTGCGCTGCATGCGCCAGGCGATGGCGGGAATCGACGCACGCGTGGACTACCTCAACGCGCACGCGACCGCGACGTCGCTCGGCGACGTGGTGGAACTGCAGGCGATCGGCGAGGTGTTCGGTGCCGATGTGCCGCCGGTGTCTGCGACCAAGGCCCTGTCCGGCCATTCGCTGGGCGCGGCGAGCGTGCACGAGGCGATCTACAGTCTGCTGATGATGCGCGACGGCTTCATCGCCGGTTCCGCGCACATCGAGACGCTGGACCCGCGCGCCGAGGCCTATCCCATCGCCCGCACCAGCCGCGACGCGCGCCTGGACCTGGTGATGTCCAACAGCTTCGGCTTCGGCGGCAACAACGCAACGCTCGTGTTCGCGCGCGCCTGATCGCGCATAAAAAAAGCGCCGATCGTGCGATCGGCGCTGAGGGAAAGCCCGTCGTCGGGGCTGGAGAGTGCGTGCTTACTTCAGTCCGTTGCTGATGGTGGTGGCGAGCGTGCCGCTGGCGTCGTCGCCGCTGAATTCCCAGAAGAACGCGCCGCCAAGGTTCTGCGCCTTCACGTAGCCCATCTTCTCGGTGACCATCGCCGGGGTGTCGTAGCTCCAGAAGGTGTTGCCGTCGTACTTCCACGTGGCGCGCGCGTTGGCGTCGGTGTACACCGTGCCGGGGCGGTCCTTCAGGACCTTGTAGTCCTCGTTGCCCGCTTCGTACGTACCCGGTGCGGCGCTGCCGGTCTGGTACAGGCCGTTGTTGACGTTGGCCACGCCGGTCCAGCCGCGGCCGTAGAAGCCGATGCCCAGGTTGAGCTTGGACGCCGGCACGCCGCGCGAGAGGAACGCTTCCATCGCGTCGTTGCTGTTGTAGAACTTCTGGTCGCCCGTGCGCGGATCGTTGGGCGAGTCGAACAGCGGCGAGTGATGGTTGGTGCGCGAGTCCCACGTCCCGTGGAAGTCGTACGTCATCACGTTGATGTAATCCAGGTACTGGCTGTACGTGGCCGGATCGGTGACGCGCACCTTGTCCACGCCCGCGCCGGCGGCGATGGTGAGCAACAGGCCCGGACGCACCGCATTGAGCTGGCGGCGGAACTCGGCGAGCAGCGCGGTGAAGTTGGCGCTTTCCTCCGGCGTGCCGCAGGTCAGGCCACAGGCGGACGGGTACTCCCAGTCGAGGTCGATGCCGTCGAACACGCCGGCCGCCGCGCCCACGCCGCCCGCGCCATCGGTGACGGGCAGGTTGCCGCGGATGTACGCGTCGATGCACGAGGACACGAACGCCACGCGGTTCTCCGGGCGCGCCGCGCTGGCGAATCCGCGCGACCAGGTCCAGCCGCCCAGCGAGATCAGCACCTTGATGTTCGGGTACTTGGCCTTGAGCTGCTTGAGCTGGTTCCAGTTGCCGCGCAGCGGCTGGTCCCAGGTGTCGGCCGCGCCGCTCACGCTTTCGCCCGCGCCGAAGGCCTTGGTGTAGTCGGCGAACGCATCGCCGCCCACGCCGGTGGCTTCATTCGTGGGCACCGTGACGCCAACTTCGCAGCGGTTGTTGCGCACGTTGCCGAAGGCGTAGTTGATGTGCGTGACCTTCGACGCCGAGCCGCTGGTGTCGATGTTCTTCACCCGGTAGTTGCGCGCATAGATGCCCCATTGCGCGAAGTAGCCGATCACGCGCTTGTTGCCGCCACCGCCGCCGTTGAGCGTGGTCGCGCTGGCCGGTGCGCTCTGCGCGGACGCGTTCGCCGGGCTGGCGTTGTCGCGTGCACGCACCGTGTACGAGTACGTGGTGTTCGCGGCGAGTCCGTTGTTGGTGTAGCTGGTGGTCGTCGGCGAGGCGATCAGGCTGCCGTTGCGATAGACGTCGTAGCCGGCCACGCCGGTGCCGCCGGCGTTGTCGGTGGACGCGTTCCAGCTCAACGCGATGCTGCTCGACGACAGCGCGGTCGCACCCAGTCCGGTCGGGATGCTCGGCGGCGTGGTATCGGTCGGCGGCGTACCGGTGACGGTGATCGTTGCCGTCGTCGAGGTGGTGCTCAGGCCGAGGTTGTCGGTCGCCACTGCCTTGAACGCGTGGCTGCCAGCGGTCGCGTTGCTCCACGTCACCGCGTAGGGCGAGGCGGTGTCGACGCCCAGGGAAATGGTGCCGCGGAAGAACTCCACGCGTGCGACGCTGCCGTCGGAATCGCTCGCATTGGCGCTGACGGCGATGTTGCTACCGGCGTTGTAGCTGGCGCCGTTGCTGGGCGAAGTCAGCGTCACCGACGGCGGCTGGTTGGTGCCGCCCGTGCCGCAGGCGCCGAGATCGGTGTACCAGCCGCAGGTCGGACAGTGCGTCGGTGGAGCGTTCCAGATCTGGATGTTCGCCTGGTACAGGCGGTTCTGGTACACCAGCTTGTCGCCGGGGTTGTAGATGGTGGATGCGGTCCATGCCGGTATTGCCGCGCATGAAGCGGTCTGTGCGTTCGCGATCTGCAGCGTCGATGCGGCCAGTGTGCAGGCCAGCAGCAAGGTTGCCTTGCCCAGGATCGCCTTCCTTCCGATCAGCCTTTGCATCTCTTCCTCCCGTTGCGGTTCACATCACCTGCCACGCCGTGGTCACGGCGCGGCTCCCTTCCCTTGATCGATGCGATGCCGGCGCGGCCGGAGGCGGCGGACGTTTCCCGGGTTGAACACGCCACCACCTCCTGCGGCGAAGCCTATGGGCGCCCCATGCCGGCGCGGCCATTACGTGTCTTGTTCTGACAACGTTGTCAGCGCGTCCGGCGTGAATTCGCGTTGAGCGTCACAGTTCGGCAAGGCAGGTGTGCCGGCCGTCGGCTATGGCGCCAGCGTCACGGATGCGTGAGGGCGGCGGTCACGGGCGGTGCGTGACCGGTTGTCCTGTAGGACAAATCGGGACAGCGGAGGTCAGCAGTCCCCCGGCCAGGCCGGGGACGGGCATCAGGCCAACGCGGGTCGCAGCAGGCGGCGTTCGAATTCCGCCGCCGACATCGGCGCACCGAACAGGAAGCCCTGCACTTCGGCGCATTCGCTCGTGCGCAGCGGTCCGACCTGCGATTCGCGTTCCACGCCCTCGGCGACGACGCGCATGCCGAGGTTGCGGGCCAGTTCGACCACCGCGCGCACGATCGCCAGGCCGGCCGGGTCGCGATCGATCTGGTCGGTGAAGCTGCGGTCGATCTTGAGCTTGCGCAGCGGGAAATCGCGCAGGTGGCCGAGGCTGGAATAGCCGGTGCCGAAATCGTCCAGCGACATCGCCACGCCCAGCTCGGACAGCGCCTTCATCGAGGCGACGCCCGATTCGGGGTCGCGCATGATCTGGCGCTCGGTGATCTCCAGTTCCAGTCCGTCGGCGGGATAGCCGTGGCGTCGCAGCACGCGGTCGACCATGTTGCGCAGGTGCATCGCATCGCGGAACTGCGCGCTCGACACATTGACCGCGAGCCGCAGCGGCGTCAGCCCGCGCGTACGCCAGCTTGAGCACTGGCGCACGGCTTCTTCCAGCACCCATTCGCCGAGCGATTCGATCAGGCCGTGTTCCTCGGCCACCGGGATGAAGGTCGAGGGCGTGATCCGTCCGTGTTGCGGATGGTCCCAGCAGACCAGCGCTTCGGCGCCGATGACGCGCCGCGTGCGCAGCTCGATCATCGGCTGGTAGAGCAGGATGAGCTGGCCCTGTTCCTGCGCGCCGCGCAGGTCGTTGAGCAGGGTGAAGCGGCGCGTCACCGACTCTTCCATGTCGGCGCGGAAGCGCAAATGCACGTTCTTGCCGATGGCCTTGGCCTGGTAGAGCGCGATGTCGGCGCGCTTGACCAGCCCGTCGTGCTCGTTGCCGTGTTCCGGATGACGCACGCTGCCCAGGCTGAGTGTCACGCCCAGCTGCTTGCTCTCCATCCAGATCGGCACCGCGATGCGGCGGATCAGCTCTTCGGCGATGCCCGCGTCGCGCGTCGACGAGCCACCGGGCAGCAGGATGATGAATTCGTCGCCACCGAACCGGAACACTTCGCCGCGCTCGCCCACGCCTTCGCGCAGGCGATGCGCGATCTGCGCGAGCACGCGGTCGCCGGCGCTGTGGCCGAGCGAATCGTTGATCTCCTTGAACCCATCGAGGTCGGCGAAGATCAGGCCGAATCCGTCCTCGCCGGCGTGCTTGAGCTGTTCCTCCAGTCGCAACTGGAAGTGGCTGCGATTGGGCAGCCCGGTCAGCGTGTCGTAGTAGGCGAGGCGACGAATGCGCTGCTCGGCGTTCTTGCGCTCGGTCAGGTCCATGATCGAGGCGACGACCACGCGCCGGCCCTGCACGGTCAGCGGATTGAGGCCGAGTTCGATCGGGATCTGGGTGCCGTCGCGATGGCGGCAGTGCACTTCGCGCGCGCCGCCGATGTGGATCCTGTGTGGCGTGCGCAGGAACTCGTGGCGATCGCTCGCGTAGCGCTGGCGCGAGGGCTCCGGCACGAGCAGGTCCACCGGCTGGCCGACCAGCTCGCCACGACGGTAGCCGAGCAGGCGTTCGGCTTCGAGGTTGGACAGGTTGATGCGTCCGTCCTCATCGACGATGAGCATCGCACCCGGTGCGCCATCCACCAGTGCGCGGAAGCGTTGCTCGCTGGCGTGCAGGTCGCGTTGCGAACCGATGGTGATAGCCGCGAGGTAGAGCAGCGCGATGCTGACGATCACCAGGCTCAGCTGTTCGCCCGGTACCGCGCCTGCGCGCGTGAGGCAGTACGTGTCGGGCCCCACCTGCAGTGCCGCCATGCCGGTGTAGTGCATGCCGCAGATGCCCAGCGCCATCAGCGCAGACGCACCGACCTGCAGGCCGAAACGCGGCTCGCTCTCGAGCCAGGAGAACCGCACCAGCAGGTGCAGCGCGACCAGCGAGACCGCGACGGCGACGACGACCGAGGCCACCACCCAGAATGTGGCGTAGCTCGCGCCGGGACTGAAGGTGATCGCCGCCATGCCGACGTAGTGCATCGCGCAGATGCCCAGCCCCATGAACAGCGCCGACAGCAACAGCTGCGGGAAGCCACGCCTGAGCGTGCCCGCCACGTACAGCGCGAGCACGGACGACAACACCGCCGGTATCACCGACAGCGCGGTCATGCGCACGTCGTAGAGCATCGGCACGGGCAGCCGGAACGCCAGCATGCCCATGAAGTGCATCGACCAGATACCCAGGCCGAAGGCGATGCCGCCGGCCCAGATCCAGGTCGTCGCCTGACGAGTGGAAGCGCCGCGTACGCGGCCGACGAGCTGGATCGCGACGAACGCCGCGAACCAAGCGATGAGAAACGACAGGACGATGGCCCTGTAGTCGTAGGAACCCTGCATGCCGCCCCCCTCCCCAGAGAAGCAGACCTATGGCCTAGGGGCTATCGGCAGCAGCGCGAACGAACTTTAGGGCGATTTGTTGATGAAACCGGCTGGAACGACCGGACGGCGCATTCAGGTTTGTGAGTGGTCGCGCCTCAGCACTCGATGACGTTGACCGCGAGGCCGCCGCGCGAGGTTTCCTTGTACTTGTCCTGCATGTCGCGGCCGGTGTCGCGCATGGTCTTGATGACCTTGTCGAGGCTGACCTTGTGCTTGCCGTCGCCGCGCATCGCCATGCGGCTGGCGTTGATCGCCTTCACCGCGCCCATCGCGTTGCGCTCGATGCACGGGATCTGCACCAGACCGCCGATCGGGTCGCAGGTGAGGCCGAGGTTGTGCTCCATGCCGATCTCGGCGGCGTTCTCGATCTGGCTCGAACTGCCACCGATGGCGGCGGTCAGGCCGGCGGCGGCCATCGAACAGGCGACGCCGACCTCGCCCTGGCAGCCGACTTCGGCGCCGGAGATCGAGGCGTTCTCCTTGTAGAGGATGCCCACCGCCGCCGCGGTCAGCAGGAACGTGCGCACACCCTGGATGTTGGCGCCGGGGCAGAAGCGGTCGTAGTAGTGCAGCACCGACGGGATGATGCCGGCCGCGCCGTTGGTCGGCGCGGTGACCACGCGGCCGCCGGCGGCGTTCTCTTCGTTCACCGCGAGTGCGTAGAGGTTGACCCAGTCGAGCGTGGTCAGCGGATCGCGCATCGCCGCTTCCGGGCGCGAAGACAGTTCGTTGTGCAGCGCCGGTGCGCGGCGCGACACGTGCAGACCGCCGGGCAGCGTGCCCTTCTCGCGGATGCCGCGTGCCACGCACGCCTGCATCGCGTTCCAGATTTCATCCAGTCCCGCGTCGATCTGTTCCGGCGTGCGCCACACCTGTTCGTTGGCGTACATCAGCTGGGCGATGCTCAACCCGCTTTCGCGGCTGCGCGCGAGCAGTTCGTCGCCGGAGTGGAACGGGTAGGGCAGTTCGGTCGTGTCGGCGACGATGCGGTCTTCGGCCGCTTCGTCCTGGTTGACCACGAAGCCGCCGCCGACCGAGTAGTAATCGCGCGTGGCGATCGTGTTGCCGTCCGCATCGAACGCGGTGAAGCGCATGCCGTTGGTGTGGAACGGCAGCTTCTGGCGCTTGTTCATGATGAGGTCGTGCTTCTCGTCGAAGCCGATCTCGTGGCGGTCGAACAGGCGGATGCGCTTGCTCGAACGAATGCGTTCCAGCGCGGCCGGAATGAGGTCGGGATCGATCTCGTTGGGCAGGTGGCCTTCCAGTCCCATCAGCACCGCCTTGTCGGTGCCGTGGCCGCGACCGGTGAGCGCGAGCGAGCCGAACACTTCGGCGCGCACGCGCGCGGTGCGGGCCAGTTCGCTGCCGTCGCCATCGCCGCCTTCGATCAGCCAGCGCTGCACGAAGCGCGCCGCGGCGCGCATCGGGCCGACGGTGTGCGAGGAACTCGGCCCGATGCCGATCTTGAAGAGGTCGAAACTGCTGACGGCCACGTACGGCTCCAAAGGGGCAAGGCGGGCAACGCGTGCGCGCCGGGAATCCCGCTATTCTACGCGCCCCGTCGGGTCCGACCCGCCATACCGTGCCGCATTGCGATGCATGACACCGTCCCTGCCGTAGCGCCAGCACTGACGCTGTTCCAGCGCGACGATTGCCATCTGTGCGATCTCGCGCTGGAGGTGCTCGCGCTGGCGCGTGCGCCGGAGTTCGAGAGTGTCTTCATCGACGCGGACGAAACGCTGGAACTGCGCTATGGCATCCGCGTGCCGGTGCTGCGCGACGAGACGCGCGGAACGGAGCTGGACTGGCCGTTCGACGTGGATGCCGTGAGGGCGTTCCTGGCGGGCTGAAGCGCCTTTGCCATCATTCCCGCGAAGGCGGGAATCCAGCACTACGACGTATCACGCTACGAAAAGCATGATGGCTGGGACAATTGGATTCCCGCCTTCGCGGGAATGACGATTGGAGCGGCGAGGCATGTGTTGCGCGAAGCGTCGTTCCGGTTCATGCTCCGAAACCACTCACTGCGGATAGAAGTCCCGCGTGAACTGCATCGTCGAACTCGCACCGCCCTCGCGCACGATGGTCACGTCGAAGCGCACGGTATCCGGCGGCGAAACCTCGAACGTGCCCACGTAGTCGAGCAGATCGCCGCTGCGCAGCTCGCGCATCGTGATGTCGTGGCGGCGGCCGCGCAGGTCGGTGGCGGTGGCGGTGATCGTGGCGGGAAGCGCGGTTTCCTGCGCATCGCTGCCCTTGCGCACGCCGATCAGCAACATCACGGTGTTGTCGGCACGGGCGATGCCGTACTGCTTCGCGACCGCTTCGCCCAGCTGCGCGGTCGACATCGCGGTGGCGCGGATGGTGACGTCGCCGATGCGGCTGATCGCTTCCTGCGGCGCGTTGTTCGCGGGCACGGGCGGCGTGCTGCCACCGCCGCCACCGCAGGCGGACAGCATCGCGGTGAGGAGCAGGGCTGCGGAAAGGGTGCGGATTCGCATGGTCGTCGCTCCGTACATCAGTCGTTGGCGGCGGACAACTGGCGTCCGCGTTCGGTGGCAGCAGCAATCGCGCGCGCCACCAGTTCGCGGAAACCGCCCGCTTCGAAGGTTTCGATCGCAGCCTGGGTGGTGCCGCCGGGCGAGGTCACGCGTGCGCGCAACACGTCGGCGGGTTCCTCGAGCCGGGTCAGCATGGTCGCCGCGCCCAGCAGGGTCTGCTGCACCAGCGCACGCGCGGCTTCGGGCGTGAGTCCCTGCGCGACACCGGCCGCCTGCATCGCTTCGGCCAGCAGGAAGACGTAGGCCGGACCGCTACCCGACACGGCGGTGACCGCGTCCATCCGGCTCTCGTCGTCGATCCACACCGTCGGGCCGACCGCTTCCAGCAATCCGGCGGCGCGATCGCGCTGCGACGCGTTGGTGTGGGTGTTGGCGTACAGGCCGGTGATGCCCGCGCCGAGCAGGGCTGGAGTGTTCGGCATCGCGCGCACGACCGGCAGGCCGCCGCCGAGCCAATGATCGAGCTGGTCCGTGGTGATGCCAGCAGCAATCGAGATCACCAGCGGCCGCGTTGCCTGCGCGCGCGCGGTGAGTTCGGCGCAGACCTCGCGCATCACCTGCGGCTTGACCGCGAGCACCCACGTTTCCGCGCCCTCGGCGGCTTCGACCGCGCGATCGGACGCCGTGACGTCGAAGTCGCGCTGCAGCGCCTCGCGCAATGCGGCGACCGGTTCGGCCACGCGGATCGCCTGCGCCGACCGGCCGCGCGCGACCAGTCCACCGATGAGGCTGCGTGCCATGTTGCCGCCGCCGATGAAGGCGACGGTCCCGGAGGAGGTGAGGGTGTCGGGATTCGTCATGCGCGGCAGGATAGCAACCCGCCTCCACGCGCACTGTCGAGTTCCGGGAACCGCGCCGGTTCCCGCGCCGCTCGCGGTCAGGCCTTGGGGGGCCGCGCGCCGAACAGCGCGGTGCCGATCCGCACCATCGTCGCGCCCTCGGCGATGGCGATGGCGAAGTCGTCGCTCATGCCCATCGACAGCGTGTCCACGTCGGGATGACCGGCGCGCAGGGCCTCGAACAGGGCGCCGGTCCGGCGGAACGCGTCGCGACGCTGCTCCGGGTCCGGATGCGGGGTCGGGATCGCCATCAGCCCGCGCAGCCGCAGGCGCGGCTCGGCGGCGATGGCCGCAGCAAGGGCGGGCACATCCCCGGGCTGGCAGCCGTGCTTGCTGGCTTCATCGTCGATGTTCACCTGGACCAGCACGTTGAGCGGCGGCCGGTCCGGCGCGCGGTACCGGGCCAGCGCGGCCACCAGCTTGGGCCGGTCCACGGTCTGCACCCAGTCGAAGAGATCCGCGGCCTGTTCGGCCTTGTTGGACTGGAGATGGCCGATCAGGTGCCATTCCAGGCCCTCGCCGGCCAGCGCGGCGCGCTTGACCGCGGTTTCCTGTACATAGTTCTCGCCGAAGGCGCGTTGGCCCGCGGCCGCCAATTCCGCGACGGCCGTCGCATCCTGGGTCTTGCTGACTGCGAGCAGCCGGGGCGCTGGCCTGCCGCTGGCGGCGGCCGCGTTCTCAAGCTGCAGCAGGATGTCCTTCAGGGCGCGTGCGCGCACGTCTCAGTTCCCGTCGAAAGTGCTGGAAAAAGGGCAAGGGGTGAGGGCTATACTGCGGCTTGGGGGCTGTACCGTTCCAGTTTATGTTCCAGTAGCAGTGCAGGGGAGCACGCATGGATATCGCCGAACTTCTGGCGTTCTCGGTCAAGAACAAAGCATCCGACCTGCACCTTTCCGCCGGTCTTCCGCCGATGATCCGGGTGGACGGCGACGTACGTCGAATCAACATCCCGGCGTTGGACCACAAGCAGGTCCATGCGCTGGTGTACGACATCATGTCGGACAAGCAGCGCCGCGACTACGAAGAGTTCCTCGAAGTCGACTTCTCGTTCGAGATTCCCGGCCTGGCCCGTTTCCGCGTCAACGCGTTCAACCAGAACCGCGGCGCCGGTGCGGTGTTCCGTACGATTCCATCGGAAGTGCTGTCCCTGGACGACCTGGGCTGCCCGCCGATCTTCCGCGAGCTGATCGACCAGCCGCAGGGTCTGATCCTGGTGACCGGTCCGACCGGTTCGGGCAAGTCGACCACGCTGGCGGCGATGCTCGACCACATCAACAAGAACGAATACGGCCACATCCTCTCCGTCGAGGATCCGATCGAATTCGTCCACACCTCGCAGAAGTGCCTGATCAACCAGCGCGAGGTGCACCGCGACACGCACGGCTTCAACGAAGCGCTGCGTGAAGACCCCGACTACATCCTCGTCGGCGAGTTGCGCGACCTGGAAACCATCCGCCTGGCGCTGACCGCCGCGGAAACCGGCCACCTGGTGTTCGGCACGCTGCACACCTCGTCGGCGGCCAAGACCGTGGACCGAATCATCGACGTGTTCCCCGCCGGCGAAAAGCCGATGGTGCGCTCGATGCTGTCCGAATCGCTGCGCGCGGTGATCTCGCAGGCGCTGCTGAAGAAGGTCGGCGGCGGTCGTACCGCGGCGTGGGAAATCATGGTCGGCATCCCGGCGATCCGTAACCTGATCCGCGAGGACAAGGTCGCGCAGATGTACTCGTCGATCCAGACCGGCCAGCAGTACGGAATGATGACGCTCGACCAGCACCTGCAGGACCTCGTCAAGCGCGGCCTGATCCTGCGTCCGCAGGCGAGGGAATACGCGAAGGACAAGCGCCTGTTCGAGTAAGGCCGGGATCGGGGATCGATACACGGGTTTCGAAACCGCCAGTAGACCAGGCCGCGAAACGAACGCGGCCCAGGGGAAAAACGCATGAGCACGCAGAACACCGGCAACACGCCGTCCGCATCGCCCGCCGCGGGCGCCGGCAGCATCGACTTCACGTCGTTCCTGAAGCTGATGGCGCACCAGAAGGCCTCGGACCTGTTCATCACCGCCGGCATGCCGCCGTCGATGAAGGTCCACGGCAAGATCGCGCCGATCACGCAGAACGCGCTGACGCCGGCGCAGAGCCGCGACCTCGTGCTGAATGTGATGAACCCGCAGCAGCGCGAAGAGTTCGAAAAGACCCACGAGTGCAACTTCGCCATCGGCGTGGCCGGCGTGGGCCGCTTCCGCGTGAGCTGCTTCTACCAGCGCAACCAGGTCGGCATGGTGCTGCGACGCATCGAGACCAAGATCCCGACCGTCGAGGAACTCAACCTGCCGCCGGTGATCAAGACGCTGGCGATGACCAAGCGCGGCATCATCATCTTCGTCGGCGCGACGGGTACGGGTAAGTCCACTTCGCTCGCCGCGATGATCGGCTACCGCAACCTCAACTCGACCGGCCACATCATCACCATCGAAGACCCGATCGAGTTCGTGCACAAGCACGAAGGCTGCATCATCACGCAGCGCGAGGTCGGCATCGACACCGACAGCTGGGAAGCGGCACTGAAGAACACGCTGCGCCAGGCGCCGGACGTGATCATGATCGGCGAGGTGCGCACGCGCGAAGGCATGGACCACGCCATCGCCTTCGCCGAAACCGGTCACCTGGTGCTGTGCACGCTGCACGCCAACAACGCCAACCAGGCGATGGACCGCATCATCAACTTCTTCCCGGAAGACCGCCGCCTGCAGCTGCTGATGGACCTTTCGCTGAACCTCAAGGGCGTGGTCGCGCAGCAGCTGATCCCGACGCCCGACGGCAAGGGTCGTCGCGTGGCGATGGAAATCCTGCTGGGCACGCCGCTGGTGCAGGACTACATCCGCGACGGCGAAGTGCACAAGCTGAAGGAAGTGATGAAGGAGTCCGTGCAGCTGGGCATGAAGACCTTCGACCAGGCCCTGTTCGAGCTGTACCAGGCCGGCGAGATCTCCTACGAGGACGCCCTGCGCTACGCCGACTCCCAGAACGAAGTGCGCCTGCGCATCAAGCTCGCCCAGGGCGGCGACGCCAAGACGCTCGCCGCCGGACTGGACGGCGTGGAAGTGGCGGAGATCCGCTGATTACGCGCGGAACGAAGGCCGGCAAGCCCGGCCTCATCCAATGGACTGGAGTGCGTCTTTGAATCGCGGACCGTTCGCCAAGGTGCTGCGGCGAATCATAGAGCTCGCGCACCGGCTCTTCTGCCAGGAAGCCGTCTTCCTGCGCGAGCATCCGCAGATGCTTCAGTGGGGCGCCTGCATTCCGCAGGAAGCCGACGAGTCGAGTCATCGTCAGGACGGCGACGCCAAGACCGTCGCAATCGGACTTGGCTGCGTGGAAATGGTGGAAGCGCGCTGACGGAAGTACGACGAAGGCCGGAGAAATCCGGCCTTCCTTTTTGGCCATGTGCTATCGCGGCTGGCCGCGCGCGCAGTCGACCTCTATCAGGGTGGGCTGCGCAAGCTCACGATTGAAGAGGCCTGGGAGTGGAAGCAGAAGGGGCCCGACGTGATCGCCGCGCGGTGGCGAAGGATGGCAGCGCTGAGACGGAGTACGACCTTGGGTGTTGAGCAGATGGAGCGCAGGCAGTGGTCTGACCCGCCGGAATCGCAGGGCGTCCAATCGCAGCAGCGGATATTCAGCTATCCCCAGATAGTGGTTGGCCTTCTGTTGGGCACTCCATTGGCGGGAGCTGCCCTTGCTGCCGTGAATGCCTTCTGCTTGGGGAGGGTCGGCCATGCGTGGCTAACTCTTGCTCTAGCAGTCGGCTATCTGGCCCTCGTCCTGTTTGCGCCAACGATGGGGTATGGCGTTGGCACAGCTCTGTACATCGCAGCCAGCGTCGCAGTGCTATTTCTCAATCGACTGGCGCTAGGGGCGAGGACTCACCCGCGGAAGTCTTGGGTCGCCTCGATGCTGATTACGGTGACTGGACTCTTGTCGTATGTGGCTATGGCTATCGTCCTGACATCCAGGTGACATGGGGCAACAACAGTGGCCGGCAAGGAAGCAGACATTGCAGAGCAGGCGTTCAAGGCAGCCTTCGCCAGCCTGGAACTATTCAAGTTTCGGCCGGGTCATGGCAGCGTGTGCGTGTCGCTTGCTGACACGGATGAATTCCTGACCGTCATCAGGGCTGCCTCCGGCGTCAACATCGCGCTTGAAGTCGGCTGGCTATTCGATGCGACGCGGCCAAGCGGGCAGTCAGTCGGGTCGTGCTTTCTACGGTTGATCCTTGGTGAGGTAGGAGTGGAAGAGCGTCTCCGCCTGTTCTTTCTGGAAGTTGAGCGTTTGCGCGGTTTGGGAAATGAATCTGACCCCTTTTCGTCGGAACTTGTCGCTGCTGCCCAGGCTCGTTGCGTCCCTGGCAAAGAGGGGGTAGTGCTGTGATGCCAATTAGAGCGGTGTTGTCGATAGGTTTCGTCCTGCTTTGCATGCTTGTCACTGCATGCGACTCAAGCCCTTCGGCAGATAGCAGGACGTTGTCTGTCGAAGCAGCAAAGGATGTAATGGTTTCTTCATCGAAACGGTTAGGTCATCACGTTCCGATTGATCGAAAGAGTATCGACGTTGCGGCGACCAGTCGGCTTGAGGACGGGGGCTGGAATGTAACTCTGGTGCACGGCGTATGTGAGTACATCGTTTACGTGAATCTAGGGAAGGAAGTGGATGTCGCAGGAATGAGCGAGGGCTGCGAGAGGCGGTAGTCGCGGCGAGTGATCTCCGCCCGCAGATTGCCGCGCTGGTGTGTGGCGTTGTCGGCTTTACAGCGGAGCGAATTTGGTCAGCGCCAGTCGGCTATGCGACTAACGGTAGCCGTGCCATCGCCAAGTACTTCGTCTGTAGGCAGGTTTGTAAAGACGAGGACGCGGCTTGCAAGCCAGAGGAGGGTTCGCCGTGATGAAGGATGTAATTGCCCATATCGCTATAAGTGGCGCCCTATTGGCGATCATCTTGTTGATCATCGTTTTTAAGCTGCCTGATTGGTTGATTCTTGTGCTGCTCCCGATTGCTATTGGAGTTGGCTATCTGGTTCGTAGGTTTAGACGTGGCTAATTGCTAGGAAACAGGGGGAAGGGGTCCGAGAAAAGAGGAAAAAGGGGTCAGGTTCATTTACCAGACGAACGAGGCCTGCCCCTCGGCCGAACACCTGCGGTCCGTTGCGTCCGTGCCTCGATCTGCTCTCGGAACTTGTTACTGCCCCAGGCGTGTTGCTGTTGCGTATGAAGGCGTAGGTCGGCGACGTCGCTTCGAAGGGAAATGAACTTGCCCCATTCTTGAGTTGTAAGCAATGACGCCGCAGCTGATACCGCTTCTCCTCTCTCCGATCCTCCTCGCCATTGATCTGTGTGCGGTTGTTATCGGCTTCCGCGGCGTGACAAGGCTGCACAAGCTGGCCAGAGTGTTCGGCGTGATTGGGATATGTCTATTCATCGGGACACTTCTGACGATGATCGACGTAGCCACCCAGGTTTGGGTTGCGCAAGCTGGATCTATGTCAGCCAGGCTGTATGTCGCCGGATGGATTGCATTCTTTTTTTGCACCGTCGCTTCGCTTGTACTGAGCGTCAAAGCTTGTAGAGGCAAGGGCGCAGGCTCAACATTCCGATGAACGAGGCCGACCCGCGAACTGGCTGCGGTCCGTTACGGCAGCGAGCGCAGACCGGGTTAGGCCACACCCGGAAGAAATTCATCATCGCCCCACACGCAATACGAAAACGTCACCGCCCCGCAGGAAAACCCTGACACGTATCGCCGCGCTCTCCTGACAGATCGGCGCGTGTCTCTCTTCGACGCTGGTTCGGTCCGCCACGGTGGCGGACGAACTCACGTGATGGAGACGACATGCAAAACCTGATTTCGATGCAGCTTTCGCCGAGCGACCTGCAGGAAGTGGATGCGGCGCTGGAGACGCTGCGGCGGGTGTTCGCGCCGATGATCGCGCTCGAGCCGCAGCAGCGGCGCGAGCTGACCAAGATGGGCGACAAGTCCGAGACGTTCTGCCGGCAGACGCTGACGGTGCTGGCGTCCAATCCGCAGATCGTGCCGCCCAACCTGGGGCTGGCCGAGGCGCAGGCGGACCTTGCCGTGCTGGATGCGCTGCGCCCGCGTGCGCTGCAATTGCAGCAGTTGTCCGAGCGCGCCACGGACACGATGCTCGCGCTGGGGAGCGACCTGATGTCCGTGTCGCTGGAGGGCTACGGTTTGCTCAAGGTGTCCGGCCGCAACGAGGCGCTCAAGGATGCGCGGCGGGCGCTGTCGGTGCGCTTCACGCGTAGCGGACGCGGGGCAGCGGTGGAAGAGGACACGCCAGCGGCCTGATTCCTGACCGCCACGCCGGGCGTACCGGGCGAAGCGGATGGAATGGCGCGTCGGGCTTCGAGCCTGGCGCGCCATTCTTTTTGGCCGGCGTACGGTGTGCACGACACGGCTCTCGGTCCTTCGTGCTCGATGCGCGAGGCATGGGTGCTCGGCGACCGAACGGAAACGCCCGGAGCGCCGGGCAAATTGCTCGGTGTGTCGAGCTCCGAGCTCGGCGAGTCGAGCTCCAGTGCTCGGTCATCCGAGCTCCGAGCTCGGCGCGTGGTGTTCCGCTGCTCGACGCTCCGACCTTCGAGCCCGGCCCGCGGAGCGTTTTGCCCGGCGATCCGAGCGCCGGGCTCGGTGCTCCGGGCTCCCCATCTCGGCGCTCCGGGCTCCGACACCGGCAGGCCGATATCGGTGCTCGGCGCGTGGAGTTCGGAACGCGGTGCATGGCGCTCGCTTGCCGGCGTCCCGGGCAATGCACCCGGAGCTCCGCGCCAGAACATCCGACGAAGGAGACGCGAGCGAAGGCGTCGAGGTACGACGGGGACTTCAAACGGCCCACTCTCGGAACTTAGGATGGGAAAATGAACCTGACCCCATTCTTCTCCATTCTTCTGCCTTAGGAAGCAGATCGCTATGTGGGAACGTGCGGTAGCCAAATTGCGAGGCGGAAAATGGAAAAAAGGATTGACCTAGGTCGACTTCAATTTGTCGTAAATGCAATCTTCGAGCATTTCAAGGGCCGGTCGTTGGAGTGCGTCACAATCGACGAGGACTTCTACTGGGAGCTCGATGTTGACTCATTGTTCAATACTAGCGAGCGGCCAGAAGCAGCTGGGCTAGGTAGCCTCGTGGATGACTGGGGGTTCGTCCAAGCAGCATCCGCGGACCCTTCCCAAGCGGTCGGACTCCTCCTTTCTCACGTGGCTCCGCTTCTGACTTACTTAGCGATCAGGGAGCCTCAGTAGCGACCATAGCCCGGGCAAGGCCAAAGGCCGCACCCGGGGACTCGCGGCGGTGCAGCGCCAGACAGCCCCGGGTGCGCTTCGCTTACCCGGGCTACGAGGGTTGCGACGTTTCGGGCGCTTCGAGCACGCAGCCCAACACATCGTCGATCGACAACGCCATGCGGTCGAACAGTTCGGACAGCGCCTCGGGTGTGATGCGCAACTCGAACTCTTCCGGTTCGGTGCCGCGTGGTTTGGCGAGCTGCGCGAGCAGCAGCAATTGATCGCGCGCCTGGACGAGGCGGTGGTGTGCGAAGTCGGGTAACAGAAGGCCGCGCAGCGCGGCGTCGGAACGGCAAGCATCCTTTTGCATCGTGTGGGTCTCCAGCAAACCAGCCGGCTTGCGTCGCGGGATGCGACGCAAGGTGTCGGGAGGTTCGTAGCCGCATGTAGTCGGTGCGCTTATTCCCTCTTGCGAGGTCTCGTATTCGCGCCCTCCCGACGTGAGCTTGCCGCGTCGGTCATGTCCGGAGCCCGGACATAAAAAACCCACCGGAGTGACGGAGGTGGGTGCCGCTACACGGGAGCTGCGAAACTCCTTGGAAGCAAGTGTGTTGCCGGATCGCTCGATGCGCGAGGCGACAATGTCGCGACAAAACTCGTCAGCGGATCGCGTGCGCGGATGAAGGCGACCGTAGCCCGGGTAAGGCCGCAGGCCGCACCCGGGAGCGCACGGCGGTGCACGCGTGACAAATCCCGGGTGCGCTTCGCTTACCCGGGCTACGCGAATTGCCTGCACGCATTCGTCGCGCGGGATGGAGCGGTGAAACTCGGCGCTTCCCGCGCTACGAATCCGCATCCACGCATGCACGCGCGCACTGCATGTGGAATCGCACTCTTCATCTCCCCATGACACACCCTTCACATTCTTCACGGGCATCCTTCGCTTGGGAGTGATGTGACGCGGTCGCGATTCTGTCGCCTTCACGATGTCCGATGAGCGGCAGGCAGCGGCACGCGGTGTGTTCATGGAGGAAGGCATGCGTCTGTGCGCCCTGGCGTTGCTCGGCATCGCCACGTTCACGCTCACCGGGCCTGTCCGCGCGCAGGACACGGCTGCGGGTCTGCGCGCGGAGATCGAGGCGCTGAAACAGCAGGTGCAGTCGCTGGAACGTCGTCTCGAGGCGATCGAGCCGACGCCACCATCGCAAGCTGCCACGTCTTCGACGGTGCCCGTTCCGCCGCCGTCCGCGCCCGCATCCACGCCTTCGACGCAACCGTCGCCGACGACGTCCACCACGCTCGCCTCCGCGACGCAGGTGCCCGGCGTCGGGCAATCGGTGTTGCCGGCGCGCGACTCGGTGGCCGACCCTTCGTCCGCCGCATCGCGCGTGGACAGCAACGCGCCGCCGACCGATCCGGAGCTGAAGGGCTTCTTCGCGATTCCCAACACCGACACGATGATCCGCATCGGCGGTTACGCGAAGCTCGATGCGATCTACGACGACACTGCGGTCGGCGACCAGGACCAGTTCATCACCGCGGCGATTCCGGTGCGCGGCACGCCGGGAACCGATGTGTCCAACTTCAACCTGCACGCCAAGCAGACGCGTTTCAGCTTCGAAGCGCGGCGGCCGACCTCACGCGGCAACCTGCGCTTCTATCTGGAGAACGACTTCTTCGGCAGCAGTGACGGTTACGAGTTCCGCCTGCGCCATGCGTACGGGCAACTCGGCAACACCTATGCGGGTTATGGCTACTCGGCCTTCATGGATGCCGATGCGTTGCCGGACACGCTCGATTTCGAAGGGCCGGGCAGCGCGGCGTACCTGCTGGTCGCGGGCGTGCATTACACGTTCCCGTTCGCGAAGGGCAATAGCCTGACGATCTCGGTCGAGGATCCGGAAACGCAGCTCACGTTGCCGGAAGACCAGACCAGCACCAACCGCATGCCCGATCTCGCCGCCGCTGCGCGCATGGAGCGCGACTGGGGTCATCTGCAGTTGAGCGGCGTCGTGCGGCGGTTGAGTTACATCCAGGACGACAGCAAGTCGCACGACTATGGCGGTGGCATGTCGTTCACCGGTTCCACGTCGTTCGGCGAACAGGACCTGCTGCTGTTCGGCGCCAACTGGGGCGAGGGCATCGCGCGCTACACCACGGACATCGGTGGTTCCGGTCTCGACGCCGCCGTCGACGAAGACGGCGACCTGCGCGCGCTTACCAGCTACGGCGGCTTCTTCGGTTACACGCACTACTGGTACGCGAACTGGCGCTCCAATCTTGTCTACGGCTATCTGCGCCTGGACGACGAGGACGAGTTGCTCGCGGACGACGCGTTCCGCAGCAGCCAGTACGCGGCGCTGAATCTCATCTGGAGCCCCGCGCCGTCGTGGACGATGGGCGTGGAGCTGCTCTACGGCCAGTACGAGCAACAGGATCGCCGCGACGGCGATGCATTCCGTCTGCAGGGAAGCCTGCAATACAACTTCATCAAGTAGTCCGGTCGCGCGCGTCGCACCGGAGTTCTGCCGCGGGCGCTCGCGCGCCTCGTCACGAAGCGGGCACCCACGCCCGAGGAGAGCGCAGTCATGGCGGACAAGGGCAAGAAGATCGGCGTCGTCGGCGCCACGTTCCTGGTGGCCGGCAACATGATGGGCTCGGGCGTGTTCCTGTTGCCGTCGAGCTTGGCGAAGATCGGCACCGCGTCGATCTGGGGCTGGCTGATCACGACGGCGGGCTCGCTGCTGCTCGCATTCGTGTTCGCCAAGCTCGGCCGGCTCGCGCCGAAGGCGGGCGGACCGTATGCGTACGCACGCGATTCGTTCGGTCCGTACATGGGCTTCCAGACCAACACCATCTACTGGTTCGCCAACTGGATCGGCAACGTCGCCATCCCTATCGCAGCAGTGGGCTACTTCAGCTATTTCATTCCCGCACTGGGCGAGCCGTGGATCCGCTGCATCGCCGTGCTCGGACTGATCTGGCTGCTCACGTTCGCGAATGTGATCGGCCCGCACTTCGTGACCAAGGTGCAGACGTGGACGACCAGCTTCGCGCTGGTGCCGATCATCGGCATCGCGGTGTTCGGCTGGTTCTACTTCAAGCCGGAGGTGTTCGAGGGCGCGTACAACGTGTCCGGGCAGTCCAACTTCAGCGCGATCTCAAGCGCGGCCGCACTGACGCTGTGGGCGTTCATCGGCGTGGAATCGGCCTCGGTCACTGCGGGCGTGGTCGAGAATCCGGAGAAGAACGTGGCGCGCGCCACGCTGGCCGGCGTCGCGCTGGCGGCGGTGTGCTACATCGCCAGCTCGGCGGTGATCATGGGCATGGTGCCCAACGCGCAGCTGCAGACCTCCGACGCGCCGTTCGCGCTGGCGGCGGCGAGTGCGGTCGGTGGCTGGGGCGGCAGCGTGGTCAGCCTGTGCGCGACCATCGGCGCGGCGGGCTCGCTCGGCGGCTGGATCCTGTTGACCGCGCAGAGCGCGAAGGCCGCGTCGGACGACCGCCTGTTCCCGTCGGTCTTCAGCCAGGCCAACGCCAACGACGTGCCGGTGAAGGGCATCCTCATCGTCGCGGTGCTGATGTCGCTGGCGGTGCTGATCACCTCCAGTTCCGAAACCGCATCCGCGCAGTTCGACGTGATCACGTCCGCGGCGGTGATCCTCACCGTGCTGCCGTACATCTACTCCTGCGTGTCCTGCTACTTCGTCGTCGAGGAAACGCACTCGACCACGCACACCGGCGCGTTCTGGGTTTTGACCAGCGTGACCGTCGTCTACTGCCTGTGGGCGATCTTCGGCTCGAGCGGTGCGATCGTGAAGTACGCGTTCCTGTTCGTGCTGTTCATCACCGTGTTCTATCCGTTCTTCAGCGAGCAGCGGCGCACGGTGCGCGCCCACACTGTCCGCCGATGAATGCATGGCCCGGCCGTCGCTGCATGCGCGGCCGGGTCCGTCTTCGCCCCGAAGGAGCTGTCCCCCATGTACTTCAAGGCCCTCGACTATCCGCTCGTCGTCATCGACGCCGACTACGACTCGCCGCGTATCGGCGGCATCCTGATCCGCGCGCTGGCCGACGAGCTGCGCGCCAACAATCATCGCGTCCTGTGCGGGCTGACCCTGGACGATGCGCGCGCCGGCGCGCGCACCTACGTCGCGGCGTCGGCGGTACTGATCTCCATCGACGGGACCGAGAACGAGCCGCAGCAGTTCCAGCGGCTGTATGCGTTCCTGCAGGAGCAGTCGGCGCGTCGCGCGAACTTGCCCGTGTTCCTGTACGGGGAGCGGCGCACGATCGAGAAGGTGCCGAGCAAGCTGCTGAAGTTCCTGCACGGATACATCTTCCTGTTCGAAGACACCAAGAGCTTCATCGCCCGCCAGGTGATGCGTGCGGCCGACGAGTACATGGAAGAACTGCTGCCGCCGTTCTTCAAGGCGCTGATCCGGCACGCGGCGGAGTCGAACTATTCCTGGCACACGCCCGGCCATGCCGGCGGCGTGGCGTTCACCAAGTCGGCGGTCGGTCGCGCGTTCCATCAGTTCTACGGCGAGAACACGCTGCGCAGCGATCTGTCGATCTCGGTGCCGGAGCTCGGCTCGCTTCTCGACCATAGTGGCCCGATCAAGGAAGCCGAAGCGGAAGCCGCCGCGAACTTCGGCGCCGACCATACGTTCTTCGTCACCAACGGCACATCGACCGCGAACAAGATCGTCTGGCACGGCACGGTGGGGCGCGGCGACGTGGTGTTCGTGGATCGCAACTGCCACAAGTCGCTGCTTCACTCGCTGATCATGACCGGCGGCGTGCCGGTGTACTTCACGCCCAGTCGCAACGCGCACGGCATCATCGGGCCGATCAGCCTGGACCAGTTCTCGCCGGACGCGATGCGCAAGAAGATCGACGCGCATCCACTGGCGAGCAAGGCGATCAAGGCCGGCGCGAAGCCGCGCATCGCCGTGGTGACGAACTCGACCTACGATGGCCTGTGCTACAACGCCGAGACCATCGCGCACAACATCGGCAACGCTGTGGACTTCCTGCACTTCGATGAAGCCTGGTACGCCTACGCCGCGTTCCATCCCTTCTACGAGAACCACTACGGAATGGCCAAGGGCAAGCCGCGCGAGCAGGAGGCGATCATCTTCACCACGCACTCCACGCACAAGCTGCTGGCGGCGTTCTCGCAGGCATCGATGGTGCACGCGCGCGACAGCCGCACGCGCAAGCTGGACGCGGAACGCTTCAACGAGGCGTTCATGATGCACACTTCGACCAGTCCGCTGTACAGCGTCATCGCCTCGTGCGACATCGCATCGAAGATGATGGAAGGCCCGGCCGGGCAGTCGCTGGTGCAGGAGATGCACGATGAAGCGATCGCGTTCCGGCGCGCGATGCTCAACGTCGAGGCGGACCTCGGTCGCGACGACTGGTGGTTCCGCGTGTGGCAACCCGATCGCGTCGCGGCCTCGCTCGATGGCGGCGAGACCGCGGCACCGGTGGCGGCGCGTCAGCAGGACTGGTACCTGCGTCCGAACGCCCCGTGGCACGGCTTCGGCGCGCTCGCGGACGACTACGTGCTGATCGATCCGATCAAGGTCACGCTCGTGACGCCGGGCCTGTCGATGGATGGCGAGATGGGCCAGCGCGGCATCCCGGCCGCGGTGCTGAGCAAGTTCCTGTGGACGCGTGGCATCGTGGTGGAGAAGACGAATCTCTATTCGTTCCTGATCCTGTTCTCGATGGGCATCACCAAGGGCAAGTGGAGCACGCTGGTCACCGAGCTGATGAGCTTCAAGGAGCTCTACGACCGCAACGCGCCGCTCAGCCAGGCCTTGCCCGAATTGCACCGGGACTATCCAAAGGTCTACGCGACCACCGGCCTGCGCGACCTGTGCGATGGCCTGCACGCATTCAATGCCGAATACCGCGTCGCCGAAGTGATGCGCGAGATGTACGTCGATCTGCCCGAGCCGGTGATGACCCCGGCCGACGCGTACAACCATCTGGTCCACGGCGAAGTCGAGCGCGTCGCCATCGAGGACATCAGCGGACGCATCGCCGCGACCATGCTGGTGCCGTATCCGCCGGGCATCCCGACCATCATGCCGGGTGAGCGTTTCGGATCGCAGGACGATCCGATCATCGTGTCGCTGCGTATCGCCAAGGCACAGAACGAGCGCTTCCCCGGCTTCGAGTCGGACGTGCACGGATTGATTGTCGAGCAGGGAGAGCAGGGTTCGCGCTATGTTGTGGAAGTGCTGAGACAATGACGGCATTCGATGGCGATCGCCCGTGCGGTCGCCATCGCAGGCCACAGGCAGGGGACGATGGACACCACGCGCGAGCAGCGACTGCTGAAGTTGTCCATCACGGTCACGCTCGCCGTGGGTGCGGTCGGTATCGCCAGCGGCCTGCTGGTGCGCTCGCAGGCCATTGTGTTCGAAGGCATGTACAGCCTGGTGGACGTGGTGCTGACGGTTGCGTCGCTGGCCGTGTCGCGACTGGTGCAACGCGAGGGAAGCCATCGCTTCCAGTACGGCTACTGGCACCTTGAACCGCTGGTGGAAGCCTTCGGCGGTGCGATCCTCGCGCTTGCCTGCATCTACGCGGCGGTGAATGCGGTCGATGGACTGCTCACCGGCGGGCACGAAGTGTCGTATGGATTCGGTGCGGCGTGGGCCGCGGTGCTGTGCGTCGTTGGGCTGGTCATGGCCGCGATGATGCGACGCCATGCGCGCGCGCTCGAATCGGGCCTGCTC